>JANXRM010000465.1 GCA_025353015.1 Hyphomicrobiales bacterium
GACGACGACACCTGGGGCGGCATCAACGGCCCCACGTGCAGCGCGAAGGGCCAGTCGATCACTGTCGAGTGCCAATGACGATCTCCTTGGAGCGAAGGATCGCCTGAAGCACTGTTTTGGGTCAGCCGTCGTCTTCTGCGAGGACAATCAGGCGATCGCCTTTTTTGGGAACGAATGGTGCGGTGCGCTGGGCGAGCGGTGGGTTGAGCACCAGGCCATACCGTTGGGCGGCGTCATCCACGTACACCTGAACTCCCATCGCGACTTCGTTGCGCACCTTAGCCGCGAGGATCAAGTGCTCGAATGTGGTGGGCTGCCCTAGTGGCACATAACAAGCGATGTCTTTGATGTAGATCTCGCTGCCGTCGGATTGGAACAAGTCCTCGAGCACAGGACGGATCCTCGGCTCGTAGGTGATCTGCGCCAGCACCATGCTCACCATCTCGTTCGAGATGACGACGTCGCCCGGTTGCCAGTCGTCGGCAGGGATGTAGCGTTCGACGATCTCGCGCAGGAACGAACTCATGGAATTGAGATGGCCCGGAATACGCGCGGACTGCGCCACGTTCCAGCCGTCGGCGTCGAAGATGGCGGTCGAGTAGTCGAGCAGCTCGCGCACGATCGTCGAACGGCTCGTGCGCCAGACGGTGACGTCCATCTCTGCAGCCGCCGCAACCAGGGCGTTATAGAGGATTTCAAGATCGATCGGCGCCAACGGCTTGCTTGTCTCAGGGCTCATCTCAGGGCTCATCAGATCAGTCCTTCCTGGCAACGAGATGGCCACCGGCGGCAGCACTGCACGTCCAGCCGCGCGACACGATGACCGTCGTGTAGGCCTCCTCGATCAGGGCCGGGCCGCGAATCGTTGTGGTCTCGCCAATGTCGGCGCGTTGCCAGACAGGGCAATCCTGCCAGCCCCCGTCGAGCCAAAGCCGTCGCGACCGGGCAGGCTTTCCCGATCCGGCCAGTTCAGCCGCCTTGACGCTCGGCGCCGACAGCCGTCCGATCGCGATGGCCCGCAATGCAACGAGCTCGACCGGCGTGCCCGGATTGGCATAGGAAAAGCGCTGCTGATGCGTCGCATGGAAGTCGGCGATCAGGTGCTCGACGACAGCGGCATCGAGCGTGCTGCCCCGCATCGGAACGGTCAGCTCGAACGCCTGGCCACGGTAGCGCAGGTCGGCGGTGAAGCGCACCTCACGGTTGGCGGCCGCGATCGCGTCGGCGTCGAGGCGGGTGCCGGCCTCGCGCGCGAGATCGGCGATGATGGGGCCAAGCACGGCAGCCGCGTCCGGCGTCAGCAGTAAGAGCCGCGCGCGCACCAAATCGTGCTGCAGATCGGAATTGAGGATGCCGAATGCCGACAGCGTGCTGGCATCGCGCGGAAAAATAACGCGGCAGGCACCAAGCTCCTCTGCGACATGGACCGCGTGCAATCCTGCAGCGCCACCGAAAGCGATCAACGCGAATTCGCGCGGGTCCAGGCCCTTTTCGAACAGTGACAAGCGGATCGCAGCGCCGAGCTTGGTGTTGGTCAGCCGCAGGATGCCATCGGCCGCAGTCTCGACGTCGACGCCAAGTGGCCGGCCGATGCGCGCCGCCACCGCGGTCCGCGCTCCGGCCAGATCGAGCTGCATCAGGCCACCGAGAAAGCCTTCGGGATCGAGCCTGCCGAGGACCACGTTGGCGTCGGTCACTGTCGGCTCGGTACCACCGCGGCCATAGGCGACTGGCCCTGGCAAGGCGCCGGCGCTTTCCGGTCCAACGGCGACCCGGCCTCCCGGCAGAACGCGCGCCAGCGATCCGCCGCCCGCGCCGATCGTGCGGATTTCAACCATGGGTAAGCGCACGGGCAGGGTATCGATCTCGCCTTGCGCGACCAGCCCGACGGTGCCATCGCGCACCACCGAGACGTCGAAACTGGTACCACCCATGTCGATGCCGACGAGATTGGGCTCACCGAGCTGGCGGCCAAGAAATGCCGCCGCGGCGGTGCCGCCGGCCGGCCCCGACAGCAGCAGCCGGACCGGTTCGCGTTGCGCCGTTTCGGCACTGCAGACCCCTCCATTCGACTGCACGAGCAAGAGGCGTGGTGTAAACGCCTCTGCCGCCATACGGTGCTTCAGGCGGTCGATGTAGTTGGCAACCACCGGCATCAGCAGCGCGTTGAGTACGGTCGTCGAGGTACGCTCGTACTCGCGGATCTCGGGGCTGACTTCGCTCGAGCGGCAAATCCTGAGCTTGGGAAACGCCCGCGACAGATGCTCCGCGAGGCGAATCTCATGCTCGGGGTTGAGATAGGCGTTGAGCAGACAAATTCCGACGGCTGCCAGATCGAGCGGCGCAAGACGCTGGACCAGGCTCTCGATGGCTTCCGGCGCGAGCGGCGTCTCCACACGACCATCAGCACGGACACGCTCGCGGACACCGAACCGGCGATCGCGTGGAATGAGCGCTGGCGGCGCGGCTGGATTGAGCGAGTAGACGTCCCGGCGATAGTGCCGTCCGATCTCCAATACGTCCTCGAAGCCGGCCGTCGTCACCAGCACCGCCGGCGGCAACTTTCGTTCGAGCACGGCATTAGTCGCGATCGTCGTGCCGTGCAGCAGATGGCTGACGCTGGACAGCTTGAAGCCGTCGCGCTCAGCGGCCCGCTTCACACCCGTCATCAGACCGATTGACGGATCCTCGGGCGTCGTCGGCGTCTTCATGCTGGTCATCAGACCGGTGCCGGCATGGAGGATCTGCAGGTCTGTGAACGTGCCGCCGACGTCGACGCCGATCCGGACAGGTTGCCAGACAGATTGCCGCCCAGATTGATGGTCTTTTTCGCTCACGCATATGCCCCCAGTGACCGCGGTGTCATCGGCTGTGGCTGCCGAAAACTGCCGCAAGCTTGGCAGCCGCAACGAATGTGCGCAACTGTCAGCACTGCCAGATGTTCGAGCGGAACGGCCGAAAAACCGGCTATCTGCTCGCGTTCGGCATCGCCTGGGGGCTGGCACACACTCTGGCCATGCGCGCGCACATTCGTGTCGACGTGCTGGTCAATCGCGTGCCATTGCGATGTCGCCAATTTTTGCACGCCTTTGCGCTGGCAATTCTGACCGCTCTCACCTGCTTCCTGACCTGGTGTGCGTGGGGCTTGGTGCAAGAGAGTATCCTGTTCAACGCAAAGGATACGAGCGCACTGGCTATCCCCCTTGTCATTCCTCAGGGGCTCTGGGCGGTCGGCATAACCATGCTGGCGATGATGGCGGTGGTGCTGCTGGTTGAGGTTCTGTGTCGCCTGGCCGCCGGTGACGCCGCCGGCATCGACGCCTTGCTCGGGCCGCGCACCTTCGAGGACGAAACGGACGAGGCGCTGGAGGCGGTCGGCCTAGTGCCACCGCGAGTTGGTCCGCCGCAATCTGGTTCACCGAGGCTGGGCGCCAACGGCGGGAGCACACCGTGATCGCAATTGTTTTCCTGCTGATCCTGCTGGCGCTCGCCGTCTTTGCCGCCAGTCAAGGCGTTGCCGCGGCGCTGCCGATCGGTGAAATTCTGATGCTGATCGGGATGTTCGTCGTTTTCTTCGGCTCCGGCGTCTATATCGCCGGTGTGCTCGGCACCCTGGCGCTGGTTGCAGGCGTGTTGTTCTCCGACCGTCCGTTCTGGCTGTTCATGGGGCAAGTGATCTGGGCGCCATCGTCAAGCTTCGTACTGGTGGCCGTGCCATTATTCCTGCTGATGGGCGAGATCCTGCTGCGCTCGGGGCTTTCCGAGCAGCTCTATAAGGCGCTCAATGTCTGGCTGCGGCGGTTGCCCGGCGGGCTGCTGCACACCAACATCGCATCGTGCGCGGTGTTCTCGGCCATCTCCGGATCGAGTGTCGCAACGGCCGCGACCATGGGGTCCGTGGCGCTGCCCTACTTCGACAAGACCACCTACAATCAGCGCATGGTGCTCGGCGGGCGCAGGCTTCGCGGTCGCGTCAGGCATCCGTCGCGACTCCCTTATCGCTTGTCGTATCCGTGCTTGACGCATCCGGCGGTAGCCAACACGCGATCGAGGCGTTACCGACTTGATGGATTTCTGGCCGGTCGATGGCGCAGCGTGGCAACCGGACAGGACAACGCGGATGGAACGCACAGCCTGAGGGACGTGCATCGAGATGCGGCATGCTGCCGGCGATTTGCAGCAGTTTCACGTGGCGTCGCCGCAAGCTCGGGATCGAGGCGACGAGACCCCGCGTGTACGGGTGGCGCGGATGTCTGAGGACGCTGGCAACGCTGCCCAACTCCACGATGCGTCCCGCATACATGACGGCGACGCGATCGGCGGTATCGGCGATCACGCCCATGTCGTGCGTGATCAGCAGTACGGCCGTGCCGCGCTCCCGGCACATGCGCTTCAGAAGCTCGATGATTTGCGCCTGGATCGAGACATCCAAAGCGGTCGTCGGCTCGTCGGCGATGATCAACTTCGGCGCGCAGGCAAAGGCCAACGCCAGCACGACCCGCTGACGCATGCCGCCAGACAATTCGTGCGGGTAGCTGTCCAGGCGCTCCCGTGCCGCGGGAATGCCGACCTCGGAGAGCAGGCGCAGCGCGCGGGACCGTGCTTCCGACGCGGTGAGATCGAGATGCGTCGTGAGCGTTTGTACGATCTGTCGTCCGACCGACATCAGCGGATTGAGGCAGGTGAGCGGATCCTGGAACACCGCGCCGATGTATTTGCCTCGAAGTTTGCGCATTTCGGCTGCCGGCAGAGCATTAATGTGCTGCCCGTCGAGCATGATGCGGCCTGCCGCGATGCGCGCGGGATGGTCGAGCAAACCGAGGATCGCTGTCCCAGTGATGGATTTTCCAGCGCCGGACTCGCCGACCACGCCCAGCACCTCGCCGGCCGAAATGTCGAACGAAACGTCGTCGATCGCCACCAGCGTCGCCCGGCGGGTCGCGATTTCCACACGCAGGTTCGCGACGGAAAGAAGCGCGCTCATGTGCCAGCCAACTTGGGGTTGAGGGCGTCGCGTAGCCAATCGCCGAGCAGATTGACGGCGAGGCACAGCGCCACCAGCACAGCGCCGGGCAGGATCGAGATCCACCAGTCGCCGGAAAACAAATACTCGTTGCCGATGCGAACGAGGGAACCGAGCGAGGGCTGGCCGGGCGGGACGCCGACGCCGAGGAAACTCAACGTCGCCTCGGTGAGGATCGCGAGCGAAAGATTGATCGTGGCGATCACCAGCACCGGCCCCGTGACGTTCGGCAGGATGTGGCTGAACAGGATCCGGCCCGTGCCGACACCGGTGACCTTGGCGGCCAGCACGTATTCCCGGTCCCGCTCCACCAGCACGAGGCTGCGCACGGTGCGCGCGTATTGCACCCAGTACGATGCCGCGATCGCCAGGATCAGCACGGGAACGGCAAGCTTTTCGTGCACGTCGCGGGTCATGACCGTGCGCGTTATACCGTCGATCAGCAAGGCAACGAGAATGGCCGGGAAACTCAGCTGCACGTCGGCGATGCGCATGATGGCGGCACCGATGAAACCGCCGAAATATCCGCTGACGAGGCCGAGTGTAATACCGACGAGTGCGGCCAGACAAATGCTGCCGAAGCCGACGAGAAGCGAGGTGCGCAATCCATACATCATGGCCGAGAGCAGGTCGCGTCCCTGCGGATCGGTGCCGAGCAGATAGCGATCACCGAACAGGCCCGTGGCACCCGGCACCAATCGCGCATCGACGACATTGAACTTGGGGGGATCGACGACGTTGTAGGGCGCGAGCCAAGGGGCGCCGATGGCGGTGACGAACAGCAGCAACGTGACGGCGACAGCGCCGATCGCCACGGGCGAGCGGCAAAAATCGAACCACAGATCGCTATCGCGCCATGTGGGCGCACGTTCGGTTGCGACGCTGTCGGTCATGGGCTGGCCCGGGCGGCCGTCCGCTCGCTGGCGCGGACCCGGGGATCGACGGCGGCATAGAGAACGTCAACCGCGAGATTGATGAGCGAGAAGCAGAGCGCGATCATGACGAGATAGGCCGCCAGCAGCGGCACATCGGCGAACTGGATCGCCTGGATGACGAGCAGGCCGAGGCCTGGCCATTGGAACACGGTTTCGACGATGATTGAAAACGCGAAGATGTTGCCGAACTGCAGGCCGACCACGGTGATCACAGGCACCAGAGTATTACGTAACGCGTGGTCGAAATGGACATCGCGATCGCTCAAACCGCGAGCCCGGGCGAATTTGATGTAGTCGGTGCGCAACACTTCGAGCATCTCGGAGCGGACCAGACGCATGATCAGAGTCATTTGAAAGAGGCCGAGCGTCAGGCTTGGCAAAATCAGCGCTTTGAGGCCGCCAAGCGTGAGGAAGCCCGTCGTCCAGGTCGTCCCGATAACGATCACCGTGCCCCGCCCGAACGACGGCAGCCAGCCAAGCCATACCGAGAAGACGAGAATGAGCACGATGCCGATCAGAAACGTCGGCAGGGCGACGCCGATCAACGATCCGATCAGCAGCATATGGGCGGCCCAGTTGCGGCGATGCAGCGCCGTCCACACCCCTAAGGGAATGCCGAGCGTGACGGCGATCAGCATGGCGCAAATGCTGAGTTCCAACGTGGCCGGCAGGCGCTCGAGAACAATTGGCGGACGGGTAGCCCGAACTTGAAGGAGACGCCGAAGTCTCCGCGCGCCGCATTGCCGAGAAAACGCAGGAACTGCAGAACGACGGGATCCTCCAATCCCAATTGCCGGCGCATCACCTCGCGATCGGCCAGCGATGCGGCTTGGCCGACCATGTTGTTGACGGGATCGCCGACATAGCGAAACAGCGAGAAACTGACCAGCGCCGAGATCAGCACCACGATCAGGGTTTGCGGCAATCGATTGAGAATGAAGCTCGCCATTTACACCACTGCCGTTGGTCTCGTGCTCCCGGATGCTGCGGCGATCGCGGGGGCAAGCGCCGAAGCTTCACGATAGCACAAACTCCGGCAAGGGGTGCCCGATCAATCGACCTTCACCCATTTGAGCTCGAGGCTGTCGTCGTTGCGCAGCGAAACGGACACGCCTTGCCGCACACCCCAGGCAAGCCCCGCCTGATGCAGCGGGATGTGGCCAAACTCGTCCTTGTGGATCTGCAAAGCCTGCGAAATCAGCGCCTGCCGCTTGACCGCGTCGACCTCGTTCTCGATTGCGACCGTCAGTTCGTCGATCTTCTTGTTGGAGAAAGCGCCAACGTTGTACGTGCCGATCTTTTCGGCCGGCGTGTTCATCGTGTCCTGCAACGTCGAGTGCGCGTCGTAGCTCAAGGGTTGCCAACCAAGAAGCGACATCGACATATTGCGGGCGAGGATCTTCTCGAAGTACTTCGTCCGCGTCTGCGCCAGCAGCTTCACCGTGATGCCGACGCGGGCGAGCATGCCGACCACGGCCTGACAGATCTTCTCGTCGTTGACGTAGCGGTCGTTGGGGCAGTCCATGCCGACTTCGAAGCCTTGCGCGGAGCGCGCGTCGGCCAGCAGCTTCTTCGACGCATCGGCATCGAACGGCAGGCGCGTGTCGAGCTTGGCGTCGTAGCCGTTGATGCCAGGCGCGACCATGATGCCCGCGATGTGCGACGTGCCGCCCATGATCTTGTCGCGGATCGCCGCAATGTCGATTGCATGATAGACGGCCTGGCGGACGCGCTTGTCCTTGAAAGGATTTTTGCCCTTGACGTTCGACTCGTGCAGCTCGTCCCGTGCCTGATCCATGTTAAGGAAAATCGTGCGCAGTTCGAAGCCGGTCAGAACGGTATGCTTGCCGGTGGCGGTGATGCGCGCCACGTCTTGTTGCGGGATCGGGTAGATCATGTCGAGTTCGCCCGACAGCAGCGCCGCGACGCGGGTGGCGTCGGCCTGGATCGGCGTGAACACCACCTCGGTCAGGTTATGCTCCTTCGGTCCCCACCAACCCGCGTGCGGAACAAGCACCGTCTTCACACCGACTTGTCTGGAAGCGATTTTGAACGCGCCAGTGCCGTTCGTGTTGTTGGTGGCGAAGTTCTCGATCTTCTTTTTCACGCTCGCCGGAGCCGTTGCGCCGTTCTTCTCCGCCCACGCCTTGCTCATGATGCATGTGGACGTGGTCTGCTGCGGAATGATCGGATTCGGCTTGTCCATGACGAAATCGACGGTCAGGTCGTTGATCTTCTTCACCTCGGTGACGGTGGCGACGGTGTAGGCCATGTCCGAGCCATCGGCTTTTACGCGCCCGATGGAGAAAATCACATCGTCGGCCGTGAATGGCGAACCATCGTGAAACGTCACGTTCGGGCGCAGATGCATGCGCCAGGTCTTCGGGTCGGGCTGCTCCCATTTCAGAACGAGCGCAGGAACGAGTTCCAGGTTCTTGCCGCGGCCGATCAAAGGCTCGTAGATCTTGACGAGCCAGGAGAGCGTGAACGTCTCGGCCAGCGCATGCGGATCGAGCGAGGCCGGATCGACGCGATAGGCGTAGCGGAACTGTTTCGCTTGGACACTGCCCGCGCCGAGCAGCAGAACAACCAGAAACGCGACGAACTTCAAAACGTGACGCATAGGGCCTCCCGATATGAGTGGTGACGATCGTAGTCGAATTCCGGCAATCAACAACGCCGGTGCTGACTGGAATTCAATCTATCGACGCCAAAATATGAGACAATTGCTGAGCAAATAGTCAGGCCGTCACCGGCTTTCCAGGTACGCAGCAGCGATCGCGGGATTGGATCGAAGTTTTTCGGCGTCGCCCGCGTGCACGATGGCGCCGGATTGCAGGACGTAGCCGCGGTCGGCCACCGATAGCGCCAGCGCCGCCATCTGATCGACGAGCAGGATCGTGAGGCCTTCGTCGCGCAGCTCGGCGAGCAGATCGAAAAGCGCTTCGACCAGCGCTGGCGCCAGCCCGAGCGAGGGCTCGTCGAGCATCAGAACGACAGGTTTCCCCATCAATCCACGGGCGATCGCCAGCATCTGCTGTTCGCCACCGGAGAGCAGCCCGGCCCGTTGATGGCGGCGTTCGTTCAGCTTTGGGAACCGCTGCAGCATCGCCGCGATCTGCCAGTCCTGGTCGGTGTCCGGTTTGGCGAAGGCGCCGAGGCGCAGGTTGTCGATGACATCGAGTTCCGGGAAAACCTGGCGACCCTCGGGCACGAGCAGCAGGCCCGCATGAACGATTTTGTCGGCGGCCTGCGCTTCGATGCTTTTCCCGAGCAGCCGCACCGTCCCGCCGATGGGGCGGAGCAGGCCGGACATGGCGCGCATCAACGTCGTTTTGCCGGCACCGTTGGCGCCGAGAATGGCCACCATCTCGCCTTGGCAAATCGCGAGCGAGACATCGCGCAGCACCGACACGGACCCGTAGCCGGCGCTGAGGCTCGCGACGTCGACCAGTTGCCGCGCACTTGGGAGCAGCGCGGTCTGGCGCGAGCGGAGTTTGCTACCCGCGGTGCCAAGGTAGGCGGCGAGCACTAGCGGGTCCCGCACGATCTCTGCCGGCGCGCCCTCGGCGATGCGGCGACCGGTATCCAGCACGACCACGTGCTGCGAGATCGCCATGACCAGCTTCATGTCGTGCTCGACTAGGACGACGGCGATGCCGCATGCTGCAATGCGTTGCAGCAACGCCCCGAGCGTGGCTTTGTCGG
>JANXRM010000327.1 GCA_025353015.1 Hyphomicrobiales bacterium
GGTGCTGCTGATCATCTTCATGGTGGCGGCTCCCTTGATGACCTCGGGCGTGCAGATCGACCTGCCATCGGCCAAGGGCAAGCCCATCGACGCGCCAAAGACCGACCCACTGATCGTGTCGGTGAATAAAAAAGGTGAAGTTTTCCTCGGCGAGGAAAAGAACACGCCAATGCCGATCGCCGATCTCCCGGCAAAACTGTTGGCCATCGGCAAGACGCGCGGCGGTAACGTCACCGAGGAAGCGATTTTCGTGCGTGGCGACAAAAGCGTGGAGTACGGCTACGTGGCGCAGGTCATGTCGCAGTTGAAGAACGCCGGTTTCCGCAAGCTCTCGCTCGTCACCCAGGTGGAGGAGGGAAAGTAATCCCTCATGCGCCTCGGGCTCGCCATATCGCTGTTCCTGCATTCGGCACTGCTCGCCTGGGCACTGGTGTCGTTTGCGCAGCCGCGCGAGTTCAAGATCCCCGAGCCTGACCCGGTTGCTGCCGACGTCATCACCGATTCCGAGTTGACCAAGCTGCGCCAGGGCAGCCGTGACGCCAAGCTCGACGATGCTCGGGAAAAAGACGTCGCCAAGCCGGACGAGGCGAAGAAGGATACGCCGAAGCCGAAGCCCACCCCGCCGCCGGTTGCTGCAGCACCGCCGTCCGAGCCCGAGGCCAAGCCGCCGGAGCCTGAGAAGGCGGCGGAGCCGCCGCCGCCAGCCGCAAAGACCTTGGAAACAGCCGCCCTCGAAGAGAAAATCGAGAAGGATGCGCTTGAGCAGGTGATTGAGACTGAGAAGAAAAAGGCGGACGCCGCCGCCAAAGCCAAATCGGATGCGGATGCGAAAGCAAAAGCCGACGCGGACGCCAAGGCCAAGGCGAAAGCCATTGCCGACGCCAAGGCCAAAGCGCTTGCTAAAGCGAAGGCCGACAAGGCCAAGACCGAGAAAATCGCCAAGGACAAGGCCGACAAGGCCAAGCTTGATTCGGCGCGCCTCAGTGCGCTCATTGACAAGGCCCCCGATCCCAAACAGGCTGCGGCCTCAGCGCCGCCGCCCTCGAAGGCGACAACTGCCGTGGGACCGGTCAAGGGCGACCGCGATGGCCGCGATCCGGCGAATGCAGGCAACGTCGCCGGCGTGTTGGCGGGCATCATGCGCAAGGCCGTCAGCCGCTGCTGGAATATCAACGCCGGCCTCGAAGGCGTCGACAAGGTCGTCGTCAAGGTCGAGGTGAAGCTCTCCCGTGACGGCCGGATCAGCGGACAACCGCGCATTGTGAACCAGCAGAATACGCCGCTCTTCCAGGATGCCGCCAACAACGCTGTGCGCGCCTTGATCCAGTGCGAGCCTTACAACGAGCTGCCGGCCGACAAATACGAAGGCGGCTGGGAGTTCATGATCTTGACGTTCGACCCCTCGAAGATGTTCTAGTGCGCCAACACGAACGCTTGTTGCCGTAACGACCATTGACGTCATGCCCGCGGAGGCGGGCACCCACGACGAGGTGCCGAAATTCTCCGAGCGGCGTCGTGGATCCCCGCCGTCGATGCGGAGCATGGCTTCGCGATGACGCGGGGAGGACGTTGGAACGGGTTGGTTCTGTTGGTGCGGTATTAACTGTTCCGGCCGTGCGTCGTTACTTCCCTGCTTCCGACATCTTGTTTGACGAAAACACCCCATCCCTCGATCCGAGACCGCGCCCGATGCGAAACAACAGCAACCTGCCCCACCTCAACCGGCGCGATCTCTTGAAGCTCGGCGTTGCCGCCAGTGCGCTAGGGCTTGGGTCGCAGGCGGCCTTCGCTCAACAGCAGCCCAGACCGAAGGGGCCGATCGACGTCACGATCGACGAAGGCGAGTTGAAGCCGCGGCCCATCGCCGTGCCGCCGTTCATCTCGGACGATCCGAAGCTTGGCCAGGATATTGCCGGCATCGTGGCCGCCGACCTGGAAAGCTCGGGCCTGTTCGTGCCGGTCGATCCCAGGGCGTTCATCGAACAGATCCGCGACATTAACGTCCAGCCGCGCTACGCAGACTGGCGCAGCATTGGCGCCGAAGCCCTCGTCACAGGCCGCGTCACCCGGACGCCTGACGGCCGCTTGCAGGCGGAATTCCGGCTCTGGGACGTACTGCTGAACAAGCCGCTCGCCGGCCTCAAGTTCAATACGGCTGCCGCCAACTGGCGCCGCGTCGGGCATATCATTGCCGACCAAGCCTGGGAGAAACTGACCCTAGAAAAGGGCTATTTCGACACCCGCATCGTTTTTATCGACGAAACCGGCCCGAAAGAGCGCCGCATCAAGCGCCTGGCGATCATGGACCAGGACGGCGCCAATGTGCGGCTGCTGAGCAAGGGCGATGAGCTGGTGCTGACGCCCCGGTTCAACCCGGTGGCCCAGGAAATCACCTACATGTCCTACACGCGCGACCAGCAGGCCCGCGTGGTGCTCATGAACATCGAAACGGGCGCCCGCCAGATCGTCGGTGATTTCCCAGGTCTCACGTTTGCGCCGCGATTCTCGCCGGATGGCCAGCGAATCATTATGAGCCAGGGCCAGGGCGGCGATGCCGCGATCGTCGAAATGGACCTGCGCAGCCGGCAAACGCGCCGGCTGACGCAGGGGGGCGCCATCGATACCGGCGCCTGTTATTCTCCGGATGGACGCCAGGTCGTGTTCGAGTCCGACCGCGCCAACCACCAGCAGATCTACGTCATGGGCGCCGACGGCGGCGGCGCCAGGCGAATCAGCAACGGCGATGGCCGCTATTCGACGCCGGTCTGGTCGCCGCGCGGTGACTATATCGCCTTCACCAAGCAGTCGGGCGGTGGATTTAAGATCGGTGTGATGAAAACCGACGGCTCCGGGGAACGCATCCTGTCCGACGGCTTCCACAACGAGGGGCCAACCTGGGCGCCAAACGGGCGATTCCTCATGTTTTTCAGGGAGGAACGGGCGACAAGTGGCGGACCTCGCCTGTTCAAGGTCGACCTGACAGGAAAGAACGAGTGGCCCGTGAAAACGCCCTCGTTCGCCTCCGATCCCGCCTGGTCTCCCCTGTTAAAATAGAACACGCCTTTACCTGTCGTTAACGACTCGTGTACTTACTGGGGTCAGCGGTTGCGGGCGTACGCGTCGGGGGCCGCCTGTTGTCGGTTTAGAAGGCCGCAATGCCGTCTATCGCCGGGCGTCGTCACAGCACAGAAGCATCAGTGGCATTTTCGCATCTTAGGGGTTGTAAAAGTGTTGGGTTTGTCTCGCCGAACTTGATCTCGAGGCCCATCACCGGTACCCCATAGTGGCGATTGCCGAATAAGCATCAGGAGAGAAGAAAATGAAGAGCATCAAGACCACCATCGTTCTCGCAACCATCATCGCCGCCGTTGCTGTCTCGGCTTGCCGCCGTGAAGAGCACCACGAGCCGATGAAGCTCGGCGCCGACGTTTCGTCGGTTGAAGTCGCTCGCTAAAGAGTATCGGTCCTTTCGGGGATCGATGGGGATTAAATCGACAGTGCATTCATTCGATAGACTGACTGGCTAACGAGCAGGTGGCTCTAAAGCTGAGATAGTTTGAATGCTGCGATGGCTCCAGTCGCAGGTGCTGGGACTAAAAAAGCCGCTCAGAAACATTGTTTCTGGGCGGTTTTTCGTGTGTTGCACCCGAACCGCCACTGTCTCCGAGGTCATGCCTGAGGTCGTGCTGTGACCCTATACCTGGGGAAAGAGCTGCTGTGGCACTTGCTCTGACGTGGGCGAGAGTTCACGTTTTGCCGGAGATCGGCCATATTTTCGCGCGCCGCGTGAGCTAGGGCATAGACAAGTGTCCCCACGTGGGACGGGCCAGGGTGCCCGCATGGAATGACGTCCAGCGGTTGCCCGCGTGGGTCCTGGAAGGGGGTTGAATGCTGTCGACTTTGAAATCTGTTGGGGTGAAGGCGGTTGGCCAGATGACGGCCAAGGTCGTGATCAAGTTCGCGATGGTCGCTGGGCTGGCGCTCGCTGTTGCCGCTTGTGACAAAACCCCAAAGCCCGATGAACTGAGCAAAAACGGCCCTGGTGGCCCCGGCGGCAAAGGTGCGCCAGCAACCCCTGGCTCGGCTCGTGATTTCAGCCAAAACGTCGGCGATATCGTCTACTTCTCGACGGATCAGACGGACCTGTCACCGGAAGCACAACAGACGCTCACCAGTCAGGCGCGCTGGCTGCAGCAGTATGCGCAATATACGATCACGATCGAAGGTCACGCCGACGAGCGCGGCACACGGGAATACAACATCGGCCTTGGTGCGAAGCGCGCCGAATCGGTGAAGGCGTTCCTGGCCCGCAACGGCATCAACGGCTCGCGGATCAGGACCATATCCTATGGCAAGGAACGGCCCGTGGCAGTGTGCAACGACATCTCATGCTGGTCGCAGAACCGGCGTGCGCAAACCGTCCTGAACAGTCGTGGCGCCTCGTAAGCAGGTTCGCCCGTCAAGACCTGCCGGGGCGACATACCGCCCGGCAACAAAAATCAGCCCCAATTTTCGACCAACCTCCGTCTTGCCTATGCGCTTGCGATGCGGGCATGAGCTACGGGCATTCTGGGGGCCAAATCGATGCGAGCGAGCCAAGTCCTTTTTCAGTCCGTTCGGTGGTTCGGGCAGCACGTGTTGGGGTTAGCTGGACTGGGATTGATCACTATGGCGACACTCGGTGAGGCGGTTGCCCAGTCCCGGGAAATCCAGTCCCGGGAAATCCAGTCCCGGGAAATCCAGTCCCGGGAAATCCAGTCCCGGGAAATCCAGTCCCGGGAAATCCAGTCCCGGGAAATCTATCTTGGATCGACCGG
>JANXRM010000475.1 GCA_025353015.1 Hyphomicrobiales bacterium
CCTTGGTCTTGAACGACTGGTACGGCACGATGTTCGGATGCGTATTGCCAAGCCGGCCCGGCGACTCGCCGGTGGCCAGGTAATTCATGCCCTGGTTAGCGAGAATGGCGACCTGGGTATCGAGGAGCGCCATGTCGACAAACTGGCCAACGCCGCTCTTTTCGCGGTGCGCGATGGCAGCCGTCACCGCGATGGTCGCGTACATGCCGGTCATGATGTCGACGATTGGCACGCCCGCTCGCTGCGGACCGCCGCCCGGCCTGTCGTCCCGCTCGCCCGTGACGCTCATGAAGCCGCCCATACCCTGGACCATGAAGTCGAAGCCGGGGCGCTCGGCGTAAGGCCCGGTCTGGCCGAAGCCGGTGATCGAGCAGTAGATCAAACGAGGATTGAGCTTTTTCAGGTCTTCGTATCCAAGGCCATAACGGGTGAGATCGCCCGTCTTGTAGTTCTCGAGCAGCACGTCGGCCCGGGTCGCCAACTCACGCACGAGGGCCTGCCCCTCGGGGTTGGCGATGTCGATCGTGATCGAACGCTTGCCACGGTTGGCCGCCATGAAATAGGCAGCTTCTTTCGTCTCTTTGCCGGAAGCGTCCTTGACCCACGGCGGGCCATAGGCGCGGCTGTCGTCGCCCTTCTTCGGCCGCTCGACCTTGATCACCTCGGCGCCGAGATCGGCGAAATTCTGCCCGCACCATGGCCCCGCGAGAACGCGCGTCATATCGAGCACGCGGATATGCGACAAGGGTCCGGCCATGAAAGTCTCCTTCGAGGATGGCATGTGACGGCCAGGGAACAACGACGTCGTTCGGCGCGGCCACGTGCAGTCGGGGCATGCTCAAGCTATAGTTATAGGGCCTAGCCGCAGCCGGTCAATTAGGGTCCTGGCGCTCAATCACGCGGGCCGAACAGGCGCTCCCAGAAATAAAGGACTGTTGCGTCGAGAACGCCCGCGACAATGAAAGCGCTGGCAATCAGCCGGCCCGTCGCCTCGTCCAGTCCGAAACGTGCGCCAAAGAGATAAAGTCCAAGCCCGAGCGACAACGACGCCAGCGCCAAGAGCCCGAAGGCCATCGCGATGTTGCGGGAACTCTGTTTTTCGGTTGGCGCAGGGCCCATCGGATGCATAGCTCGTGTGTCAGCGTCTCATTTATCAGCGTCTCGTGTATCAGCGTCGGGCTGATCGCAGTTCGTCGCGCCGCCGCCGGACCAGATCTGCCAAACCCGCGCGGAAACCGTGGGCTGGCAAAATCATCTCCACGTGACGGCCCGACGGCTGGACAATTGAAAGTGCGATGTCGTGCCCATCCCAGAGGCTGGTCGCCACTTCGCCGGCGCGCAGCAAACTTGCCTCCATAATGCAGCCCGCCGCTGCACATTTCGAAAAGCGCTCGATGTGATCGACGGCGCCGATGCGGTAGCGGATGCCTCGCTTGGAGGCGCGAGCGCTGCCAGCCGCCTCGTCGTCGAGGAGTTCCGCTGGCACAAAAACGCGCCAGAGCACGCTTTCGCGCCCTGCAACCATATCGATGACGAAATGCGCCGAAATCGCGCGGTTGTTCGACGGCGGAATGTCGGTGGGCGCGGTGGACTCGGAATGCAGCATCGTGCACCGTTGACGAGCCCCGGCTTTGCCGCAACGAATATCCCAAGCGTCGATGCTGCGCACGATGTGTGGCGGCGCCATGCGGCCACTTGCGAAGCCCGCCCACGGCCAATCCCAGGAGTCACTCAGCCGTGCGTCGCCGAGATCGCCGCACAGGCGATCCAAGACACCGTGCCGCAACGTGTAGCCGGCGTAGGTTTCGCCAAGTTGCAATGCCATCGATTGCCATTTGCGGCACTGGGTCGGCGGGCGCGTCCGTTGCGGCGTGCCGTCGGTGCCTGCTCCCGATCCCGTCTCCGCGCTGGTGTCGCGCCACCGCTCAGCATTGACACCAAGCCGCATGCGCGGCGCGGCCCAGGTATCGTTGACGGCACTTGTCGCGAACGGCTGCCAACTCTCAGCGCTGACAGCCGCAGGCATCATGCACAGCCCAAGGAATAGCAACCCGGTTGATCCGAGAGCGGCAAGAGGCCCAGACACTGGCCCAGACACTGGCCCAGACACTGGCCCAGACACTGGCCCAGACACTGGCCCAGACACTGGCCCAGACACTGGC
>JANXRM010000478.1 GCA_025353015.1 Hyphomicrobiales bacterium
GATACCGCCGGGCATCACGATCTTGCCGGTCGCATCGATCTCGCGTTTGGCCGTCCCAGAGTCGAGCGATCCAGGCGCTGCAATCGCGCCGATGACCTCGCCTGCAATCCCGACGTCACATTTGACGACACCTTGCGGCGTCACGACATCGCCACCACGAATAATAAGATCGAGCATCTGAAATCCCCGCTTGCCATCCCGCCATCAGCCAGGACGAGCGCCACACATCCAGAAACTATGCGGCGATGACGGGAAAGCGCAACTGGTCTCTCGCGCCTGGACATCAGGCTGGTTGCCTCAGCTTCTGAGGCCTGGCGCTTCTTGGCCCGTGCGCTCGACGTATTCGGTATAGCCGCCGCCGTAAGTGTGCACGCCATCGGGCGTCAGCTCCAGCACCCGGTTGGAGAGGGATGCCAGGAAATGCCGGTCGTGGCTGACGAACAGCATTGCGCCCTCATAATTGGACAGCGCCGTGATCAGCATTTCCTTGGTCGCGAGATCGAGATGGTTGGTTGGCTCGTCCAGCACCAGGAAATTCGGTGGATCGAACAGCATCTGCGCCATGACGAGCCGCGCCTTCTCGCCGCCCGACAGCACCCGGCACCGTTTCTCGATGTCGTCGCCTGAAAATCCGAAACAGCCAGCGAGTGTCCGTAGCGAACCTTGGCCAGCCTGCGGAAACCTGTCCTCGAGCGACTGGAAGACCGTGTTCTCGCCGTCCAGAAGATCCATGGCGTGCTGGGCGAAATAGCCCATCTTGACGCTGGCGCCGATGGCAACGGTTCCGGTATCGGGCGTCGTGGTGCCCGCCACCAGTTTCAGCAGCGTCGATTTGCCGGCGCCGTTGACGCCCATGACACACCAGCGCTCACGGCGGCGCACCTGAAACTCCAAACCGTCGTAGATCCGTTTTTGGCCGTAGCCCTTATGCACGTTCTTCAGGCTTGCGACATCCTCGCCGGAGCGCGGCGCCGGCGAAAATTCGAACATCACGGACTGGCGGCGCTTAGGCGGCTCTACGCGGTCGATCTTCTCGAGTTTCTTCACCCGGCTCTGCACTTGCGCCGCATGCGAGGCCCGCGCCTTGAAGCGCTCGATGAACTTGATTTCCTTGGCCAGCATCGCCTGCTGCCGCTCGAACTGCGCCTGCTGTTGTTTTTCCGCCAGCGCCCGCTGTTGCTCGCAGAATTCATAGTCGCCGGAATAGGTCGTGAGCTGGCCCGCGTCGATCTCGATGATCTTGGTCACGATCCGGTTCATGAACTCGCGGTCGTGCGAGGTCATCAGCAGTGCGCCCTCATAACCCCTCAGGTAATCCTCGAGCCAGATCAAACTTTCCAGGTCCAAATGGTTGCTCGGCTCGTCGAGCAGCATCGCGTCGGGCCTGAGCAGCAGAATGCGCGCCAGAGCAACGCGCATTTTCCACCCACCCGACAGCGCGCCGACGTCGCCATCCATCATCTCTTGAGCGAAGCTCAGACCGGCCAGCACCTCGCGCGCCCGGCCTTCGAGCGCATAACCACCCAACTCCTCGAACCGGCCCTGAACCTCGCCATAACGCGTGACGATGTCGTCCATATCGTCGGCGCGGGCGGGATCGGCCATCGCGGCCTCCAACTCGGCAAGCTCTGCGGCGACCGCGCTGACCGGACCGGCACCATCCATAACCTCAGCCACCGTACTGCGGCCGGACATCTCGCCCACATCCTGGCTGAAATAACCGATCGTGATGCCCTTATCGACCGAGACCTGGCCCTCGTCGGGCTGATCGGTGCCGATGATCATGCGGAAGAGCGTTGTCTTCCCAGCGCCGTTGGGGCCGACGAGACCCGCCTTCTCACCCTTGTTCAATGCGGCCGAGGCCTCGATGAACAGAATCTGGTGGCCGTTTTGCTTGCTGATATTGTCGAGGCGGATCATGGCTGGAACTGGGGCTCATACTGGTTCGGGGCGCGTGCTTGCCAGAACGGTTGCATTGGCCGCGCTCTTAGGCCATGCCAAGCCGACACGGAAGGGGCTTCCGCGCCGCGGAGGCAGTTCATCAGCCGAAAATAACACCGAGCGTCTACCCCATGGCGCCGTGGGCCTGGACGGCCCGGGCCATCAGACGCTGACGGACCAGATCGATGGCGGCCCTCAGGCTGTAATACTGGTCCGAGTAGCCGATTGGGATCGGGATGGTTGCCACAGCCGCATCGATGGTTGCCAGCTCTTCACGCTCCTCGTCGAGAGCCTCGCCGCTGACATCATCGCTGACGGTGCTCTCCAGCGCCTTGAGGCGGCCGTACCAGTAGAGCAGGCGGCGGCGAACACGCCATTTGTAGATCGCCGGCCCGATCTTGATCAGTGGCACCAGTACGCCCGCCAGCGGCACGGCGATGAGCGTGGTGCGCTCGATGAACGTCGCGAGCCAGAACGGCAGCGTGCGCTTCAGGAAGGATGGCCCGGATTTGTAGGCCCGCTCGGCGTCATCGGAGAGTTCGAACTCGGGATCCTGCGCCTTCGGAAATTCGCCTGTCCGGTGAAAAAGACCACCCGGCGAATGCACCTGTTTGGCCGCTTCCACCAGCAGACTGACGAGCGCCGGATGCAGGTCGTCGCGGGCAACCAGTGCCGCCATCGGCGCCACCATTTCCACATCGGTTGCCGGAATGTTGTTCACGAGATCGATGGCGCCTTTCGGCAGGACGATGCGCGACAGGTATGGAAAAAGCCGCGTGTAGGCTTCGGCGTTAGTGAGACTCATGATCTTGAGTTCGGAGTGGCGAAGCAACGTCTGGATCTGCGGTGCCGAAGCGGCCGAGGTGAAGAATGCGGCATCGGCGTTGCCATTGATCAGCGAATCGACGGCCTGTGTGCCTGAGAGTTTGATCAGGTCGGTATTTTCGGCGGTAATGCCGTTCGGCCCGAGCAGTGTCAGCGCCAGCGCGCGCGTACCGCTCCCCTCGAGACCGGCAATGACGCGCTTACCTTTCAAGGCCGAGAGCCGATCCAGAACCGCGTCACCCCGGTAGAAGACCCACATCGGTTCGAGATAGATGCGGCCGAGCGAGACGAGCCCCTTGCTTGCCTCGCTGTTGGTCGTGCCGCCCTGGAGCAGCGCCACCTGCACGCCGGACTCCGGATCGAGCAGTCGCTTGACGTTTTCGGGCGATCCAGCTGAATCCCGAACCTCAAGCTCGATGCCGGATTTCTTGAGGATATCTGCGTACTTGCGGCCGGTGGCAAAATAGTTACCGGCTTTGCTGGCGGTGCTGATGGCGATTTTTGCGGGCGGCGCGGGTTGAACGAAGCGGGACGCGAACCAGAGCGCGCCCACGACCAGCAGCACCAGCGGAGCCAGGATCAGGAGCAGCTCGCGGATCTGTATGGCCGATATGTCCTGGAGCCGGGAGCCGAGAATGGCGTCCAGCTGCTGCTTCTTCGCGCTCAAGGCCATGATCTCGCTCCCAACCGGGGGTTCGCCGTCAGCCTCGAACAAGCTGGCAGTTCTGCCCACTGCATTCCGGAGACACTGCGTTGGCAGGATGGCGCAATGAGGTCAAGGCGGGGCAGTCCGTTAAAGACAGCTATTCAACAGCGGATCATCGCAGACTTGATCGCGTCCTCGGGTTCGTGCTCTGTCGCGGGATGATTTTCCAGCCAGACAGAGCAGCAAAATGACAGCCGCGCCGCCCCCGCTCATTCTCGCGTCCGGCAGCCGCAGCCGCCGGCAGATGCTGGAGGCGGCCGGCCTGACCTTCGAGGTCTTGCCATCCAGTGTCGACGAGCGCGCGATCCGGGATGCGCTGGAAGGCGACGGTGACGCCGTCGATCCGGCCGACCTCGCCGAAGTTCTGGCACGTGCCAAGGCCGAGGATGTCAGCCGCGCGCGGCCGGAGGCGCTTGTCATCGGCGCCGATCAGGTGCTGGCGCTCGGCGACGCAATCTACAACAAACCTCGGGATCTGGCTGAAGCGCGGCAGCATATCTGGAGCTTTCGCGGCCAGACGCATGCCCTCCATTCAGCTGTGGCGCTGGCCAAGGCCGGCGAGACCGATTGGACCTCAATCGATACCGCCGAAATGACCATGCGGACGTTCAGTTCAGCCTTTGCCGATACCTACGTCGACCGCGCCGGGCCAGTCATTTGCCAGTCAGTCGGCGCCTATCAGCTGGAGGGCTTGGGCCTGCAACTCTTCGAGCGGATCGAGGGCGACTATTTCACGATCCTGGGATTGCCGTTGCTGGCGTTGCTGGAGGAATTGCGCAACCGCGGGGTGATCCAGTCGTGACGGGATCTGCAACCAATTCCGAGATGCTCATTATCGGCCTGACGGGTTCGATCGGCATGGGCAAATCGACCGCGGCCAAGCGGTTAGCCGCGCTGGGCCTCGCCGTCTGCGATGCCGATGCCGAGGTGCACAAGCTCTACCGGGTCGGTGGCGCGGCCGTGCTACCAATCGAAGTAGCGTTTCCGGGAACGACGGGAGCAGACGGCGTCGACCGGGCGCGATTGGGACAAGTCCTGCTCACCGATCCCTCAGGCTTCAAGCGCCTAGAGGCGATCGTGCATCCGCTGGTTTTTGCGGCCGAACGGGCATTTCTGCAGGCCGAAGCGGCA
>JANXRM010000037.1 GCA_025353015.1 Hyphomicrobiales bacterium
CCCAGGCGACGAGACGGCCGTCGTAGAAAATCGGTTCTGCCAGCACGATGTCGGGCAGATGCGTGCCGCCGCCGGTATAGGCATCGTTGCCCGCGAAAACGTCGCCCGGCTTGATGTTTTCCAGGGGCACGCGCTTGCCGATCTCCTCGACGACACCGATCAGCGAGCCCAGATGAATGGGGATGTGCGACGCCTGGCAGAGCGTGCGCCCCTTGGCATCGAAGAGGCAGGTGGAACTGTCGCGGCGTTCCTTGATGTTGGTCGAGTAGGAGGCGCGCACCAGCGTTTCGCCCATTTCCTCGACGATCGAGGTCAGCGCGTTGCCGATCACTTCGACCGTAATGGGATCGATCGTCATCTCACCCCTCGACGATCATGTTGAGGTAGGTGTCGATCGTGGCCGTCTGGCCCGGCAGCACCACCGTCGTCGCGTCCATCTGCTCGACGATGGCCGGTCCGCTGATGCGGTGGCCGGGGCCGAGCTTCTCGCGGTCGTAGACGGGACAGGTGACGAACCCTTTTCTTTCGGGCATCCAGACATCGCGCATCGCCATCTGCGCATCGGCGAGTTTCGCTACAGCGTTGGGATACGCGCGCATCTCGGCGGGCTTCACGATGCCGGTTGCTTCGATTCGGAACGTGACCGCCTGGATCGGCTCCTCGGGCGCAATATAGCCGTAGACCTGATGATGCGCTTTTTCGAAGCCCGAACGCAGCTCCGCCACCAGCGCCGCGCCCGACAGCGTTTCGGGGAAGGCGACCGGCAGTTCATAGTTCTGCCCGACATAGCGCATGTCGATGGTGCGCCGGACCCGTTGCGCCTGCCGTCCGATACCTTCCGAACGAAACCACGATTCGGCCCGTGCGGTGAGCCCCGCGAACGCCTCCGACGCAGCACCGATCGATGTCGCGTCCACGGCGATCAAGCGGGTCTGGGCGTAGTTCGTCTGCAGATCGGTCAGCAGCAGGCCCAGTGCACAGAGAATGCCGGGATTACGTGGCACCAGCACACGCGGGATATCCAGCTCGCGCGCGAGGCGGCCGGAATGCAGCGGTCCCGCACCACCGAACGAGACGAGCGTATAATCGCGCGGGTCGTGGCCGCGCTGCACCGAGATCAGCCGGATGGCCTTCGCCATGTTGGCCGTGACGACGCTGACGATGCCTTGTGCCGTCGCCAGGGGATCGAGACCGAGCCGGCTGGCCAGCGCCTCGATCGCCGCCTTCGCCTTGGTTTGCTCGACGGGCATCCGCCCGCCGAGCAGATGCTTCGGGTTCAACGTCTGCAGCACGACGTTGGCGTCTGTCACGGTCGCCTCGGTATTGCCAAGGCCATAGCAAACCGGACCGGGCACGCTGCCAGCACTGCGCGGGCCGACTTTCAGATGCCCGCCCGCATCGATATGTGCTATCGAGCCGCCGCCCGCGCCGACGGTGTGGATATCCAGCATCGGCGTCTTCAGCGGATAGCCGTGCACCTCCATTTCGCCCGCGAGTTTCGGCCGCCCGTCCTCAATCAGCGACACGTCCGTCGATGTTCCGCCCATGTCGAACGTAATCAGGTTTTTAAAGCCCGAGAGTGCCCCCACGCGCAGCGCGCCAACGACGCCGGTCGCGGGCCCTGAGAGCACGGTGCGCACGGCATGATCCCTCGCCGTCGGCAACGACATGACGCCGCCGTTCGACTGCGTGATGTGGCGCGGCCCCTTGAGCCCGACCTCGTCGAGCCGCGGCCCAAGCCGGCCGACATAGCTCGCCAGCACCGGCCCCAAATAGGCATTGACCACCGTCGTCGACAGCCGCTCGAACTCGCGGAACTCCGGCGCCACCTCGTGACTTGCTGTCACGAACGCTTCCGGAAACGTCTCGCGCACGATATCCCGCGCCCGAACCTCGTGCCGGCTATCGATGTAGGAATAGAGAAAGCAGATCGCGACCGCCTTGACGCCTGCGTCCTTCAATTTCAGCGCCGCCGCCCGTACCGCTGCCTCGTCGAGCGGCGTTTCCACGCGGCCGTCGTGGCGCATGCGCTCGGGCACTTCCAGGCGCAGATCGCGCGGCACCAACACCAGCGGCTTATCGCATTGCAGATCATAAAGATGTGGGCGGCGCTGCCGGCCGATCTCCAAGAGGTCGCGGAAGCCATCCGTCGTGATGAGGCCGGTTTTCACGCCACGATGCTGGATGAGGGCGTTGGTTGCGACTGTCGTGCCATGACCGAAATAGGTGGTGTCTTCAGGCTTGGCTCTCGCGGCGGTCGCGAGGCCTTCCACAACGCCACCCGAAATGGCGCGCGAGGGGTCGTCCGGCGTCGAGGGCACCTTCCAGACTGACAGCGCACCAGTCGCCTCGTCGACCATACAGATATCGGTGAATGTGCCGCCTGAATCGACACCCACCCGCCACTGACCCATCTGCGCCCACCCTTAAGCCCCGGGCGCGAACCTGCCCCGCTGATCAATCTCCGAAGGCTTTCCGAAAGTTCTTCGAAAGCTCCGGCAGACATTCAGTCGGCCAATGCCAGCACTGTCAAGCCGCTCCTCAAGACGCCCCGGATCGCGCAAGGTCGCAGCGCCACGATTGTTGGACCGTTCGCTGGCCGCCATTTAACATTGTTGCCGAATGCCGCTCCAGAATTCGATCTTTAAGCGGTATACAATAACCGGGCTTGGTCGCTGCAAAGGCGGCTCAACTGGACGTAACGCATGAAGTTCTTGCCGACGAAATTTGAAGGCGCGTGGGGCATCGCCTTGAACGAACTGACCGACGAGCGCGGTTTTTTCGCGCGCACATTCTGCTCCGAGACACTCCGCAGCAAAGGTCTCGAGGGCCAATTCCCCCAGCACAGCATGTCGTACTCGCGACATCGCGGCACCTTGCGCGGCCTGCATTTTCAGCGCGCGCCACACGCCGAAGTGAAGATCGTTCGCTGCTTGCGTGGAAAAATTTGGGACATACTCTTAGACCTGAGACCAGAGTCTCCGACCTACCGCCAATGGGAGGCGTTCGAGCTATCAAGCGATAACCGGCTGCAGCTCTACGTTCCGAAAGGATTTGCCCACGGCTTTCAGGCGCTGACCGACGACGTCGAAGTCTCGTATCTGATTTCCGAGCCCTTCGCGCCGGATGCAGCATGCGGCGTGCGCTACGACGACACCGCATTCGGAATAGCGTGGCCGTTGCCCGTCACTTCGATGTCGGACAAGGACCGCAAATGGCCGAAATTCAGGTGAGCGTCTTGAATTTAGCGCGCTGCACCTGAACCGAGCCTCGTCTGATTCGCGGCTCAAGCCTTCGGCAGAGCATCCAGCAGTCCCGCGACGTGTAAACGTTGCGCCGCCTCGCGGATCGCCTCGAACCGCAAGCCCGATCGCTCGGCGATATCGAGCAGACTGTGACGGCCGTCCGAAAGGTTGAGCACCCACAGCAGACCCATGCGCGTATCGTGTGCCAGCGGCGCGCCATCGACCGCGCTGTAAAGCCCCCGCTTGCCGAGCTGCGGTTCACAGTAGGGTTTGAGGTTGCGATAGGCCCTGTTGCCTTCCAGCACGTTGAGAATACGGACGACAAGCCCGAACGACGTCGCCAGATGCTCCGGCCGGATGAAATCCAGATTGTCGGCCGACGTGTGATACTGCGGAAAGGTACCCCAGCAACTCCGCTGGAAGGACCCGACGGCGAGATCGAAGCCCGGCGAACAGTATTGCCGCTCGTCATAGCCGTAGGGTGAGAAATCCAGAATGCGCCGCGTCTCGAGATCCGAAAGGCCGATGACATGCGCCGCCGCCCGATCGACCTCGGCGTCGCCGCGGCGGCTGCGCTTGTAGGTTGGGCCCCCGCCATCGCCGGCATTGGAGACGATGAGGCCGTGCTTGATGCGGTGAGTTGCTTGCTCGTTCCCCGCCGACCCATTCTGCGCCAACCGATCCTGCGCCAACCACGTGATGGCGCCGATCGTGCCTGGCGCCAGCAGAATGCGGTAGCTGTAGCGCGTGCGCCGCGCTGCCAGGTACTTGGCAAGCAGCGTCAGCAGCGCCAGGCCCGAGCAGTTGTCGTTGGCGAGCGAGGGATGGCAGACGTGCGCCGAAAGCAGGATCTCGTCGGTCGTATCGCCAGCCTTGTAAAACTCACCGTAGGTCAGCGATCCATCCGACAGCGTCGCGTCTATGACAACGTCGTAAGTATCCTCAGGCAGCGCTTCGAGTTGGATGTGCG
>JANXRM010000507.1 GCA_025353015.1 Hyphomicrobiales bacterium
CACATGCTGGGCAAGGCGGCCGACGTCCATTTCCCCGACGTCGACATGAAAAAGGTCCGCTATGCAGGCCTGATCCACGAAAAGGGTGGCGTTGGCTATTACCCGACCTCGGCCATCCCGTTTGTCCACCTCGATACGGACCGCGTGCGCGCCTGGCCGCGCCTGCCGCGCTATGAGCTGGCCCTACTGTTTCCGTCCGGCATGACGAAGCATGCGGCGGCCGACGGTGGTTCGATCACGAAGGACGATGTGCGGGTTGCGCAGACCAAATATCGCGATCTGGCCGTTCAGGTCGCAGCCTTCCATGACCAACGCCAGGTTGGCCCGAATACGCTGGCCATCGCGGCTGCGACACCAGCACCAGGCGGACTTGCGTCAGGATCGGCCTCCGGATCGGCGCCAAAGCTCGTCGAAGCACCGGCAGCCGTTGCGCCACCACGGCAAAAGATGGCAGCGGTCGCACCCGCTTATGACCGGGTCGGCCTGTCGGAGCTGACGGAAAAAGTGAGTGCGCCGCAACTCCTCGCCCCGCCGGTTCTGGCGCGGCGGCCCGCCGCGAAAACGGCAGCCTTGCCAAGCTTGAGCGGGACCCCGGGCCCCGTCCCCAATGTGGCACCGATGCCGCAGCCGGTTGAGCCGAGGGTCGCGGCTGTCGATTCAGCGGTAACGTCTGGCTCAGCGCAATTAAATGATGCGGGCCGCTTCGCCTCGAGCGGAAATTGGACCGCAGCCCCCGCCTATGACGAAGAGCATCCGGACGAAATGTCCTACCGCCCGTTTCCAATCGGCCCCCTGCTGACGCAGTCGGTGACCGATCCCGTCATGGCCGAGATCATTCCACACGATGTCGCGCGGACGTTGGACATGCTCGATCAGCCGGGCAACCTGACGCCATTGCGCTTCCGGCAAGGCGAGCAGGCCGCCCAGCTGATGTGGGCTCAGCAGTTTACGGGTGAGGCCATTGGCATCGCAAAACTGGAGGCCGCGCAAAAGGGAACGCCTGCAGCATTCCCCACGCGCGCCGTGCGCACAACGCAGAAGTGACGTAGCCCTTATTCAGCCGCGTCCAGCATGCCATTCTGCTCGTGTTCGCGTCCCTGTCCGTGCCCCGGCATCGGAATGGGCTCGAGATCCATGCCGAGCGCATGCATGTAGGTTGCCAGCAGCGCTTCTTCTTCCTGCCGGTCGGTCTGGCTTTTCTTGCGAAGGCTGATGATCTTCCGCAAAATCTTGGGATCGAAGCCGACGGCCTTAGCTTCCGCGTACTTGTCGCGGATATCGCCGCCTGTCGCTTTTTTCTCTTCTTCGAGACGCTCGATCTGCTCGATCAGCTGGCGAAGTTGCTCCTGCGAGGACGCCTGGAGTGTCGTCATGTCGTTACCCCCACTGCCGGTGTGTTCGATGCCGGACAGTAGCGGGGCTCGAGTTGCGGGCTCAAGTCGTCAGACGCGGATGTCCCCAGTCTGTCCAGAGAAATCGGCACCAGTCGTAACACCGCTTGACCACGACGGCGAATCAAACCGGTTGGCAATCAACCGGCCGGTTTGTCGCTCGGGACCTTGGCGCTCCTCACCATAGCCCCTCTGACCATAGATCGCGCAATCACCATCTGCTGGATCTGGCTCGTCCCCTCGAACAGCCGGAACAGGCGCACGTCGCGGTAGAGCCGCTCGATGCAGTGGCTGGACAAATATCCCGCGCCACCAAGCACCTGCACCGCCCGGTCGGCAACCCGGCAGACCATTTCGGAGGCGAAGTATTTGCAGCACGCGATATCGGCTGCGACTTCGGGCAAAGGAGGGTGCGTGAAACGCCGCGCGGTTTCCATGATCATGGCCCTGGCCGCCAACGTCTCGGTGCGGCAGTCGGCCAGCAAGTTACCGACAGACTGATGCTCGACGATTGGTTTGCCGAATTGACGACGCTGCATGGCGTAGGCGAGCGCGTCGCGCGTCAGACGTTCGGCCTGGCCAACGCACGTGCAGGCGACGTGCAGCCGCGCCGTATTGATACCACCCATCGCGTTCTTGAAGCCTTGGCCTTCCTCGCGGCCGAGCAGAGCCGATGCCGGGACGCGGCAATTCGCGAACAAGACCGGTGCTGTCGGGGCGCCGGCCTGACCCATTTTCCGGTCAACCGCACCGACCGTTAGTCCCGGCGTTCCTCGTTCGACCAGAAACGCCGAAATGCCGTCGGCGCCTGACCTCGCTGGATCGGTGCGCGCCATGACGACGAAGAGATCGGCGATATTGGCATTGGTGATGTAGCGCTTGGCGCCGTCGAGCACATAGCCGTTGCCGTCGCGGCGCGCTGTCGTTTCGACGTTGGTTGCGTCGGAGCCTGCATTTTCCTCGGTTAACGCAAAGGCGCTCGTCCAGGCGCCCGTTGCCAGACGTGGCAGATACATACGGCACTGCTCCTCGCGGCCGTTGAGCAAGATTGCTTGCGCCGAAAGGCCAACCGTCGTCGAGAAGCGGGCACGATAGACCGACGAAGCGCGCGTCACCGCGATCATCGCCTGGCATTGCTGTTCCATATCCAGTCCCAGGCCGCCGTACTGCTTTGGGATCGTGAGGCCGAACATGCCGAGCTTCTTCAGCGGCTCCGCCAGATCGTCGGGGACGCCGGCCTCATCCGAAAGCCGCTCCTCGTTCGGGATCAGATGGTCCGTTACGGTCCGGTCGAGGGTGGCCAGCCAGGCAGGGAAATCGCTGCGTGCAAGTTCGAAGAGATCCATTCGGTGCGTCCTCAACTGCCAAGCTTCACGTCCCAAACTTCACATCATGGCGGGGCGCGTGCCAATTTGCAGCGCCCGAGATGCACCGCTCCACGTCCTCTTCGATCATGTGGCCAGCCGCGACAAGCTTTCTGGCAGCAGCTTCGATTTGCCGGCGATAAGCTGCCACATCAGGGTAGCGCTCAGCGATGGATGGCCTGGGATCGCCCGTTGCAGCGCATTCTTCCGGCGTCTCGCTGAACGGGATCGTGCTGCCGGTGAATTCATGCGTCGCACCGTGGCCAAAGCCGCGGGATCTGATGTTCCAGCCCGTATAGGTCGCGAGTGGCGCTTGCACCATCGGCGCGCGGACGCCTGCGTTGTCGTTGCCATCAGCATCGACTGCCGGCACGAGCACCGTATAGAATTTGCCCGTGCGCCGCGGCGGCTCATCCAGCAGGCCCTCCTCAACGCGTTGGCCGAAATCCAAAAGCTCCAGCCGGTTCGGCATTTGCGGTATGGCCGTGCCGGGAATGGCGGGGAATCCTTTCCGCCAGACCTCCCACTCCACAAGTGTTTTGTCGGCGCGGCGCGGGATGGCGCTGTCAGGCGGTGCTTTTCCAGATGTTGCCCACGCGTCCATGTTATCGTAGAGCGCCCGGAAAAACATCGACGTCCAAACGACGTTCTGCACGTTTTGGCAGACGCCGGCATTGGTCGGTTTTTTCAGGAGTGGATCGGCGAAGTGCTGCGATGACGCCCAAAAATACGCGCGCACATTGTCCGGCAACGGGAAATCATTGCCCTTGGTGTCGGTATGCACAAGGCTGCCGCGCCGTTGCCAGTATTCGGTACCTGTCTGCGTGTGAAAAATCAGCGGATCCGTCGCCGGGCGCTTGCAGATGGCGTCGATCTTGCCCGTCAGGTGGTCCGTGCACGAGGCGTATGCAAACGGGAAATGATCGGCGGGATTCTCGTGGTCCTCGTACTGCTGGCCGCCAGACACGATCCCGTTTGCGAACCGCTGGTTGAGCCACATCAGCCCGCCGCCGGCCACATGCGGCAATAAGCCATCGAAGACCTTTTTACCGTCGGCATCCGCGTTGAAACCGCGGTGGATGAAGTCGCGGATGCAGCGGCCCGTTTGCGACCGTCCCCAGCCGTAGACTTTTTGGATGGCGCCGCCGAGAACGTTCTGACGGCCTGCCGCGTCGGGCTTGCCCGAACGCAGGTGCGCGATGAAATCGCGGACGGCCACATGCCCGAGCCCTAGTACGAGCGGATCGCGTCCCTCGTAGACCAGTTCGTAAACCCAGCCTGGCTCGAAGCCGCCCGGCATATGAATGTGCGTCGGCGAAGCAACGATGGCTGTTTCCGCACCGACGGCGTCCAGGCCGTCACCCGTCTCCGTGCGCGCAAACATCCACTGCTCATGCGGCACCGGTTGTCGCTTGTCGTCGGGATAGCGGCGGCGAGTGAGGCTCGCTTTCCGCGTATCCAGCGACACGGCGGCGTGGCTTCGCGTCGAGGCTCGGCCTGAGAGCGGGAACGTCTTTACGCCTGATCGGTCGGCGATGTATTCGACGCGGACCAAACCGGTGATCGGCTTCCCGTTGTCGGTAGCGACGGGGACATCGAGCAGAAAGCGATGGCCACCGGGCAGCAGATCGCCCTGCCAGCCGGCCCAGGCGACCGCCGTTCCGCGCCGCATGAAAAAGCCATTGCCCGCATGCGCCAGCGTCCGCGGATCGTTGGAACCCGGCGCATCGTTGAAGAACTGCAGGCAGCGGATGTTGCCGCGATTGCCCCAATCGAAAAACAGGCGGCCATTGCCCTTTTTCATGTCGAGCGGCTTCAGGATCGAAATGTCAGTCGTAAAGTGCACAAGGCCTTTGGCATCGACCGGCGCGAGGTGCAGGTCGCAGACACCCGCTTGAGCCCGCGCCTTGGGGTCAACAGCGAAGCGCGCGCGCCCTTTGATGCGTTCGTAGGGCCCGACTGCCCCGAACGACGCGCCGTCAGCGAACGCGAACCGCTCCGAAATATCGATCTCGATGGCGTTGGTCATGGCTCCCAGCTCCCGCTGTCCAGTACTGCAAGTGCTGAGCCTAGGCAGGATTTAGCTTGGCGTCCAATGGGCCCTGAGAGACCCGAGCGGCAGCCGCGGCGCGCGGTCGCCCAACCGCTTGTCCTGATGTCCAAGTCGGATAGGATAGCGGCGCCCACAACACAGCTGCGACCTCGTCGCCAACATTACACCTCGGAGTCCACATGCCACGGGATGCTCAGGGACACGACCTCACCGGCGCAACCGATGAAGCCGTGCCCTATTATGACCGCGCCATCAGGGCCTTCACGCTTGCCTATGGCGATACGATCGGGGAACTGGATTCCGCACGGCAGGCTGCGCCAAATTTCACCATGGCGCAGCTCGCAAAAGCCTGGGTGCTGGCGCTCGCGAACGACGCCATCATGATCAATCCGGCCCGCGCCCTCCTGCACGCCGCCAACGCATTGCCCTCGAACGATCGCGAGAAAACACACGCCGCCGCACTGGCACACGCCGTCGAAGGGCATCGCATGTCGGCCGTCCGCATCCTCGACCGGCATTTGATGCGTGATCCAACGGATCTGCTCGCGCACTACGCTGCCATGCTGCTCGATGCCTTCCAGGGCCGCTTTCATTGCGTACGCGACCGGTCGGCGCGGGCGCTACCCCGGTGGTCGAAATCCCAACCAGGCTATGGCGCTTTGCTGGCATTCTACGGCTTCGGCCTGGAGGAGGCCGGCAACTATGCCCAGGCCGAGGACACCGCGCGGGCGGCGGCTGAGCTGGAACCGCACGGCTACTGGCCACATCACGCCGTTTCGCACGTGATGGAAATGACCGGCCGCCCAGCTGACGGTCTCGACTGGATGGCCGCGCGGGAACCGTTTTGGTCAGCGAAGGAGAATGCCAACCGGGTCCACATCTGGTGGCACAAGGCGCTGTTCAACGTTGAGCTTGGCCAATACGGTGACGCCCTTGCGATCTATGATGGTCCGATCCTCGAAACGCAACGCCCTCTCGGCATCAGCTTGACCAACGCATCGGCGCTCCTTTGGCGCCTGGAAATGCTCGGTTGCGACGCGGGTCAGCGGTGGCAAGATCTCGCTGCCGTCTGGCAGGGCCATGCGAATGGCCAGTTGTGTGTATTCGCCGATATCCACGCCGCGATGACGGCGCTCCGCGCCGGCCAAACAGGCGAAATCGAAAAGCTTCTGGCGGCGATGCGCAACACCGCTGCCAGCGGCACCGAGGCGGCGGTGACCTATCGCGATATCGGCTTGCCAGTTGTCGAGGGACTTGGCGCTTTTCACGACGGCAAATACGCTGCGGCGGTCGATCTCCTGCTGCCGGCACGTGCCGATCTGTGGCGCATGGGCGGCAGTCATGCCCAGCGCGACATCATCGATTGGACATTGAGCGAGGCCGCCATCCGCAGTGGTCAACGCGACATCGCCCTGGCTTTGGCGCATGAGCGGCTTGGCCTTCGCCCCGACAGCGCACCGAACCGGCGCTTCCTGCAGGCGGCGGAAGCCATAGCAGCATCGCCATAAGGTCCAGAGCGCGGATCGCTTCCCCGCTGGGCAACCTGCGAGACCCCACAAGCAAACGGCCGCCCGAGGGCGGCCGTTCGAGTGTCGTCCCACGCGAGCGCGTTACTCCGCGGCTTCTTCCGTTGTCCGGCGGCGGCGACGCACGGGAGCGGCAGCTTCGCCCGTCCCCGGACCACCGATGGCGTGATCGGCATCCGTCTTGGCGTGCTCCTTGGCGATCAGATCGTCGCGCTTGGCGGCAATCTTGCGCAGGTCACGGAGCATGCCACCGGTGCCCGCCGGGATCAGACGGCCAACGATGACGTTCTCCTTCAGACCGTCGAGCGTGTCGGCCTTGCCGTTAACCGCGGCCTCCGTCAGCACGCGTGTCGTCTCCTGGAACGAGGCTGCCGAGATAAACGAGTTGGTCTGCAGCGACGCTTTGGTGATGCCGAGCAAAACCGGCTTGCCCGATGCTGGACGCTTGCCGGCCTTCTCGAGGATGCGATTCCTCGCGTCCATCTCCACCTTGTCGATCTGCTCGCCCTTGAGGTACTCGCTATCGCCGATTTCCTCGATCTCGATCTTCTGCAGCATCTGGCGAACGATCACCTCGATGTGCTTGTCGTTGATCGTCACGCCCTGCAGACGATAGACGTCCTGGATTTCCTTGATCAGGTACTTGGCCAGTTCCTCTACGCCCTTGATCGCCAGAATGTCGTGCGGTGCGGGGTGACCGTCATAGACAAAATCGCCCTTCTCGACACGGTCGCCGTGCTGAACCGCCAGACTCTTGCCGCGCGGGATCAGGTACTCGACGGGGCTTTCGTTCTCGTCATCCGGCTTTATCGTGACGCGCTGCTTGTTCTTGTAGTCTTTGCCGAACTCGACCGTGCCGGAGATTTCCGCGATGATCGCGTGATCCTTCGGACGTCGCGCCTCGAAAAGCTCAGCCACGCGCGGCAAGCCGCCCGTGATGTCGCCCGTCTTGGCCGAGGCGATCGGCACACGCGCCAGTGCGTCGCCGGCCTTGACCTTACTGCCCGGCTCCGTCGACAGGACGGCTTCGACCGAGAGCAGGTAACGGGCATCGCCACCGCGGGTCAGCTTGACGAGCTTGCCGCCTTTGCTGTCCTTGACGACGATCGCCGGCTTCAAGCTCGAGCCGCGCGGGCTCGTGCGCCAATCGACGACGACGCGGTTGGTCGTGCCTTTGACTTCGTCCGTCTGTTCCTTGACGGACAAGCCCTCGACCATGTCCTCGTAATCGACGACACCGTCCACCTCGGACAGGATCGGCCGCGTGAATGGGTCCCATTGCGCGATACGCGTTCCGCGCTTGACCTCGTCGCCCTCGTCGATGTGCACACGAGCGCCATAGACGATCTTGTGGGTGGCGAGTTCCTTGCCGCCCTGATCGACGATGACGATCGAGTTGGTGCGGCCCATGGCGATGAGACGGCCTTGGCTATCGCGCACCATGTTGCGGTTCTTGACCCGCGCCGTGCCGTTGAAGTTCGACTCGATGAACGACTGATCGACGGTCTGCGCGACGCCGCCGATGTGGAACGTGCGCATCGTCAGCTGCGTGCCCGGCTCGCCGATCGACTGCGCGGCGATGACGCCGACGGCTTCGCCAATGTTGACGGGCGTGCCGCGGGCGAGATCGCGCCCGTAGCACTTGGCGCAAACGCCGGTTTCGGTCTCGCAGGTGAGAACCGAGCGGATGCGAACTTCCTGCACCTGCGCCTTGTCGATGATCTCGACGTGGCGCTCCTCGATCAGCTCGCCTGACTTGATGAGCACAGCCTTGGTCGCGGGATGCAGCACGTCCTCGGCAGCGGTACGGCCAAGCACACGAGAGGCAAGCGCGACGATCACGGTGCCTGCGTCGACGACGGCCTGCACGTTGATGCCGGCATCCGTCTTGCAGTCGTTCTCCAGAATGATGCAGTCCTGCGCCACGTCGACGAGACGTCGCGTCAGGTAACCGGAGTTCGCCGTCTTCAACGCAGTATCGGCGAGACCCTTACGTGCACCGTGCGTCGAGTTGAAGTACTCGAGCACTGAGAGGCCTTCCTTGAAGTTCGAGATGATCGGCGTCTCGATGATCTCGCCCGACGGCTTGGTCATCAGGCCGCGCATGCCGGCGAGCTGCTTCATCTGCGTCGGCGAGCCACGGGCACCGGAATGGCTCATCATGTAGATCGAGTTGATCTGCTTCTCGCGGCCGTTCGCGTCCTTATGCGTGGCCGAGATGCGGTCCATCATCTCCTTGGCGATCTGATCGGTGCATTTCGACCAAGCGTCGACGACCTTGTTGTACTTCTCGAGCTGCGTGATCAGGCCGTCATTGTATTGGGTCTCATACTCACGGGCGAGCTCGGTCGTCTGTGCGACGATCTTCTCCTTGGTATCGGGGATCACCATGTCGTCCTTGCCGAACGAAATGCCGGCTTTGAACGCGTGATAGAAGCCAAGGCCCATGATGCGGTCGCAGAAGATCACGGTCTCTTTCTGCCCGCAGTTGCGGTAGACCGCGTCGATCAGGCTCGAAATGGCCTTCTTGGTGAGCAGCTGATTGACGAGATTGAATTTCACGTCCGGCTTTTTCGGCAGCAACTCGCCGAGCAACATGCGGCCAGCCGTTGTCTCCAGAACTTCCCAGACTTCCTTGCCCTGGGCGTCCATGTTCCGGACACGGCCCTTGATTTTGGCATGCAACGACAGCGTGCCAGCGGCCAGCGCCTGATGCACTTCGTTGATGGAGCCGATCAGCGAGCCCTGGCCCTCGTCCTTGTCGCGCACGATCGAGAGATAGTAGAGACCAAGCACGATATCCTGGCTCGGCACGATGATCGGCGCACCCGATGCCGGATGCAGGATGTTGTTGGTCGACATCATGAGCACGCGCGCTTCGAGCTGGGCTTCCAGCGAAAGCGGTACGTGAACGGCCATCTGGTCGCCGTCGAAGTCGGCGTTGAAGGCCGAGCAGACGAGCGGATGCAGCTGGATCGCCTTGCCTTCGATCAGCGTCGGCTCGAAGGCCTGGATGCCCAGGCGATGCAGCGTCGGTGCGCGGTTCAGAAGCACGGGATGCTCGCGGATAACCTCATCCAGCACGTCCCAGACTTCGCCCTTCTCCTTTTCGACGAGCTTCTTCGCCTGCTTGACGGTGGCCGCCTGTCCGAGCGCCTGCAGGCGTGCGTAGATGAAGGGCTTGAACAGCTCCAGCGCCATCTTCTTCGGCAAACCGCACTGATGCAGCTTCAGCTCGGGACCGACGACGATGACCGAACGGCCCGAATAATCGACGCGCTTGCCGAGCAGGTTCTGCCGAAAACGGCCCTGCTTGCCCTTGAGCATGTCGGCGAGCGACTTCAACGGACGTTTATTGGCGCCGGTGATGACGCGGCCACGACGGCCGTTGTCGAACAACGCATCGACCGATTCCTGCAGCATCCGCTTCTCGTTGCGGATGATGATATCGGGCGCGCGCAGGTCGATCAGGCGCTTCAACCGGTTATTGCGGTTGATGACGCGGCGATAGAGGTCGTTCAGATCCGACGTCGCGAAACGGCCGCCGTCGAGAGGCACCAGCGGACGCAGCTCGGGCGGAATGACCGGCACGACCGTCAGGATCATCCACTCGGGACGGTTGCCGGAGTCGATGAAGGCCTCGATGACCTTAAGCCGCTTGGCGAGCTTTTTCGGTTTAAGTTCGGTTGTCGCCTCGACGATCTCCTGGCGGATGTCGTCCCGAATCTTGGCGAGATCCATGGAGATCATGAGCTCGCGAATGGCCTCGGCGCCGATGCCGGCCGTGAAGCTGTCGGGGCCGTGCTCCTCGATCGCTGCGTTGTACTGGTCCTCGGACAGGAGCTGCTTCTCCTTGAACGGGGAGACGCCCGGCTCCAGCACGATGTAGTTCTCGAAATAGAGAACGCGCTCGAGATCCTTCAGCGTCATGTCCAAGAGCAGGCCGATGCGCGATGGCAGCGACTTCAGGAACCAGATGTGCGCGACGGGCGCGGCCAACTCGATATGGCCCATGCGCTCGCGGCGCACCTTAGCCAGCGTCACCTCGACGCCGCACTTTTCGCAGATGAGGCCTTTGTACTTCATCCGCTTGTATTTGCCGCACAGGCACTCGTAGTCCTTGATGGGACCGAAAATGCGCGCACAGAATAGACCGTCCCGCTCCGGCTTGAACGTGCGGTAGTTGATCGTTTCCGGCTTTTTGATTTCGCCGAATGACCAGGAGTGGATGTCGTCGGGGCTGGCGATCGAGATCTTGATCTGATCGAAGGCCGGCGCTTGAACCTGGGGTTTGAAGAGGTTCGTGATCTCGTTCATCGTCACTCTCCTGGCAGGACGGTGAGGCGTCCTGAGTTCGATTGAGCGGAAAGTTCCCTCCCCGACATAGCGGCGGGAAGGGCAGAAACGGCGTTATGCCGCGTGTTGAATAGCCACCATTATTCGGCAGCAGCAGGCGGCAGCAGCGGCTTTGCTTGTGGCGGCTCTTCTGGCGCTTCCAGCGTCGCTGCCTCGCTATTGACCAGCTCGACATTGAGACCGAGCGCCCGCATTTCCTTGACGAGCACGTTGAAGCTTTCCGGGATGCCGGCCTCGAAGGCGTCGTCGCCACGCACGATGGACTCGTAGACCTTCGTACGGCCGGCAACGTCGTCCGACTTCACCGTCAGCATTTCCTGCAGCGTGTAGGCAGCGCCGTAAGCTTCGAGCGCCCAGACCTCCATTTCACCGAAGCGCTGACCGCCGAACTGTGCCTTGCCACCCAGCGGCTGCTGCGTCACGAGGCTATAGGGACCAATCGACCGCGCGTGGATCTTGTCGTCGACAAGATGGTGCAGCTTGAGCAGGTACTTGTAGCCGACCGTGACCTTGCGGTCGAACGGCTCGCCCGTCCGGCCGTCGAACA
>JANXRM010000071.1 GCA_025353015.1 Hyphomicrobiales bacterium
ATCGCCGCTTCGACTTGGCCCTGAACCTCGAGCGCCTCGCCCGCGTCGCCGCGAAGACAGAACCAGCACCCTATGGACGCCTCGCCGCCGTCAGATCAAAAAAGTACCGCCACTTCGCTGAGGCATCCGGGTAATCAAGTCATGCTAAGCAGGACGGCACAAGCGATCGGCACCAGCAGAGACGCGGCAAAATAGAGCGCGAAGAACACGAGCAGGACTGCAATGACGTTGAGCGCCATTGTGGGCGCGGATACCGGCCAGGGCGACGAAGCGGTGGTCTCGCTTGGTTTCTCCCGCGCCTCAGAGGCTCCTGTTGGAGCTAAGTGCCCGCTCGCTGTGCCGGTGGTCATCGAACGTTACCTCTCGAATGCACCGGTCGGCACACCCACGTCAGGACGTGCGCTCCGGTTTCACGGCGATCAGCTTTTCGATGGCGTGAACCTTGCGATCCACGAAGATGACATTGGGTAGCTCGATCGTCGAACCACGGTCGCCGGCCATGGTAGCCTTGAGATCGCCGGCACCGAAACCCAACATCGCCCGGAAAAAATCAGAGCTGAGTTTCTGGAACCGCAATCCATTGGTGTCGAAGCTTTCCGCACCGCCGCCAATCAGGTGCTCCTCAGTCATCTGCCCTGGCCGAATGCGCCAATAGGTCAGCCGGTCAAAGACGAAGAACATCAACAGCCAGATGATGAGCAGGCCGCTCGAAAACACGAGATAGAAACCGGTGTTCATATGCACGGACAGGTAAGGAATCAGCCTGGCGATATCATCCCACCAGCCGAACCAAGCCAGCAGAACAGCAACAAATCCAACACTGAGCAAGGCGACGACGGAATTGATTCCGCGCAGTCGAACATTGGTGAAGACGATCAACAGCAGCAGGATGGCGAGGTAGGTCAGGCCGAGCGCAGAACTCGGCTGGGCGCCCGGTGCTGTGGCTAAGAACTTTTCCTGTCCGGCGTTGAGGGCAGCAATAACGAATCCAAACGCCCATGCTGGCCACCAGTAAAAGAGCGTTGAATGGCCATAAACAGTGATTTCCTGCTCGACGGCCAAATGCGGCTTCGACGCGCCAGACGTGTCTCGTTCTGGAGCAATTGTCAGCGGTTGTGTCATAATTCTACCCGTTCAGCGAAGGAAGGCCCGCCCGCTGAGTGGGGGCAGGCCCCTCGACGATTTACTGTTTCACCGGCGCCGGCTTCTGCATGTCGTCGATCTTCTTGGCGGCCTGATCCTTCAGTTCGACGGCCTTGTCCACGGTTTTATGGCCAATTTCAGCGGCCTTTTCTTTCACGGTGTCGAGTGTAGTTTTCTCGGTAGCCTTGAACGCAGGAGCCAGCTTCAATGCGTCCTTCGAGAGTGCAACGACGATGACACGGGCGCCGTCTTTGTCAGCTTTGAACGTGAGTGCGCCGTAAGGAACGGCTACATCTTTCTCGCCCATCCCGAGGAACCCACCGACGCCGAGCACGACCGTGCTAATTCGGCCAGCAGGATCGAACATGAGGTCGTTGATATCGCCGACTGTTTCGCCTGCGCTATTTTGGACTTTGGCGCCGAGGAAGACGCGCGCGCGCCATTCACCCGGCGGCTGTTCCATGATGAACTGAGTGGCCATCGTGGGCTTGGTCACCTGTGCCAGCGTCGGAATCGATAGCGGCAAAGTCATCAGCGCCACGGCGCTGGCGAAAATCATATGGTTCGATTTCATAGTCTTTTCCTTCGGTTAGTTCTCGATTTGGATTGCGAACAGAGGCGTATTCACGCAACCGCACCCGGTCCCGGCCAGTTGTGTGGCTCAGATCGGTCGAATGCCGGCGAGGATCGATGCCGGCGGTGCCTCAGATGCGTCCCAAGACGACCAGCACAAGGACAACGAGCACGACCGTGCCTAGCGCACCAGACGGCCCGTAGCCCCACGACCGGCTGTGCGGCCAGGATGGAATAGCGCCGAGCAACATAAGAACTAGGAGAACGAGAACGATCGTTCCGATTGAGATCGACATGGCCGGGGCCTCCGTTGATGGGTGCGTTTTGCGCTCGGACGCGAGACGAGGAGAGAAGGTCTCGCCAAAGATCATGTTCAGACGCAATCGGCGTCGGTGGTCGACATACTTTTCTCGGCGTTGTTTATCGAAAGTTCGGACGCCGGGGGAGGCGTCCGAACTCTATTTCAAGCGGGCGCTGCGTGCCTCGTTTGACCGGGCGTCGCCAAGAGCGCAGCCACTTGAATCACATTTATCGCCTTATTTCGTGCGATCCTTGACAGCGTCCCGCACGACATCCTTGGCTTCGCTGACGGCTTTGCGGACATTGCCCGCCGCCACATCGATCTTGCCCTCCGTTTCAAGCTTCTTGTTGCCGACCAATTTGCCAACGGTCTTTTCTATGCTGCCCTTGATTTTCTGCGCAGCACCCTTGATGCGATCTTTGTCCATAATCTCAATTCCTCGGTTTCAGTTTCAGTGTCGAAGCGGGCTGTAGATTGGTGATGCCTTTGCTGAAGGTGCGCGTGCGGCTCGAAATTCGATGTCAATGGAGATCGGGTCGCCATCGTGTTGCGCACCAAGCTCGCTGATCGTGTCGGCGAGTTCGGTCATCGTCGCACCTTCCAACAGCAGAAATGAATGGGCGCCATCTCCAAACCTGACCGTCACATGTGCGGGGGGCGACCGTGGCGTATGCATGTCGAGCATGAGAGCCTCCAAACGAGCTACTTGGACGGGACTGATGGAGCGCTGTCGTCAAGCGATCAGGTCCTTCGACCTGTCGGTCTTTACGGGCTGACGTCGAGAACCTAACCGCCCGTAATGGCGCGGCGATAGGCTCGGAAAATACTCAGAGGTGTTGCCGGGCGCGCTCGACAAGTCGGCAGAGCTGCCGGCTCGCGGCTTTGTAATCAGGCTCGCGAACGCAAACCGTTGCCCGACGCAACTGCACGAACCACGGGCATGTCCCGAGACAAGCGAAAGCCGCGCCGGATCGAGAACCTTTTGTAGATCTGAGTAGTTTCCGGGGGTGTCGTGCTGCAGCGCATGCAACTAAACCACACGAACGGGATACGCAGAGGCGCCCGCGTGACATCCAACGCCTGCAACCACGGTGGCAACCATGACGATCGAGCTTGCCCGCGCACATACGGCGCCGAAGCCTTGGGGGTTAGCCGACGTGCGTCCATGGAGCGGAGCAACGAGCGATGGCGTGTCAATTGGGGAAATCTCCTATCAGCGACCCGGCCGCACGGTCTCGGCGCCCGCGTTGCTGCTGAAAGTCCTGCTGACAAGTCAACCGTTGTCAATTCAGGTGCATCCGGATGATGACACCGCGCACGCTATGGGACTGCCGAACGGCAAAACCGAAGCGTGGTACATCCTCGGCGCGAAGCCCGGCGCAAAGGTCGCCGTTGGCCTTAAGCAGTCAATGACCAAATTGCAGCTGCGTGCCGCCATCAACGACGGCTCGATCGCAGAACATGTCGCATGGCGCGGTGTGGCGGCCGGTGATGTCATCGTCGTTCCGGCCGGAACAATTCATGCCGTCGGGGCGGGACTTGTGATCGCTGAAATCCAGCAGCGCAGCGACACGACGTTTCGACTCTTCGACTACGGCCGGAGCCGCGAGCTTCACGTCGAGAGAGCACTGGCCGCAGCCCACACCGAACCGGCCGAATTGCAATTGTGGCCGCACCGGCTCACCGACGAGCGTTCCTTGCTCGTCGACAATCCGCACTTTGTTTTCGAGCGGATCGAGCTGCAGCCCGGCAGTTCGTGGTGTCTGCAAGCAATAAGGGAAACGTGGGTTCTCATTATTGCTGGAAGCGTGACCGCAAGCACGTTTTCGGTCGCAACGGGCGACGCCCTGTTCGTCGAGGCAGATCGGGTTGAACTGGGAGCGGGAGCGGACGGCGTCATCGCCCTTGTGGCTTATGTGGGCGCCGGCGGACCGGTTGTCGAGCTTCTGCAACGCCTGACTGTTGGCCTTTCCAGGGCCGTTCAGGATCCGCCGCCGCCCGAGCTAACGCCAATCCTTGCTCAATCAAGTTCGTTTCCGTCTTACAGAGGTACCCGGCCATGAAACCGTTTCAGCGCTTGGCGTTTATCGGCAACCATCTTCCGCGCCGTTGCGGCATCGCCACTTTCACCGCGGACATCTGCGATGCTGTCGCGGCCGACGTCGCGTCGTTACACGAATGTGAACGCTGATGCGTCGAATGCGCCGTCGCCGACGACTTCTGGAACATCGTTGCAG
>JANXRM010000083.1 GCA_025353015.1 Hyphomicrobiales bacterium
GACATGCCCTGCACCATCGCCCGCGCAGACATGGTCGACCCAGGCCCGCAACGGCGATGCGCCCGCCCCCGCACCCAGACGCTCGCGCAATAACCCAGCCAATGCGTCGGCACCGGATGGCAGAGTGGCCCAAGCGATCGAGCGCACGCCCAATCCACGTGCCCATTGTGTCAGGGTGGTGCCGATGGCCGAGGTGGCGCCGGGCTTTTGCCGCGACGTCTCGATCGTCACCAGAATTGGCCGCGCCCCGAGCCCCCACGCCAGTAGCAAGGCCTGACGCGCGGCGACCGAGACCCCCTCATCCGCGGTCGCCACAACGACGATGGCATCGGCGCCAGCCCCCAATGCGATGGCATCGCCCGTGATGAGGCCGAAATCACCAAGCGCGACGATTTCGGCTCCGGCCACGACTCTCCGCAACTCACCAGCCACGCCAGGCGTGAATTGCGGGCTACCGAGAACGGCGATGCGCTGGCCGACCGGCTCGCCGGGGCCATGCTGGCTGGTAAGGTTCGGTCGGGACGATCCTGTCGCGTGGGAAACCATTTTTAAACGGCCTGTCTGTTGAGTGCGCATGTGTCTGTCGCGTGAAAACGCGGCGGTTTCGAAGTCTTCATTTGACGCTCGGCGGACGCAGCCAACTCCCCTCCAAGCATCACGGCACATTAAGCGATTGTTCGATCTTGTGTCCCTCACGATCGCGCCGTGCGTTCCCAGGATTTCGCTGCAAGCCGCGAACTTTGTGAGCGGCAAAAAAGCCCCCATTAACTTCAAGTTATGCCTTCGGCGATATTTTCAACTCGTACGCCCGTGAACCGAGTGATTCTCGCTATGCTGAATGGTCCCGCAAGCGCTGGAAAGACGACGACTCTCATGGCGGAGTATTCGTCACGCCTTGGTGAGGCCGTTCTGCGCAGCCGGACACGAGCTGCCGAACGGACCGCCCGCATCGAGGGTGAAATCGCGAATAAGGTCAAGTCCGAGTTCATCTCCAACATGAGCCATGAACTGCGGACACCGTTGAACACCGTTATCGGGTTCTCGAAGCTTCTCGCAGAGCACGAAAAGCGTAACCTGAAGCAGCAGGACGTCGCCGAGTATGCCCGTTTGATCCAGGATGCGGCCGGCCATCTGCTGTCGCTGATCAACGATATCCTCGATATCTCCAAATTGCAGAGTGGGCGCTACTACATCGACGAGCAGGATGTGGAATTGGAAGACATCCTGGAAACCTGCATCAAAATGCATAGCAAGGCTGCGACATCGGCCGGCATCACGATGACGGCAAAGCTGGCGGATGGATTGCCGGTCATGCGCGGCGATCCGTCGAAGCTGCTGCAGGCCATTTCAAACTTCCTGTCGAATGCTGTGAAATTCACCCGCGACGGCGGCGGTATCGCACTCGAAGCACGCCCGCGGGACATGGACGGCACCGATATTCTCATCCGCGATACAGGTGTCGGGATGGAAGAAGAAGAGCTCAAGATCGCGATGACGCCGTTTGGTCAGGTCGATGGCGGCCGATCGCGCTGGCGCGAAGGCGCAGGACTCGGCCTGCCGATCGCGAAAGCGCTGATTGGTCTTCACGGCGGTTCGGTCGACATCACCAGCGCCAAGGGAATCGGCACAGAAGTCAGGATCTTCTTGCCGTCAAAACGTCACGTGTCGCGCATGCAACAACGCCGGGATCTGTCCTTGCCGCAAAGCTGATCGCCAGAACCAGTCCAACCGCGTAATGCGGAAATCACCCCCTCCGTACCTCGTTGCCGATCGTTGAAAGTCAAAACCATGCAACTCGCAACATCCACGCCCAACGGACAAGCACCGGCCGACGACCGCTCGATCGGCCGGATCGTTTCTGTCACCGGAGCCAAATGCATCGTTATGCTCGACACGGGGCCCGACGCCCCGATCCGCGGTCCGGCCGACCGGCCTGAAATGGGTACGCTGCTTGGCATCGAAACACTCGGTACGATCGTCCTTGCCATCGTCTCGGGGCTCAACGTGCCTGTGCCTGCCCAACGCGAGGGCGACACCGAGCTTTGGATTGCCGAACTCGGCCTTGTCGGCGAATTGAAAAAAGACAAGCATGGGCGTCCGGAGACGTTCAATCGCGGCGTCACAGTTTATCCATCGCTCGGCGATCGCGTGCGCGTGGCGGTCAAGCATGAGCTCGAGATCGCATTCTGCGGCGACATCAGCCGTTCGGTGCGAGTCGGTTGCATCCGCCAGGATACCTCGATCCCCGCGATGATCCGCGTCGACGATCTGCTCGGCAAGCATTTCGCGATTCTCGGCACGACAGGTACGGGCAAATCGTGCACGACCGCGCTGATCCTGCGCTCGATCCTGGAAAAGAATCCTGCCGCGCATATTGTGCTCCTGGACCCGCACAACGAATACTCGACGGCATTTCCTGAATGGGGCGAGGTCATCTCGCCGCGCAACATGCAGTTGCCCTACTGGCTTTTGACGTTCGAAGAGCTGGTCGAGGTCGTGATCGGCAACCCGGTCGACCGCAAGCAAGAAATCGAGATGCTGCAGGAACTCATCCCGATCGCGAAGAGCCGGTACAGCACTGGCCGCGGCAAGGCCGAGCAGAATGTTCGGACGCGCGTCATTGATACGACGAAGTTCACCGTCGACACGCCCGTTCCCTACCGCATTTCGGATCTGACGTCGCTGATCGACGAGCGCATGGGTAAGCTCGAGAACAAGCGCGATATCGCACCCTACCGCAACCTGAAGACCCGCTTCGAGACCCTCTCGCTCGATCCGCGTTACGCGTTCATGTTCGGCTCGCTGACGGTTTACGATGGCATGGCGCAGATCCTGTCCCGCCTGTTCCGGGTGCCCGTCAACGGCAAGCCGATCACCATTCTCGAACTGACAGGCCTGCCGACCGAGATCGTCAACGTCGTCGTATCGGTCATGTGCCGGATGACGTTCGATTTTGCTCTCTGGTGCGAGGGCAAAGTGCCGGTCACGCTGGTGTGCGAGGAAGCGCATCGTTACGTTCCGGCAAACCCGAGCCTCGGCTTCGAGCCCTGCAAGCGCGCCATCGCCAAGATCGCCAAGGAAGGACGCAAATACGGCGCGTCGCTGTGCATCGTCACGCAGCGCCCCGCCGAGATCGACCCGACTATTCTTTCCCAGTGCAACACCGTGTTCGCGCTCCGTATGTCGAACGACCGCGATCAGGAAATCGTCACGTCGTCGATCTCCGATACCGGTTCGGGCCTCCTGGAATTCCTCTCGGCCCTTGGCCAGCGCGAGGCCATCGCGTTCGGCGAAGGCGTGACGCTGCCGGTCCGCATCCGTTTCGACGAGTTGCCGAAGCACTGCCTGCCGCGCAGCACGACCGCGCGCTTTACCGAGATGTGGCAGGTGTCTGAGACGGATGAAAACTTCCTCGACACGGTCGTCGAAAAATGGCGCCTCGCGTTCGCTGGTGCTGTGGCCGACACGGCTGGCCTGGCGATGTTTGCCGATGCCATGGGAATTTCTGGCTCCGAACCGGCGCCGGCCAACGCTGGTTCTCAGGCACAACTCGCCGAGCAGCCGCAGCGCCTGCGCGAGACCGCGGACGCCATGGCTGGGCCGCGTCCCTCGGCTGGCGGATCCACCGGAATGGGCGGCGCGGCCGCCGCCCGCCCGTCGCTCATTCCACGCCGTGAAACGGGACGTGCTGCACCGGCTGCGGCTCCAGCCGCCACCGCCCCGAGTGCTGCACCAGGAAGCCCTGGCGCCATGCGGTCGCTGCGCGATCGGCTGGCATCGCGGAAATAGGTTTGGCTGCCGTCGCTGGCCAAGCATGTGGTGCATCCGACACCGGGCGCCACTCCTACACGGTGCCCGGGCTGCACTGCGCCCGGGCCACACGGCACCACTCATTCCACCGTCTGCTATGGTGATTTCTTGAGCGATCGGGTCCGTCCCGGTAGTTTGACCTTGTGATTCGCGCGACATGATTTCGCGCGAATTGCGAGCTGAAACCACCAAACGGCTGCCGGCGCTGCCGAATATGCTTTTCCAGAAGGGCGACCCCATGAGCACGATCCATCCGGTAATCCTGTCCGGTGGCTCAGGGACGCGGCTTTGGCCGCTATCTCGGTCGATGTATCCGAAGCAGTTCATCCGCTTCTTCAATGGCCATGAGCCGAGCTTCCTTGGCGCGACATTGAAACGATTGGAGCAGTCAGCGGGCTTCGCCGAGCCGATCCTGCTGTGCAACAACGATCACCGTTTCCTCGTCAAGGAAGAACTCGACCGGGCACGCATCTCGACCAAGTCGATCTATCTCGAGCCCGTCGCGCGCAATACGGCCGCAGCCATTGCCGTCGCCGCACTGGCCGTCGCACGCGAAAATCCAAACGGTATCCTGGCCGTGATGCCATCCGACCACAAGATCCGCGACGAGGCGCGCTTCGTCGAGGCTGTCCGGCGTGGCGCCAAGGTTGCCCAGACCGGCCGACTCGTAATGTTCGGCATCAAGCCGGCTGAAGCGCATACCGGCTATGGCTACATTCGCCAGGGTGGCGCACTCGAAGGGTTCAATGGCGGCGCCTTTTCGGTCGACGCCTTCTTCGAGAAGCCGGATCTCGAAACCGCACAACGCTACGTGGCTGCTGGCAACTATTTCTGGAACAGCGGGATCTTTGTGCTCGGCGCCCGGACGTTTCTCGAGGAATTGCAGCGGCTCGAGCCGCGCATCTACGATGCAGCGCGCGCCTCGATGATGAAGGCCGTGGACGATCTCGGCTGCTTGCGCCTCGACCGCACGGCGTTTGCCCAGTCGCCCAACATCTCCATCGATTATGCCGTGATGGAAAAGACGTCGCTCGCGGCCATGTTGCCGATCGACGTCGGCTGGAACGACGTCGGTTCCTGGTCGTCGTTGTGGGACATCGCGCCCCATGACGCGCAAGGCAACTACGTACACGGCGACGCCGTGCTCGAGGACAGCAATAATCTCTATGTCCACTCCGAGCGGTCCCTGGTCTCCACGATCGGTGTCAACAACCTGATCATCGTCGATACACCGGACGCCCTTCTCGTCGCCGATAAGTCGCGGTCGCAGGAAGTCTCGAAGATCGTCGCCAAGCTCAAGCTCTCGAACCGGAAGGAGCAGGAGCAGCATCTCCGCAATTACCGGCCCTGGGGCTTCTTCGAGACATTGAATATCGGCCCGCGTTTCCAGGTGAAACTGCTGCACGTAAAGCCCGGCGGCAAACTCTCCATGCAGATGCACCATCACCGCTCCGAGCACTGGATCGTCGTACAGGGAACCGCCAAGGTCGTGATCGGCGACATCGAGAAGCTCGTGCGTGAAAACGAGAGCGTCTACATCTTCGCGACGCAATGGCACCGCCTGGAGAACCCGGGAAAAGTACCGGTCGAAATCATCGAGGTGCAGATCGGCAGCTATCTCGGCGAGGACGATATTCTGCGCACCGACGACATCTACCATCGGGCGCCGGAAGAGACGAAGTAAGCAGGCTCGTGTGGGATCAACGCTGCAAGCCTGAGCTGTAGGTCAGGTCGAGGCACGAGACCCGACAGTTCGCGGCTGTCGCGCCTTGCTGCGCCCCGGGACTGGGGCGACGGCGGCTGCGGCGGTTTTTTTGAACTGCACCGCAGAGGAAGGCAGCTGGTCGATATGCGAGACACGAGGCGGGCCGCTCAAGTAGCGAAAGCGTGAAGCTAAGGGACAGCACGGCCCTGTTCGCGGCTGCAGGCGTGGCGATGCTGCTCAGCCAGGCCATCGTGTTGATCCTGACGCGCGGCCTGACGCACGCGACGGCGACAAGCGTGAGCGCCGTGCTGCCGCTGATCGCTGGCTTGGGCCTTCCGGCGGCCTTTGCCTTATTGTGTGCTCCTCGCCTCGCGAACGTGCCGGTCAACCGCACGACCCTCCTGATTCTCGCGACGGCTGGCCTTTTGATGCGCGCGATTTGGTTCGGCACGCCGGCACCTCTCGAGGATGATTACTTCCGGTATTTGTGGGATGGGGCGGTTTTCGCGAACGGCTTTGATCCCTACGCCGCCGCCCCGGCGATGGTCGTTTCTGATCCCCTCCGATATCCCGGGTTGCAAGCTTTAGTGGTTGCCGCTGGCGATACCCTGTGGCGCATAAACTTTCCGCATGTGCCGACGATTTATCCTGGCACCACCCAGGCCGCCTTCGCGTTCGCCTACCTGATCGCCCCATTCAAGCTGGATGGCCTACGGCTCCTCTTCCTCGTGTCGGAAACAGTGACGCTTCTCCTCATGGTCGCTATTCTGCGCCAGCAAGGCGCATCGCCACTTTGGGCGGCGCTATATTGGTGGAACCCGCTTCCCGCCTTCATGCTCATTGGCGTAGCACACGCGGATGCACTGCTGCCGCCGTTGCTGCTCGGATCCATACTGTTGGCCAGTCACGGCCGTTGCCTGCCGGCTCTTGCGCTCGTGGGGCTAGCGGCTGGCGTGAAGCTATGGCCGGTGTTTTTGGCGCCGATGCTACTTTGGACCCTGCGCCGGGAACCGCGGCGGCTGGTGGCCGGTTGTGCCATACTTGCTGCGGTTCTGCTGCTCGTCACGGGACCATTGCTGTATGCCGCAACGCGACCGGACTCCGCGCTGCTCTACTATTTGTCACGAGGCACCAACAACAACGCGTTCTTCGCCTGGGCCGTCGAGTTGGCGCGTTTTTCGGGCGCGAGCATCGACACGCTGCAACGGGCGCTTGGCCGCGCAAGCGTCCTGGCGATCGCTTGTATGAGTATCGTGGCCGCGCTGAAAGTCGAGCCGACGCTCCCCGCGTTGCTGACCCGGACGATGGCCATTTCGGCGGCCGTCTTCTATCTGGGCGCACAGCAGTTCCCTTGGTATGCGGTCGGGTTTTTGTCGGTTGCAGCGCCGCTGCGGCGATGGCCCCTGCTGTTGGCGTCAGCCACTTTGCCCTTCTACTACCTCTTCTTTCCGTTCTGGCAGACAAAGCGCGGCGATGTTTTCCTTTTTGGCACGGCTTTTCTGCATTCTGTTCCGGTCTTCACATGGCTTCTGATCGAGTGGCTAAGGAAGAACCGACAATGAGTGCAGCGGCTGTCGGCCATCCAGGCTCGGTACGCAGAACCAAGGCGTTCGGGGCCGTGACGGTCGTCATTCCTGTCCTGAACGAGGCCGAGGCGTTGCCGGCGAGGGCACCAAGATCTCTGCGTGATCGGACGCGAGATGGTTGCAGGACGGCCCGCCAAGGCAAAACCGGCACGTCTCGCCTAGGCAGCTGGGTGGATTCAATGCGCAGCATTGGCGAGAGCCGGTCGGGTCGAAGCCTGAATGGCTCTCAGCCGTGCGGTTTTGATCCCTGATCGCCGCCTGGGTCACCCATCAGGACAATCCCGGAGATGATCAGCGCGATGCCGGCGCCATGATAGATGCTGATCTTTTCCGAAAAGATCACCCATGCGGCCAACGGCACGGTCACGTAGACCAGCCCCGTCATCATGAACGCACGGGCCAGGCTGGTGCGCTGCAGAATATGCAGCCAAACACCGAACATGACGATATAGCCGAGGATCGCACAGCCGGCTGCCGGCGAGCGCAGGAGTACGGCGAACCATTCAGCGCCGAAATCGAGTTTCTCGAGGTCGGTTCCGCCCCACTTGAACGCCAGTTGCGTGAACGTTGCGAGGGCTAAGAACAGCGCCCACAAGCGCCAGCCGACTGATGGCGGCGGAGCAACCACGGTCTCGCCCGTCCGGTCAGTACCATTCTGTCCACCAGCTGCGATCATGCCTTGTCCTTCTCACGCTCCTTGTCGCGCTCGCGCTGCCTGATCTCGGCCAGTTCGGGGTCCATCTTATCGAAGGCGATCAGCGGCGCGAACGTACGAAAAATCCGGTTCGTCACGCGTCCGCGGTGGCGAAAGTAGACCCAGAGCTTGTCGAGCCCGCTGCCGAGCTTGACCTTCTGCGCATAAGCCGTCTGGCCGGATTGGAAGCGAATGGCGCCGTGCGCCAGCGTGAAGCGGATACCCTCCATCCAGGCCAGGAAAAAGAGATTGTAGTCGCGACCTTCCGGGTAGCGCATGCCCCAGAACTTGTCGATGACGCGGTCCTTCTCGATGAACATCAGCTTGAAGGCGAGCAGCCTGCCGTCGACGCGGCAGAGAATGCACGCAGCACTCGGCCCGAGACCGTCCATCACGCGACGGAAATAGGCCGGTGAAAGCTGCTCGAAGTCGCCGTAATCGAATCGGCTGTTTTTGCGCGTCTCCTCGTAGAGATCGAAGATCTCCTGCTCCAAGCCCGAAACCGAGCGCACGATCTCCATCTGGACCTTGGGCGCCGTCTTGAGCTTGCGGCGCAGCGTCGATCGGTTGTTGGCGGAGAGGCTTTGGACGTAGTCCGCCTCGGTCTTGTAGGGCAGCTCCAGGACACAGACCGGCAGACTGGCAATCCGCGAAAATCCGGCCTCCACGAGCACCTGATGCGTGGGTCTCGCTTCCCGGTCGGCGAGATCTTTAATGGCAAGCAATGGGATGCGGTCGGCTTTCGCTTTCGCATCGAGACCCGCGAGCAATACTTTGAGCGCCGTTGTGCGTTCGTCCGGCGTCAGACTGGCATCGAAACCCAGATGGCAGCGATCCGCCAGCGGCGATCCCAAACCCATTACGGGCAAGCTGACAAGGCGCGGAACGGTTCGAAACAGCCAATCGCCAATCGGACGCCAACGGCCTTGCAAGGGCGTGTCCAACCGATAGGTAACGTGAAAAACCGGCGCGCCGGCAACGATCCGTCCGGCCTTGCGAACTACAGCCGCCTCGAACCGGAATCCAGGCGGTGGCGCTCCCTCGACGGCTGCGTAATAGGCCCAACCCTCGGCCTCGCCGGGAAAAAGACGTGCCCAATCCGGCTCGGCGATAGCCCCTACACCGGGGAAATGCTCGTAAATAAAGTCGGCATTTTGCTGAGACGCCATGCCCGATTCTGCAGTCACTTTACCGCCATCGATTTTCGATTACGCGCCGCTGTTCTGATATCACTCTGCTGCGTTGATCTGAACCGGCTTCACGGTCGTCACGCCGGTCCCAAGCTCGTTTGCAACGGCATGCGCAAATTCGACCGACCGATCGACGACGACGCTTCGCTGCCGGTCCAACGTGATGATGTGATAGCTGTCGTCCAGCACCACCATATCGACCAAGCCCCCGAGCTTGCGCTGCAGGTAATAGGCGTTGTCGATGTCGGCGATGTCGTCGTGGCGGGGATGGATGATCAGCGCCGGTGTCTTGATTTTGGAGAGCTGGCGCTTCACCACGGACACGAGGCTGTTGAAGTTGGCGAACGAACGCAGCGGTGTGCAAAAAACGCCGGCCGCTGAGCTGTCGGTCGACAGCATGCTATTGACGACGAAGGCGCGGATGCGTTCGTCCTTGATGCCGTAAGGTTCATTTTCCGGCAGATTGATCTCGATCTTGAGCGGCGTCGGGTAGACGTACCTGAGAATGCGTGCATACCAAGGCATCGCCCAGCCGTTCAGCCAGAGCGTCGGGGCGTAAAGCGCCAATCCGTGCACGCTTTCGGGACGATTGTGTGCCAGATGCATGGCGAGGATGCCGCCCATGGAAAGGCCTCCGGCGATGATGACATCGCAATGCGGCTTGAGCCGGTCGTGGGCCGCTTCGACGCTGGCATACCACTCCCGCCATGTCGATAGGCGCAAATCTTCGACGCTGGCGCAATGGCCCGCCAACTGACAGCAGTAGACGGTGAAGCCGGCACGGGCGAGGCCTTGCGCGACAAACCGCAGCTCAACAGGCGTGCCGCCGAGACCATGCACGAGCAGAAAGCCGATGCGGCCACCGGCGTGGAACGTGCTTCTGTCAATAGCCATCATTGTTCAGGCTTTTCCGGTTCTTATGTCGTTTTTCTAATGCCCTGCGCTAACGTTAGGTCACCCTAGCCACTAACGCTACCCCCATTGTCACCAGTCCGGCGCCAACCCATTGCCTGCTGGTCATCGTCTCCCCCAGAAACCACCGGCTGGCCAAGGCCACACCGAGAAAGTTCAAGCTCGCGATCGGGAAGGCCACGGAGATCGGGACTTCCGCTAGAATTCGAAACCAGACGATCGCCTCGATGACGTACGTCCCAATTCCCGCCAACAGCCACCTATTGGCCAACACTTTGGCCACGTCGTCCCGCCAACCGGCGGCCGTGTTCGGGAGATTGCGCTTCACAGGGAGCGACGTTGCACCCACTTTGAAGAAAATCTGCCCTGCCACATCGCAACCGATCGACACCACGAACAGGAGTAGCAAAAAGGGTGACATCACTCTCCCTTTGTCCCCCAGCTCAATCTCCCGGCTTGGAGCCCTCCCCGAGCCGTCTTCTCAACGCCCCCGCATTCGGTCGACATCAAGCTTTCGCTGCACGCTGCAGCACCTGGTCCAGAAGCTTCAGTGCAAGCTCCATCTCAGGCTTCGTCATATGCAGATTCGGTGCCAGAGTGACCACGTTCTTGTAGTATCCCCCGATATCGAGAACGAGCCCGTACTTGCGCCCGTCGACGACGAGGTCACCCTTCATCGACTCGTCGACCATGATGTCGGTGAGCCGCTTTGACGGCGTGAAGCTGTCGTGCGGCTCGCAGATCTCCATGCGCAGCGCCATGCCGAGGCCGTCGACGTCGCCGATGATCTTGTGCCGCTTCTGCAGGTCTTTAAGGCCGTTCAAGAGGAACGCACCCTTCTCCATGACCATGGCTTCGTAGTCGGTCTCCTGCATCATCTTCATGGCTTCGAGCGCCACGCCGGTCCCCATCGGGTTGGCGTTGAAGGTCGAGTGCGTCGAGCCAACGGGGAAGATCTGCGGATTGATGAGTTCTTCGCGCGCCCACAACCCGGACAATGGGTTCAGGCCGTTGGTGATGGCCTTGCCGAAGACGATCACATCCGGCGTGACGCCGAAATGCTCGATCGACCACAGTTTGCCCGTGCGGTAGAAGCCCATCTGAATTTCGTCGACAACCATCAGGATGCCGCGCTCGTCGAGAACCTTCTTTAGGCCCTTGAAGAAATTCATCGGCGGCAAGACATAGCCGCCCGTGCCCTGCAGCGGTTCCACATAGAATGCCGCGTATTCCGCCTCGCCGACTTTCGGATCCCAGACCCCGTAATATTCCGTCTCGAACAGGCGCGCGAACTGAGCGACGCAATGCTCGCCGTACTCCTCCTTGGTCATGCCTTTCGGACCGCGGAAGTGGTAGGGGAAGGGGATAAATTGCGCGCGCTCGCCGAAATGGCCGAAGCGGCGGCGATACCGGTAGGACGAGGTAATGGCCGACGCGCCGAGGGTGCGGCCATGATAGCCACCCTCGAAGGCGAACATCAGGCTTTTGCCCTTCTTGAAGTTCCGGACGAGCTTCAAGCTGTCTTCGATGGCTTGCGCACCGCCGACATTGAAATGCACGCGCCCCTTCTTGCCGAACTTGTGCTCGGCATCACGGGCGATGATCGTTGCAAGCTCGATCTTCTCGCGGTGCAGGTATTGGGAGGCGACCTGCGGCAACGTATCCAACTGACGGCGGACCGCGTTGGCCAACCGCTCGTTCTTGTAGCCGAAATTAACGGCCGAGTACCACATCTGCAGGTCGAGAAACTCGCGACCGGCGCTGTCGTACATGAACGAGCCTTCGCAGCCCGTGAAGATCTTTGCCGGATTCGTGTAGTGGACCGTATCGCCATGCGAACAGTATTGTGCTTCCAACGCCAAAAGGGATGCATCGGACGACGCTTCGCCTTCGGTCCAATGGATGGGTTTATCCATTTTTATTCGTCCCTTCTCAAGTTCGTCCCGCCATTCGCCGCGGCGGCCTCATCGAGCCAACTCTGCAGCAGGGCGGTTGCTTCACTGAAGGTGTTAAATGCGAAATGCGGCAGATCCTTCTCGCGGCAGTGCCGGGCCAGCGCGCTTTTCGCCAACACAAGATCTGCTTGCTCTGCCACGCAATAATCAGATCGGCCATCGCCCACAACGACGCGGACGTGACCAAGCGCCGCTTCAGCGAACTGGCATTTACAATTGCCCGACAGAGCCCGGCAATCGCTGCGCGAATTGGGGAATGTCAACCGCCAGCGATCCTCGCCGACCCATTCGAGATTGTTCGCGTAGACCGGCAGTGTGCCGAGACCCGCTCGTGACAAAACGGACCGCACGGTACGTTCGAGACCATCAGACACTACGGTCGTCGGGTAGCCCTGCTTGCGGCAAAGCTCGACGAACGCCGGGAAACCGGGGTCGATATCGATACGGGACACGAAATCGTCCAGCTCCGCCGGCGTCGCCCGAACCAGATCGATCTGGCGGACAAGGCATTCGCGGGAGCCGATCTGGCCCGACTTCCATTGATCTTCGACCGCCATCCAACTCGGATCGGCAAACCGCTCGAGCAGCAAATCAGTGGTATCGACGGGCGCGATCGTACCGTCAAAG
>JANXRM010000149.1 GCA_025353015.1 Hyphomicrobiales bacterium
GCGCTCGACGATAATGCGCCGGACGCGCAACGCATGGTGTGGATGGCGAAGGTAAAGACCGCTCAAGCCGCGCGCTTTGTCGGTGGCCAAGGCATCCAGCTGCACGGCGGCATGGGCATGACCGACGAGCTGGCGATCGGCCATTACTACAAGCGGCTGACGATGTGCGAAACCATGTTCGGCGATGGCGAGTGGTACCTGAAACAACTGGCGGCATGAGGTTTACGACAGGAAGCTGGTGGCGTGCGGCCGGCTTTGGCGGGCTTAGCCGCCGCTCCCATCATGTCGCGTTGGTCTCCTTTCGGAACCAGGGTGGTGCGTCGCCAGTGAAGATGTAATAAAGCGCAGTCAGCTGCAGGATCAGTTGCACGCCACTCAGCACCGCAGCGGCAGGATTTCCGTTCAGAACGTCTAGGAAGACCGGAACGGCCGCAACGATCCCGGCAACGCACAGTACCGCAAGTAACCACCGCGCCCAATTCTTGCGGCGGCGTGCGATCAGCCACACGATCAGCGCAATAATTGCCAGGATGAAGACAGCACCGGCAATCAAAAACGGCAGCCCGCCGGCCGCGCGGATTTCCGGTAGCTCGGCCTTGCGCGGCCCGTCGAGCGCCAGAATGAGCATACCGATAGCCAGCGAGGCATACATCAATCGTTCGAACAACACGACATGGCGCGGCATGAATCCCCACCCCGGATTGCGTCGCTCGAAATTGCGCATTGGTGCTGGCATGCGTCAAGGAGCCAGACGGCCGACACATCACAAGATTGGATTTCTGCCACGGGGCGCGGCCATTGGTCCTGGTATGATCCACAGATGACCCGCGATACGGTGAGGCGGCCCGCCTGGACATGCGGGATCCCCGTCGGAGCCCATGAATGCTCGAGTTGCAGGACCTGTCGCGCTCATTCGGAACGACACGAGCCGTGTCCGGGGTCTCGTTGACGATATCGCGCGGCCAGATGGTCGGGATCATCGGGCGTTCGGGCGCCGGCAAGTCGACGCTGCTGCGCATGATCAACCGGCTCGTTGAACCGACCTCGGGACGGATCACCTGCGATGGCCGCGACGTGACGGCTTTGCGCGGGCGGGAGCTCAACGACTGGCGCCGCCGGGCCGCGATGATCTTCCAGCAGTTCAACCTGGTCGGCCGCCTCGATGTGCTGACGAACGTGCTGATCGGCCGGGTCGGGCATGTGTCGGCGTTACGGGCGCTCACCCGCACATGGCCCGAGCACGATCGCGCCATCGCTTTTTCGGCGATCGAGCAATTCGGTATCGCCGACCTCGCAGCACAACGGGCAGAAACGCTATCGGGTGGCCAGCAGCAACGCGTCGCCATCTGCCGGGCCCTGGTGCAGGAGCCAGACCTGATCCTGGCCGATGAACCGATTGCGTCGCTCGATCCGCGCAACACGGAAATCGTCATGGATGCCCTGCAGCGCATCAACAAGGAGTTCGGCATCACAGTCATGACCAATCTGCATTCGCTCGATCTGGCGCGCCGGTACTGCGACCGCTTGATCGGCATGGCAGAGGGCCGTGTCGTTTTCGACGGCGCCGCTGCGGCATTGACCGATGACGTCGCGCGCCGGCTCTACGGGTTGCAAAAGAAGCCGGGCACGACGCCAAGCCTGCCGTAGCATCGCCAGTGCCGACGGTCCAAGTCACGAGGAGCATCCCATGTCACAATCGCGCCGCATCGTTTTGACTGTGGCCGCAGCACTGGTAGTGCTGGCCGCTCACCCTGCGCGGGCTTTAGCGCAGGGCTGGAAGGCTAAATATCCCGAACTCGTCTTCGCGGTCATTCCGGCTGAAAACGCCTCGGGCGTGTCCGATCGCTTTGCGCCGATGATGGCTTATCTCGCGAAAGAACTGGGCACCAAAGTCACGTTGCGCGTTGCGCAGGATTACGCCGCATTGATCGAAGGGCAGAAAGCCGGTCAGATTCACATCGGCTATTATGGCCCGTCCGCTTTCGCGCGCGCGCTGATGACGGGCGCAAAGATCGAGGCATTCGCGCAGGACGTGAATCTCGATGGCACCAAGGGGTATTACTCGGTCTTCTATGTCAAAGCGCAGAGCCCCTTCCATAACCTCGACGATCTCAAAGGAAAGAACCTGGGCCTTGTCGATCCGAACTCGTCGTCGGGCCACGACGTGCCGTTGTACGCGCTGGACAAACTCGGGATCGAACCGGCCAAGTACTTCGGCCGGATCATCAATACGGGAAGTCACGAAAACGCTGTCATCGCACTCGCCCAAGGCACCGTCGATGTGGCAGCGAACTGGTGGAACGATGCACACGAATCGAACCTGTTGCGTATGGAACGCAAGGGCATGGTCAAGTCCGCGGATTTTCGGATCGTCTTCACGTCCGACTTGATCGTCAATGCACCCTTCGCCATGCTCTCGGATCTGCCCGCAGACCTGAAGGCCGCGATTGCGAGCGCTATTCTGAATCTCGCGACACGGGACGAAGCGGCCTTCCAAAAAGCCACAGACGGCAAAGCCAAACCGTGGGCGCCCGTCGACAACAAGGCCTTCGAACCAGTACTTCAACTGAACAAGTTCATCGACAATTTGCGCCGGAAGCGGGCCGGTTGATCGATCGTCCTGGTGAGCGATCGTTCTAGGGCTGGTGCAAGGTTGCCTGCATCGCTCCGGCGGGCTGCTTTGGCGCAGGCGAAGGAGTTTGTCCCGCGCTGGAGCGGCGGTGGCCAGTATGACACAGGAAGAGCACACCCACCACCACCGCAATCGGCGACAGCGTCATCCACGTGCCCATCATGGCGAATACGATCGTGATCGCCCAAAGGATCGCGAAGCCGTGCTCGACCAGTGCGATCAACTTCGACTGTGAGTGGCGGCGCAGCATACCGCGGCGGCTGCCGGGCATCGGATGCCAGAAATTGACGAGCGCGGTCGAAGCGCCGGCGCAGGCCGCAACAACGGCTGTGATCAACGCCGCGAACAGGGAAACGGACGCGAGACACGCCAGCGGCAAAGCAAGAATGACCGCAACCGGCAGCGCAACGGCGCTGAGCTTGCCGCGATCGACCGTCGCCGGCGCGACCGGGGCCGAGGCGAGCAGTTCCGGAGCGTCCTCGCCGGAAACCGTGATCCACGCGATGGATGACGCGATCTGAGCAGCAATGACGACAATGGTCGGTGCCAGTGCCAAGGCTGTCGGCAGCGTCTCGCTGCGTAGGAGAAGAACCGCGACCGGCAAAGTGTAGACGATCTGAAGCCCGAGTTGGGTGAAAAGGCTCGGGTCGCGCACGAGCAGGCGCCACTCTTTTCGCCTGAGGTTCTGGCCAAGGCTGCTGTTGAAGCGCGGTCGCGTCCGCTTTTGTTGTTTCCCAGGCTCGCGTGCGTCAGCCGGTGCGCCAGCGGCCGCCAGATTGGCACGAGCAAACCGTTCGCCCAGGCACAGCACCGCGGCCGCAAAGACCATCAAGCCGAGGACAACAACGATACACATTGACAGCACATCCCCGCGCAGCGCCGCGACGGGAAGGCCGAACAAGGACCGCACATCTGCGGCGTTCGAAAAAGTAGTCGATGTCAGCCAATCTGATAGGACGGCCTGAAAGCGGACCGGTAGCATGGCAACCACCTGCGCCCCCAACATGAAGCCGCCGCCGATGATAGCGCCGGTCAACTGGGTGTAGACTCGGGCGCGGCGGGGGCCGACAAGAAAGAACAGTCCGATCGAGACCGCGAGCCCGGTGGCCGTTGCGATCAGCGCCATGCCGACGAGAGCTGGGTAGATGCCGAGCCATTCGACGCGGTCGACAAGGGCACCAGCGTTGGCGACGGGAAGCGTCAACAGCGCCACCGAACCGAAGGCGCTCGCGGCGATGCCGGCGGCCTTGGCGGCGAAAATCCGGGCGGCTGGCAACGGCGAGCCGAGCAGGAGGTCGAGGTCCGCGCGATCAAACAGTGTCCGTGTCGACGCAAAGAGGCTCTGTGCCACCATCCAGGTAAAGATGCAGATGGCCAGCACCACCAACGACGCCGGCGCACTGTCAGCTTGATACACGCGCGGCGACAGCCAGACCGCCACAGGCCAGGCCGCGAGATGCAGCACCGTGCCGCCGCAAAGCCCGATCAACAGCAGCCGCGCGACGCTCTGGCGCCCGATCAGATCGCCAAAGCGGCGCCAGTTCAGCTTGAGATCGTTGGCAAGCAGCCAGAGGAATGTGCCCGGTGTGAATGTCACGACGCGAGCGCGTCCCGGCGCGTCAGCGACAGGAACAGATCTTCGAGCGTGGAGCGATCATGGCCGGCGGTGCTGCGGAGTTCGTCCAGCGTGCCTTCGGCGGCAAGCCGGCCCCGATCGACGATGCCGATGCGATCCGCCAGACGCTCGGCGACTTCCAGGATGTGGGTCGTCAGGATGATCGCCGCTCCCGCCCTGACACGTGCGGTCAACAGTTCCTTCACCTGGCGAGCGATGCCGGCATCGATGCCGGTCAGCGGCTCGTCGAGCATGATGAGGCGGGGATCGTGAATGAGCGCGCCGGCCAGCGCAACTTTCTGCTTCATGCCGCGGGAGAAGCCTTCGCAGCGGGTATGGCGATGGGGGCCAAGCTCCAGCACCTCGATCAGCTCGTCGGCTGAGCGCTGGGCCTTGACGGGCTCGACGCCCCATAGCCCAGCGACGAACTCCAGATATTCGAGCGGCGTCAGCTTGTCGTAAAGCATCGGTTCATCGGGCAGCCACGCGGTGATGCGTTTGGCCGCGATGGGATCGCGTAGGGCGTCGATGCCAAAGATGCGGATCTGGCCGCCATCAGGCTTCAAGAGCCCAGCGATCATGCGCAGTGTCGTGGTTTTGCCCGCACCGTTGGTGCCAAGCAGCGCGTAGAGTTCGCCCGGCTGCACGGTGAGATCAATATGGTCAACGGCCACCGCCTCGCCGAATGTTTTGCGGACGCCTGTGAGCGAAAGAGCCGGCCAATGACGGGCGGATGCGGCGATTTCAGGATTTGAAACAACGCTCGATGCAACTGACACGCTTGCTACTCCGGCCGACGAAACCGCTGTTGCGCAACGGTAGCGCCCTCGCATTGCAACGAGGTTAAGGACGTTGTGTTCGTTGCAAATGATTTGCCCGGAAGCCGGAGGCCTGGGTGAGCGCTGCGGCCCTTCCCATTGGACGGTGCCTCCGATCCTGCGTAGCATCTCCGGCGATGGGCGGAACGACGCGCGGAGGATCATATGCATCGGATCGAGGATGACCGGCTGTTGACGGGCCGCGGCCGGTTTACCGACGATCTGCCAGCCCCAGGCGCGCTTTGGGGGACGTTCGTTCGGTCTCCCCATGCCCATGCCGCGATCCGATCCATCGACCGCCGGGCTGCAATGGCCGTGCCCGGCGCCCGCCGCGTAATCGACGGCGCGGAGGCGGCAGCGGCCGGCCTCAAGCCCATCCCGGTCGCGCAACGGCTGACCGACAAGGACGGCCGGCCACCGCGCAGCACGCCGTGGCGAGCATTGGCACTCGGGCGCGTCCGTCATGCGGGCGAGTGCGTCGCCCTTTGCGTTGCAGATACGAAGGCCGCGGCCGAGGCGATGGCTGAGGCGATGGGGGTCACGTACGACGAGCTTCAATCTATTACGGACGTCGAGGCCGCCGTTCGTCCGGGCGCGCTTGAGATTTGGCAAGAGGCCCCCGGCAACATCGCGTTCCAGTGGACACTCGGCGACAAAGCCGCCGTCGACGCTGTCTTCGCATCGGCGTCGCACGTCGTGACCACCAAAGTCGTCAGCCAGCGCGTGATCATCTGCCCGTTGGAACCCCGCGGAGCCATTGCAAGCTTCGATGCCAAGGAGGGCACCTATGCACTCCACGCCGGCAACCAGGGTATGGTGATCCTGCGCGATCAACTCGCGCATATGCTGGGCGTCGCCAACGAGGCCGTTGTCGTCACTTCGAACGACGTCGGCGGCGGCTTCGGCATCAAGAACGGTACTTATCCGGAATACCCAACCCTGCTGCTGGCGGCCAAATTGACAGGCAAGACCGTGCGGTGGACCGCGACCCGATCGGAATCCTTCGTATCGGACGCGCAAGCGCGCGACTCCGTCATGACCGGCCGCATGGCGCTTGATGCCGGGGCCAAGATCGTCGCGCTCGACATCCAGGCGACGGCCGCCATGGGGGCCTACATCCACCCGGTCGGTTATTTCATTTCTTGCGCCAATTTCTCGCGCTGCGTCCCCGGCCCCTACCGCATTCCGGCCGTCGCCACGGAGGTCACCTGCGTCCTCACGAATACGGTGCCGACGGCGCCCTATCGCGGCGCCGGGCGGCCGGAAGCGGCCTACATCACCGAAAGCCTGATCGAGGCGGCAGCGAAAAGGCTCGGCATCGATCCAGTCGAGATCCGGCGGCGCAACATGCTGCAGGCCGCGGATCTGCCGCATAAGACGGCTGTTGGGATGGTTTATGACTCTGGTGACTTCCCGAAGCTGCTGGATACGGCTCTGGCGGAAGCAAATTGGGCCGGCATTGCCGAGCGCAAAGCCGAGGCCAAGACGCGGGGCCAACTGCGCGGCATCGGTATGGGCGTGTTCGTCGAGATCTCGGGTGGCATCCCGAACGAGCGCGCCAAATTGCAGCTGAACGATGATGGCCTGGTGCATCTACGGACGGCACTCGGGGCAACGGGGCAGGGCCATCAGACGACATTCGCTTTGCTTGCATCAGAGCAACTGGCCATCCCGTCCGAGCGCATCATCGTCGCCGAAGGCGACAGCCGCGGTTTCGTCGATGGCGGCGGCGCGTCGGCCTCCCGTTCGACACAGATGGCGGGCCTCGCCATCCGCGCGACGGCGCACCAGTTGATTGACAAAGCCCGCCACCGCGCTGCCGAACGGCTGGAGACGGACGCAGCGAGCCTCGTTTATGACAACGGCCGGTTTTCCAAGCCCGGCACCAATCTGGCCATCGGCCTCGATCAACTCGTGCGAAAAGGCGAGCCGCCGATCCTCGCGGAAGCACGCATCGAAGCGGAGCCGACGTTCCCCAACGGCTGTCATATCGCCGAAGTGGAAATCGACCCGGAAACCGGGCATGTGACGCTCGCCGCCTACACCGCAGTGGACGATTGCGGCCGCGTCATCGCGCACCATTTCGCCGAGGGACAGGTGCATGGCGGGCTGGCGCAGGGCATCGGCCAGGCGCTCTACGAGCACGGGTTTTATGATCCCGAGAGCGGCCAGCTCATCGCCGGATCGTTCATGGATTATACACTGCCCCGCGCCGACAACCTGCCGCGGTTCAACTCGATCCTGCAGCCCTCGCCCGCGACATCGAACCCGTTGGGCGTGAAGGGTATCGGCGAAAGCGGCACAGTGGGGGCGCTGCCGTCCATCGCCAACGCCATTGCCGATGCGCTGCAACCGCTTGGCGTGAAGGCCGTGGCGATGCCGGCCACGCCGGAGCGCATATGGACGGCGATTCAGGTCGCCGGCAGCCGGACCTGACATGCCCGGTGTTGCG
>JANXRM010000169.1 GCA_025353015.1 Hyphomicrobiales bacterium
GCAACGACGGCATCGCCGTCCGCTAGTCCTTCGCGCACCTCGACCAGGGTCCCGTTCTCGAGCCCAAGCTTGATTTGGCGCGTGCGCACGATGCCGTCGGTCACGACTTGCACGCTCGCCCCTTCGGGCCCGTAGAGCACCGCGGCAGCCGGCACCGCCAATCCGCGGCTGCGGGCTGTCTCGATGACGCCGCGCGCAAAACCGCCGACATGCAGGGCAGGATTGTCGCCAAGGAAGATGCGGACCTTGCCGAGACGCGTCGTCTTGTCGATTTCGGGCGATACGAGGCGCACTTTGCCTGAAACCGTTGCGCCGCCCGTAATCGTCACCTCGCAAGTCTGGCCCTCTTTGACCTTCGCGACGCGGCTCTCGGTGATCTCCGCATCGAGTTCAATCTCGCCCTTGGCGATTACGCGGAACATCGCATCACCAGCCCCGGACGCATAAGCGCCAATCCGCGCGACGCGGCGGCTGATGATGCCGTCGGCCGGTGATGCGATATCGGTCCGTCCGCGACGCCAGGCAATCTCGCGGCGCTGCGCCTCCACTTGCGCCTTCTCGGCCTCGGCTACCTTGAGTCCATCCTTGGCGGAGGCCAGCGCCGCCTCGGCGGTCTTGGCGGCTGAATCCCGCTGTTCCATGACACTCTCCGAGAGATACCCGGACTTCGTCAGTGGCTTGCCACGATTGTAGGCGCCGCGCGCCTCGACAACCTTGGCGTCGGCCGAAGCGATATTGCTTTTTGCCTGGGCGATGCCGGCAGCAGCCTTGGCCAGCGATGCATCGTTCTGGGCGACCTGCGCTTCCAGCGTATCGCTGACCAACCGCGCCAGCGTCTGGCCCTTCTTCACGCGGTCGCCCTCGTCGGCCAGCACTTCGACGACGCGCAAGCCTTCGACTTCAGGGCCGACCAGAATTTCCTCGCGTGGCACCAGCGATCCCGTCACGACGATGGTTTCGACGAAATCGGCTGACGTCACGCGGGCCGCCGTCACCATGATCGGCTGCGGGCCGGACGGCGAAGCTGTCTCTTTGGACGTCGGCTTGTTAAACAGCGGCAAATGCCCGGTCGCCGCCATCGCACCGAGCGCGACGACGCCCAAACCGGCTGCAAGGACGATAGACTTCGCCTTGATCGCAGGAAATTTCATGATTGGACCTCCTGGGTCGTCTCACCGACGCGGGCGCTTGGGCTGGCGGGTGATGCCGCATCAACCGGGCGCATCATCAGTCCGAGCGTTGCTGTAATGGCCGGCAGAACCTGCTCGGCGTTGAAGGCAGGATCGACGACACGGCGCCAGAACATGCCGTCGCCAATGGTGACGAACACCTGCGCCAGCGTCGGGATATCGAATACAGGATCGATCCGGCCCTCGTCCTTCAGGCGCTGGAACAAGGCCTGGAAGCTGTTGCGCACGAAAATATCGACCGACCGGTAGATTTCGCCGACACGGGGGTTGCGGGTGGACTCGAGGCCGATCTCCACGCACATCAGGCGCTTATGGGCCGGTTCCTCGACGAAGTACTTGCGACCGATCTCGGACAGCGCTGCCAGCAGATCGGGCGCGGCCGCGAGCGTCTCGAAGCGCTTCTGGAACTCCGCCCGGTCGCGTTCGGCTATCCCTGAGATCAGCGCTTCCTTGCTGTCGAAATAAACGTAGAGCGCGCCGGGGCTGACGGCCGCCCCCTTGCAGATGTCCTGCATGGTCGTGCGATGGAAACCTTGCCGCGAAAAGCACAGCTCCGCCGCATCAAGAATGTGCTCCCGGCGGGCGCTCTTCGTATCCGGCCTCAAACGCGGCATGAGTTATCTCTATGTTTTGATGGTTTTTTTTAATTCTAAGCCCAAGAGTTACGACCAATGCTCAACCGACTCAACTGCACCGCACAATAAAAACCGAATATTCGTTCTTTTTGTCAATCTTACGGCAGCCTGTCAATACGGATCGGGAGGCGCGACGGATTTACGCATGAGCAGACGTGCCGGCCCAGCAACAGGCGGGCGGGTTCCGGCGGGACCGGATGAGAGCGGAAGGCCGGAGGTCGGAGGCGTGGGCCACGCCCAGAAAATCCCCAATGCATGCAACGAGATGCCGCAAGAGGAAAAACGACGTCAAAAATCTGGGACCTGCAAAAACGGTTGGGCGCAATAGCCCCCTTTGGGCGTATTGCGCCAGCTACAGACCCACGTCGCGCAAACAAACTTGCAATGGTCGTGGTGCGTCGCAATAGGCTGATCCGCTATTGCGCCCCGCCCCCACCCTCACTCGATCGGCACGGCCACGAAGCGCATCTCGCCCTTACCGCTTTCGACGCGCAGCAGCAGTTGCTTGCGGCCGGCCTTGCGCACCTTATCAATTGCCTTGGCCACATCCTCGACCGAGGTCACGGGGTCCTGCGCCGCCTCGACGATGACATCACCCGGCTTGATGCCTTTTTGCGCCGCCGGGCTCGCCGCATCGGCCTCGACGACGACCACGCCCTTCTGCTTGGGATCGAGCTTGTATTTGCTGCGCAACGCATCCGTCAGCGGCGCCAGCCCGAGCCCAACCAGGGCTTTCGATGCCGGTTTGGCGTCATCTGGTTTCTTGTCAACGGCCTTGTCCTTGTTCTCGTCGTCCTCCTGCAAACGCGCGACAACGACTTTCAATACTTTCTTCTGGCCCTTGCGCAAAACCTCGACGTCGACCGTGCGTCCGACCGGCGTTTGCGAGACAGCGCGCGGCAGGCCGCGCATGGAAGCCACGTCCTTGCCGTCGAACTTGGTGATGACGTCGCCAGCCTCGATACCGGCAGCAGCAGCCGGACCGCCCGGGGTGACGCCTGAGATCAGCGCGCCGGTGTTTTCCTTCACGCCAAGCGTCTCGGCAATGTCGTCCGTGACGGTCTGGATCTTGACGCCGAGCCAGCCGCGTCGGGTCTCACCGAATTCTTTCAGCTGATTGACGACGGCCACAACGGTGTCGGACGGTACGGCAAAACCGATGCCGATCGATCCACCTGAGGGCGAAATGATCGCTGTATTCACGCCGATGACTTCACCATCCATGCTGAACAGCGGACCGCCGGAGTTGCCTTTGTTGATCGACGCATCAGTCTGCAGGAAGTCGTCGTAGGGGCCGGACTGGATATCGCGCTGCTTGGCCGAGATGATACCGACCGTCACCGAGCCACCGAGGCCGAAGGGGTTGCCGATCGCCATCACCCAGTCGCCGACTTTCATGCGCTCCGACGAGCCGAACGCGACGGCGGTGAGTGGCTTTTTTGGCGTCACCTTGAGCAGCGCCAGATCGGCCTTCGCGTCCTTGCCCAGGACCTTGTCGACCTTGAGCTTGGAGCCATCGTGGAAGTTGATGACGATTTCGTCGGCACCCTCGATGACATGATTGTTGGTGACGATCAGCCCTTCCTTGGCGTCGATCACGAAGCCGGAGCCCAGCGAAGACACCTTGCGGTCCGTCGGTTGGCGGCCGCCCTTTTTATTGAAGAAATCCTCGAAGAACTCTTCGAACGGCGAACCCTTGGGCACGTTCGGCAGAGGCACCCCCTGGGCGCCCTTGACGGTCTGGCTCGTTGAAATATTGACCACGGCATCAATGAGTTTTTCGGCCAGCGGCGACACCGACTGCGGCCCGATGCGCCCCTGTGCGAAGGCCGTGGGGGTGATTACAGGTGCGATGGCGAAGGTGCCCGAGAACAGCATCGCAAGCGCCAGCTTGACGCCGCGCCGAGTCACGTTCGGAAACCAGAGTGTCGGATCGCTCGTCATAGGACTTCCTCGTTTGGCGGGCTCGTATGGCGGACAGTGGGACGGGGGCACACCTGCCGGGCCGATTTTGCCTTCAATCAACGGCAGCACTAGGGCAATCGGGTCATCTGTCAATTTCCCGGGAGATCATGGATCTCGGGGAAGAACAGGTCCTTCCAATCGTCGGTCTTTTCCTTGATCGAGCCGACGCCGTGCATGAAAGCCACGAACTTCAGTGTATTTTCAGGCACCATCGTCCACTTGGCCGGTGCCGTGCCGGCGACCGCCATCACCTTGTCCAGTGGGATCTTGGCCTTGTTGGCGTCGATCCAATACTGCGATGCCGTTTTAATGTCCGCATTGACGCGCTCCGTCGCCTCGCGCAGAGCGCTGACGAGCGCCTTGTAAACCGTCGGATTCTTGTTGCGGAATTCCGATGTCGTCCAGCCGACCGTCAAGGTATGCGGGCTGCCGAACACATCAAACGAGTTGAGCACGGTGTGGATTCCGGGCGTTTCAAGCTGCTGCGTCTGGTAGGGCGGGACCGAGAAATTCGCCGTGATGCCGGAGCCCGAGAGGAGCGCAATGGTGGAGTCCGGTGGCGACATGGCAACCGTCAAGTTGTCGAGCCGGGCGTACTCCGCCTGCCCCCATTGCTTGGCCGATGCCATATGCAAGATGATCGCCTGGATCGAAACCTTGACGGACGGCAGCGCGATCTTGTCTTCCGCCGTGAAGTCGGCGATCGTTTTCACCTTCGGATTGCGGGTGTTGAGCAGGATCGGCTGCGACGTGAACGCCGAAATCCCCTTCACCGCCAGTGGCGTTCCCCTGGTCTTGGCCCAAAGCGTCAGCAGCCCGGGCACACCACCGGCCACGATATCGACCTGGCCCGACAGCAGCGCGTCGTTGACGGCCGCCGGACCACTGATGATGGTCCAATTAACCTTGAGATCATTGAGCCCCACCGCCTTGGCATGCTTCTCGATCAGGCCTTCTCGTTCCATCACGTTGAACTGCAGATAGCCCATCGAGAACTGGCGGACGATCTTGAGTTCTGTCGTTTCTGCTGCTGCCTGCCCAGCGAGCGCCAGAAGTATCGTCACACCTGCTGCCGCCTGCCACCACCTGGACGTCATCGTTCTCAACTCCCCAGCATCTTGATATCTGCCTGTCGCGACGGTTCGGCTTGTCTCAACCCAGCAGCTGGCCGCCGTCCACCGTAAGCGTCTGGCCTGTGATCCAGCTTGAAAGATCGCTCGCGAGAAAGGCTGCGACATTGGCGATCTCATCGGCCGTTCCCATGCGGCCCCAAGGGATGCTCTTCAGCGTGCCCTGGTAAAGCTTGGGATCGGACGTCTTGCGCTGGTCCCAGACGCCGCCAGGGAATTCGATGGATCCCGGCGCGATCGCGTTGACGCGAATGCGCTTGGGCGACAGCGCCAATCCCTGGCTCATCGTGTAGTTGATCACGGCGGCTTTCACGGCTGCATAGGGCGCACTGCGCACGGACGCGGCAAATCCCGAAATCGAGGCGATGTTGATGATCACGCCGCCGTTGGCCTTTTCCAGGTGCGGGATGGCCGCGTGCGAGGCGCGAACCGTCGCCATCAAATCAATATTGAGGCCGGCAGCCCAACCGGATTCGTCATCCCTCATGCCGAAGCCGGACGCATTGTTGACGAGGATGTCGACGCCACCCAGCGCTGCCGCCGCTTTCCCGACATAAGCTGTCACAGCCGGGCCATCTCCCAGGTCGCAAGGTGCCGAATGCACTTTGCCGCCGAATTTGGCGAGCCCGGCTTCCGCTTGGGCCAAGCCTTCGGCACCGCGGGCGCAGATCGAAACATTAGCGCCATCCCGCGCCAGAGCCGTTGCAATGGCGAAGCCAATGCCGCGGCTACCGCCACAAATGATTGCGCGTTTGCCTTTGAATCCGAACTGCATGCCGCTTCCTTTCTTAGAATAATCTTAGTTCTGGGCACCGTTTTTTGTCGTGTCTTCTAGCTCGGCACGACCATGGCACCACGCGTCCCGTCTGACAATGCTTCGACATGTTTCGGCAGTCGTCGTCTGCCCAAAAACAGGGCGTGGCAACGCACCCGAGACGAACCGGACAGTGATGGAGCTCCCGGGGATGCCGCTCCAGCGGCCAACCGGCAATTCCGGGCCAGCTACTTCCGTTTCCCGTTCGTATCCTTGGTGACCGACTTCTGCGACCAGCTATCGCCGACCGTCGCATCAGCCGGAACGGCCGGTGCAGCCCGCTTCTCGGTGGGAGGGCTAGCGCGCAGTTGCGGACTGACAGCCTCTGGACCGGGCGGATCGGCGCGTGGTGTCACATGCGGATTATCGGGCGCCATTTGGAATATCTCGCGCGTAATGCCAGGCGCCACCAGCGACAGCGGATTGACGCTGACTTGCGGATCGGCTGTTGAGCCCTCGATCAGGAACGTGATGCCGAACACCCCTTCCCCCTGAGGCCCGGTGAAGATCGGCGCGATGATCGGGATCTTGCTTAGGATCCGATTTAGTCCCGACAGCGGCACATAGGTCCCGCCAAGTTGCATGCGCTTGGTTTTGAAATCGATCTTGCCCTTCAAACTGGCGCCAATCAGCGGACCTTTGACAAGCGCCTTCTCGATGGCAAGCTGGCCGTTCCCGACGGCGAATACTCCCTCGAATTCGTCGAAATCGAACTGCTCCCGGACGATCCGCTGCTTGGCGCCAGGCCTTGGCCGGCCATTCTCGCCGGTCTCTCCCGTCTGCAGCACCTCGGCAATGACGGGGTCACCCAAAACTTTGAACCGGTTTACCTGCAGCGTGCCGTTTTTATCGACCGCTCCGCCGCCATCGACGTTGACGCGCAACTCGCCCTTGCCGCCGATCATGTTGGGATAAAAGCCGATCAGCTTCAACGCCGCCCCGGTGTCGCGGGTATTCGCCACGAGAATTCTGGGTTGCCCCGGCTGCACACGCAGCGTCGCCCTGAGCTCAGCACCGCCTTCCAGAATGCCGCTGAGGTCCAGAGAATCGAACTGCCCCGCCCGCTTCGTGGCATGCAGTTTGATTTGCCGGAGGACCGTGTCATCGGGCCCGAGCACAGTATCGATTTCAGCCGAGATATCGATGCCGGGCTTGTTCTTCCGAACCGGTTTCGGACGTGCGGAGTTGAACGTGAAGAGGGCCCGGAACAAATCCGCGCCATTGAATGTCTTGCCTTTGGCGACGACCACCCAGACCCGGTCTGGCCGTAGCGTACCCTTGACATCCAGATTTGTTACGACATTGAGTGAAAAATCCGGGAAATAATATTCGCGCACCTTGTTGTCGGGACCCATGGCCACCCAGCCGTCGATGGCGATGTTCTCTCCCGACACTTTGAAGTTCTGCAGCTCAATGCCCTTACCATTACGGCCTTTGCCAACATCGAAATCGAGACGTGCCGGACGGCCGACGGGCTTGCTCCACTGCACCTCATCGAGCATCAATTCGGCCGACGTCAGATCCCCCGTGACGTGAATGCGCACATCATCGGCGGCTCCCCTATGAACCGTCACCTCGAAGGGCACTTCACCCTGCACCAGTTCGTCGAGATCAAGACCGAGCTGGGTTCGATCGGCGTTGTCGAGCCGGGCCGTGATGCGCAACGGCGGCTGGCGGCCATCGGGTGGGTTCGTAAACCATTGGCCGTTGACCTTCGCGAGCACGCCCGCAAACAGCATCTCACCCTTGAGATCGAAACCCTTTTCTCCAGCCTCGATGGTCACTGTTGCACCACTGATGTCGTGGGTGCCGATGATATCTTTCACACGGCCATCGGTAATCCTGACTTTGCCTTCGATACGCGCGTCAGCCATCGTCGCCGCGCCATCGACGGGCACGGTGATTTTGAACTGGGCGTCGGTTTTGCCATCGACACCCGTTGACGGCAACTTGACGTCACGCAAGGCCGGAATCTGGCTGTTGGCGACGAGTTCGAGAACGGCTGGCAACGGGCCCTGCACTCGCGTCGCGATCTCGGCGACCGGCCGTGCCTGATCCAGGCCGATCATTGTGATGCGCGTAGCCTTCAGTAACAATTTGCGATTGGCTGATGGCGCGATTGACGCCTCAGGAACAGTTATTTCAAGACTACCGCCCTCGAGTCGGATGAGCGCGCGTGCTGCCTCCAGGGGCGGCAAACCAGGGCGAGTCTTAACCTCGAGATCGGCGGCTTCGAGCGACAACGAAAAGCGGCGTTCGCCACCATCAGCGCTTCTCAACGCCTTGAAGCTACCGGTTTGGATTTCGCCTTTCGTCATTCGTTCCAAGACGAGTGCCCGCGCGCCGGGCGCCACAGAGGTCGGCCAAAGCGCCAGGAACTTCGCAACCGAAGCAGGACCCACTTTGCCTTCGACGCCGATTTCGGGGCCGAATTTGCCCGTCGCCGCGACATCGATACCACCCGCCTTGAACATGAACTCGTTGAGCTCGATCTCAGCGGATGCAGGAGCAACACTACCCCGCAACTCAAGTTGTTCGATGCTGACCGGCGACGATTGGGAAACCGGCGCAAACTGCGTCCCCGGCAGCGAACGTAGATCAAAAGCCCAGACGCTGCTCGTTGCACCGGCTGGCGGTGGGCTCATCCGGCCTTCGAGATTAAGTGTGCTGGCGCCCGACACCAGGCTCGCCGACGTCAGCCGAACCTGTCGCGTCTGGCCTTCAAAGCTCAGCGCGATCGACCCTTTATCGACCGGGAACGACTGTCCCTCGCCTTGCCCAGCGCCTTTGACAGTGCCGTTGCCAGTGCCGTTGCCAGTGCCTTGATCGGTTCCCGGGCCATCAACCGCCTGCACCCACTCGATGCTCCCGGAGCCGACGGCGATATCAATCCCGGCCTGCAGCACATCGCCATCGGGCGTCAGCTCGATGAGCGCTGCGCCCGACAACAGCACATTCAGCGCTTCAAACGCAGCGAACCCCGGCATGGCACGTGCCACATCGCGCGGGTCGAGTTTGTCGAATTTGATCTTGAGCGGAATCGTTTTCGATTTCTCAGCTTGCTCAGCGCGCATGCTGAACGTCCAGGGACTGGCGCCAGATAGGATGCGGGCATCGAGCGTCACTTGGCTGCGCTTCTGCTTGTGTGCGAGGCCCAGCCGCAGCTCAGGAACCTTCCAAATCAGCTTTTGCCCGCGGTCGTCGAAGACGACACTCGCATCACGGAACCCAACCGCTTCGAGGTGCGAAGCAACTTCGCCGCCCTGGCGGGCCTGCGATACAAGGTGCGCGACAGCGCGCGCGAGATCAAAGTGCACCGTGCCAGATGGGCTTTGTCCCGCCACTGACGGGCCTACCGGCCCAGGCTCGGATGAAGCACCTGACTGACGAGACCGTTCCGGAATATTGGTTTCTTCGCCCTTGGTCGCCTGGCGCTCGGTGACGCTGACCGAAATCTGGCCCTGATCGTTTCGCGACAGCAGCAACTGCGGCTCGATGAGGTCGATCCGGGCCGGCGCGATCCGGCCCATCAGGAGCGCCCGCCAGCTCAACTCGATCCCGGCGAATGCCGCCATGGCAATCGGCGCAGCGTGTTGATCCTTGACGCGGACCGTCTTGAGGCGGAATTCCAGACCACCGCGCGGCGAAAGATGCAACACGGCATCCTCGACACCGACGTTCATGCCGGAAAGCTCGGCATTCAGCGCCCGGGTAATTGGCTCTACCAGGAACGGCACCGACAACGGGGAATTGATCAGCTTCAGATAGAGACCGCCGAATATCAGCAAAACCACAGGTAGAACGAAGGTCACGCATCGAAAACAAATATGTAGCGGGTTGATACAAACGGCCCAGAGCACGCCGCGGGAGCCCATGCGGGGTTCGGCAGGAGGCTTGGCACCGCCGTGCGAGGCGGCATCCCGGCGTGGCGTGGATTGGACGCGCAGGCTGGATGTCGACGTCGGGCGTGGCGAAGGCGAGGGCATTGGAGGTGGCGCGCGCGAGGGTCCCGTCCCCGGCTCTACACGAGCGGAGGGGCCACGGCTATCGTCGCCACCGCCTGATCTAGTTGCCACAAACCCCACCTTCGTGCCGCGTCATGGCCGAATTTTACCCCGCGAACCTTACACCGCAAACTGGGCCCGGAAAACTGAGGCCGGAACACACGACGATAGTAACCGTCCAAAGTCCGCGACCCCAATCGCAAATCATTCCGGCCAGTGCCCATGTGCCCAGTGCCCAGTGCCCATGTTCAAGGAATCACTGGTCAATTCACCTCGGGCAAGTCTACGTAGTCCGCATGTGGATACACAAGTAGGACAAAAGGAAGGCGACATGGTCGAGGAAGGCAAGTCTGCTCCGGATTTTGAGTTGGCCACGGACGCCGGCAAACCGCTGAAGCTGTCAAAGCTCAAGGGTAACCCGGTCGTCGTGTATTTCTACCCCAAGGACGATACTTCTGGTTGCACCAAGGAGGCTCAGGACTTCACGAGCCTCGCCGAGGCATTCAAGGCCGCCAAGGTGGAAATCATCGGCATTTCCCCAGATAGTGTTGAAAGTCACGCGAAATTCCGCAAAAAATACGACCTGAGCGTGCAGCTTGCTGCAGATACCGACAAAGAGGTTGCGACGGCCTACGGGGTCTGGGTCGAGAAATCGATGTATGGCCGCAAATACATGGGCGTCGAGCGCGCGACGTTTCTGATCGACGGAAAAGGCCGGGTCGCCAAAATATGGCGCAAAGTCAAAGTGCCCGGCCACGCCGATGCCGTGCTCGCTGCGGCCAAAGACCTCACGTGATCGATCTGCCGGAAGCGCCAGACCGTTGGTCGGAACCGGGTGCGGACCCATCCGACGCCCCCGTTCTGGGCAGCCTGGCCACGGCAGCCCGCATGATCGTCGCGACCACCGAAACGCTGGCCAAGGTCCGTCTCGCGCATTGGACCGCCGACGCCTGGAACGAACGTCGCCTGTCGCTCGGCAATCTCAGCACGGCTGGTCCCATGCCGGACCGGCCGGGCCGGCCGTCGCGCCCCGAACTGCTGCCGCCGCGCGCCATGCCGCGCCGGTCCGCCCATGGCCTTGCCAACCGTATCGCCTTGCTGCATTCCCTCGCCCATATCGAGCTCAACGCCGTCGACATGACCTGGGACCTGATCGGCCGCTTCGTGCATGTGCCGATGCCACGCGCCTACTTCGATGATTGGGTCCGCGTGGGCGCTGAGGAGGCCCGGCATTTCAAGCTACTGCACAATCGTCTGATCGCACTGGGTGCTGCCTACGGCGATCTCCCCGCGCACGACGGGCTTTGGCAATCGGCACAGGCGACGGGTGAAAGCCTGATCGCGCGCCTCGCCGTGGTGCCGTTGGTGCTGGAAGCGCGCGGCCTCGATGTCAGCCCCTCGATCATCGCGAGCCTCAAGACGGCGGGCGACATGGAATCGGCTGATATCCTCGAGATCATCTATCGCGACGAGAAGCACCACGTCGCGTTCGGCGCCAAATGGTTTCGCCATATGTGCGAACTGCAGGGCCTGGCCCCGGAGCCGGCGTTTCACGATCTGGTCCGGCGGCATTTTCGCGGCCCCGTCAAGCCGCCGTTCAACGACAAGGCCCGCGCCGAGGCCGGCCTGACGCCGGGCTTCTACCGGCCACTGGTGGCGGTTGGGCGAGTGCCGTGAGAAACACCGTGAGGAACGCATTTATGGCCCCGAACGTACAGCCGTCGCGCTAGCGGAAGCTCTCTCCCGCCGCTGCTGAAGCCACGCGCGCCGGCGCTCAGACATCCGCTCGAAGGCCAGATAGATCGCCGGCGTCGTGTAGAGGGTCAGAATTTGCGAGACCACGAGACCGCCGATGACCGTGATGCCGAGCGGCCGCCGCAGCTCCGATCCCGGTCCCGTTCCCAGCAGCAACGGCAAGGCGCCAAGCATCGCCGCAAACGTCGTCATCAGAATGGGACGGAACCGGTCGACCGCCGCACGCACGACCGCTTCCGCTGGCGCTAAGCGCTGCGAGTTCTGCAGCGTCAGTGCCTGGTCCACCAGCATGATGCCGTTCTTCTTGACGATACCGATCAGCAGAATGATGCCGATGAACGCGATCAGCGTCAGATCGGTGCCGCTGAGCTTCAACGTGATCAGCGCACCAAGCCCCGCCGATGGCAACGTCGACAGGATCGTCAGCGGATGGATGAGGCTTTCATAAAGCACGCCGAGCAGGATGTAGATCGCCACCAGCGCCGCGATCACCAACAATGTCTGATCGTTGGCCGAGCGTGCGAATTGCGCAGCATCGCCGGCAAAGTCCGCGCGCACCTGCTCTGGCAACGCCATTGTCGCGATGGCTTGGCGGATCGCCGCTGTTGTCTCGCCGAGCGACGCGCCCGGCGCCAAACCGTAGCTGATGGTGATGGCTGCGAACTGTCCCTGGTGATTGACCACCAGCGGCGCCAGCGATTCCGTAAAGTTCGCCACCGCCGACAGCGGGATCAGCTGATTGTTCTTGCCCGGCACATGCACAAAGCCGAGGTTCTCCGCCGACCGCCCGAGCCGTGGCTCGACCGTCAAAATCACCCGGTACTGATTGCGGTCACCATAGACGGTCGCCACCTGCCGCTGCGCATAGATGTCGTTCAAGGCTGCCGTGATGTCGGCAATGGCAACCCCGAGCCGCCCCGCCGCTTGCCGGTCGATCACAACGTTCGTCTGCAGACCGCCGGCTTCCTGGTCGGTGCTGACGTCGACGACCCCGGGCACGGCGCGCAACCGATCCGCCGCCAATGGGCCGAAGCGGCGCAAGGCTTGCAGATCGGCGCTCCACAACGTGAATTGATATTCCGACCGCCCCTGCCGCCCGCCGATGCGCACATCCTGAGTTGGGATCAGAAACACACTCAGCCCCTTGATCTCTTGAAATTGGCGACGGAGGCGGCCGATCACCTGTTGCGCCGTCATGCCGCGCACCTCGACCGGCTTCAAGGCGACCAGCAGCCGGCCAACGTTGACCGACGCAATCCAGCCGGAACTGCCGATGAACGAGCCGACGTGCTCGACAGCCGGATCGGCCGCGACGATATCGGCGGCGATCTTCTGCAGCCGCTGCATTTCCTCGAACGACACGTCGGGCGCTGCTTGCGTGAAGCCGAACAGCAAGCCGGTGTCGTCTTGCGGGAAGTAACCCTTTGGTAGCGCCATGAACAATT
>JANXRM010000198.1 GCA_025353015.1 Hyphomicrobiales bacterium
AATTGAGCAATTGAGACGCAACCGGTCGCCTGTCGCGGCTGGCATGGACCCTCGGTCGCCGCTATCATGGCGCCAGCGAATTCCCAGCAAGGACAATTGTAATGGCACGCCCTCCCGCCGGTCCGCCGCGTAGTCTGACCCCACTCCAGGAGGCGATTGCGCTGCATAAGCGCGGCAAACTCAACCCCGCCCGCAAGATCTACCGCGATGTCGTCGCCCGCCAGCCCGGCAATGCAGATGCACTGGAGCTGCTGGGCCTCGCCGCCGCCGAACTCGGCGATTACGCAGAAGCCGTCAGGGTGCTGACGCGGGCTGCGGCTGTTAATCCGGCATCATTGAACGTGCATTTCAACTTAGGCATGGCGCAGCGCAAGAACAAGCAGGCCGCCGCCGCCGAGCAGAGCTTTCGCCGGGCTTTGGAATTGGTTCCAACCCATGCCGATGCCCACTTCCATCTCGCCCAGGCCTTGATCGAGCAGAGGCGGGTCGGCGAGGCGGTCATCAGCTACCAGGCAGCAATCGCCCAGAATTCACGGTTTGCCGATGCCCACTACAACCTGGGACTGGCGCAGGTGATGGGTGGCGACCTGATTGGCGCCGTCGGCAGTTACAGCCGGGCCGCCCAGTTGCAGCCGGCCTCGGCCGATGCGCTGATCGAACTTGGGAAGACGTTGTTGTCCCTGCACCGGTTCGAGGGGGCGATCCAAGTCCTCGAGAAGGCAACGTCGGTTGATCCCAAGGCCTATTTTGCGTGGGCGTTGCTGGGTACGGCCTACCGCTTCGAGAAGCGCTTTCCGGAGGCCGTCGCGGCGCTGCAACGCGGCTATGCGCTGGACAAGAAATCGCCCGATGCCCTGTGCGAGATGATCATCGTCAAGCGCTTGTCGGGGGATTTCAAGGATTTGCCGCGCCTGGAGCAGGACGCTGCCCGCATGATGCGCCGCCCGGAGGAACACGCGACGTCGATGCACGCGCTCGTTCTCATCGACAGTCCCGAAGCGCACCGCAAGGCTGCGCGAGCCTACGTCAAGGCGCGGTGGCCGGGCGCTGAGGCCCCGATACCGGCCGCGAACGCGGCCCAGCCCTCCGAATTGCGCGCCCGCGGCAGCGCTGCCGGTCCCATTCGCGTCGGCTATTTTTCGTCTGACTTCGGCAATCACCCTGTCAGTCATGCGATCGCGGGCTTCATTGCCGCCCATGACCGTCGCCGGTTCGAGGTGCACGGGTTTTCGCTGAGCCTTGCCGACGGTCCACCCGTTCGCCCTGAGATGGCGCAGGCGTTGGATCACCTGCATCAAGTCGGTGCCTTGGCCTCGTCTGATATCGTGACCAAGGCACGGGCGCTCGGCCTCGATATCGCGATCGATCTCAATGGCCATACGACGGGCGCGCGCACGGCGGCGTTTGCCCAGCGGCTGGCGCCCATTCAGGTGAATTACTTAGGGTTTCCGTGCACCATGGGGGTGCATCAGATGGATTACCTGATCGCCGATGCTTTCGTCATCCCGCCCGGCACCGACGCTCATTACGACGAGAAGATCGTGCGGCTGCCCGGCTGCTATCTCCCCAACGACCTGGCGCGGGAAGCCGAAGGCGCCAGCCCGGCGCGGGCCGCAAACGGATTGCCGGCCGAGGGCGTTGTCTTTGCCGCCTTCAATACCTTCAACAAGATTTCGCCCGATGTTTTCGCTTGTTGGATGCGCATCCTCGCGGCCAGCCCGGGCAGCGTCTTGTGGTTCCCGGCGGCCTCGGAGCCTGTGCAGAGCAATTTCCGCCGCGAAGCGGAAGCGCTGGGCATCGAAGGCCAGCGCCTGGTTTTCGGCCCCTTCGCCGCCGAACGCCGCGATCACATCGCGCGCCATGCCCTCGCCGATCTCTTCCTCGATTGCCTTGCCTATAACGCGCACACAACGGCCGCCGATGCCCTGTGGGCCGGGCTTCCCGTGCTGACCTGTACTGGGGTGTCGTTTCCCTCCCGTGTCGCCGGCAGCCTACTGCATACGGCAGGTGTGCCTGAACTCGCAACGACCACACTCGCCGAATACGAAGCGACAGCGATACGGCTTGCGCGGAACGCTGCGGTACGGGCAGATTTCAAGGTGCGGCTAACGACAGCCAGGGCTTCGACACCCCTCTTCGATCGCCGCCGCTATGCTCGCCACATGGAATGGGCTTTTGCTCGCATGGTGGAGATGTCGGCAGCGGGACAGCCGCCGGCCACCTTTGAAGTTCCCGGCGCGGTTTGAGCGCCGCCACGTCGACTTCTATCAGTGCCTAATTTAACACACTCCTGTAGAGTGAGTGGGGCGCCGGAGCCACTTCGCTGGTGTTATGGTGTAATAAATTGATTAAACACGAAAATTCAGTCGCGCCGGTCAATCTCGAGCCAGCGGTTTGGGCTGCATCGATCATCGTGATGAACGGGATTACCAGTTCGTCTGCGCACCCGGACGAGGCATTGACGAGCCTCACAGCTCTTGGCGGACGCCAATAGGCTGGGGTTTTTGAGCTTTTTTGATGTTGAACACGTCAGGCTTAAAACGAATCGTTGCAAGATTGCCACGAGTCTTGCGCGAATCAGGTCCAAACCCAATTTTGTGCTTAACTGTTCGGTAAGGCCTGGGCTAAGTCTACGTCAACGGCGGGTCGATGGCTGTATCAGGCAATCGCAAACCGAAGGCTGATCGGCCGTTGCCGTCTCCAGAGTCATTGTGGCTTGGGGTAGCGTTAGTCAGGAGAGAAAATATGCAAGGGGGACTGCTGAAATCGGCTAGCGCCGTGGCGATTCTCGCCGCTGCCGGCCTGTTCGGTGCCAGCCCTGCCAAGGCAGCTGACCTTGGCGGTGATTGCTGTGCTGATCTCGAAGAGCGTGTTGCCGAACTCGAAGCGACGACCGTCCGTAAGGGCACCCGCAAGGTGTCGTTGACGCTGTCGGGCTTCGTCTCGCATCACGTCATGTACTGGAACGACGGCACGCAGAACGATGTCTACATCGGTGACGGCGGCGCCTACGGTTCGCGCTTCCGGTTCGTCGGTTCGGCCAAGATCTCGCCCCAGTTGACGGCGGGCTTCCTGTACGAGTTCCAGGCTAACACCTCGTCGATTGGTAGCATGAACCAGCTCAACGGTGGTTCGGCTCTTTCGGCTGCTGGCGGTGCTGTCGGCAACTCGACCCTCGCCTACGCCGGTTGCGGCGCCTCGGGTGGCGTCACCAACTCGTCGATCCAGGCGACGAACTCGCCGGGCTGCCCGGTCATTCGTGACACCACGGTCTGGTTGAAGCATGCCCAGCTCGGCATGATCAAGGTCGGCCATGGCTCGACGGCCACGGACAATCTGATCCTGATCGACCTTGGCGGCGCTTCGGGTGGTTCGGCTTCGACACCAGACGTGGCTCTGTTCGCAGGTGGTTTCCTGCTGCGCGGCAGCAACGGCCAGTTGGCGTCGAGCACCGGCTTGACCTGGGGCAACTCGATCCGCGGGCATGAGTCTTTCGACACGTTCCGTCGTGAGCATGTCCTCTACGAGACGCCGACCTTGATGGGCTTCACTGCCCAGGCCGCCATCGCCAACGACAACTTCTGGGACGTTGCCCTGCGTTATTCGGGTGAATTCTCGGGCATTCGTATCGCGGCTGGTATCGGTTACTCCGAAGACACCAACTTCAACGGTGGTTTCCAGCAACTCGCGACGCCAGTAAGCGGTGTTAGCCCGCTGACGGGTGCGCTCTGCCAGAACGTCCAAGGTACGGCACTGAACACCAACGGCACAACGACGGTGGCCACGATCACGAACGGTAACTGCAACGTCAAGTCGCAGGACTGGAAGGGATCAGCCTCGGTTCTGCACGTGCCGACCGGTCTCTACCTGACCGGTGCCTACGGCGACCGCAAGCTGTCTGGTTCGTCAAATCCGGCGGATTCGATCAACACGCAGTACACTGGTCCGAAGCTGACAATGATGTACCTCAACGGTGGTATCTCGAAGAACTTCTTCGGCATCGGCAACACGATCATGTTCGGCGAGTACTCGGAGAGCAAGGGCAGCTTGGCTCAGGCAACGTTCCTGAACATGACTGGCGGCACCTACTGCACCGTGTTGAACGGCGTCTCGACGGGTGCGGCAACGGGCATCAACAACTGCAACAGCAAGGTGACAACCTGGGGCCTCGGCATCCAGCAGAACATCGATGCGGCTTCGATGCAGGTGTTCCTGACCTACCGCAACCAGTCGTTGGATGCGAATGGCTTCTTGGCTGCCAACAACAACCTGAACGGGTTCAACGGCGGCGTGCATGATGTCCAGACCGTCATCCTCGGCACCAAGATCGACTTCTAAGCGATCCGAACGCTACGAACTCACGAAAAGGCCGCCTTCGGGCGGCCTTTTTGCGTCGTGGGGGTAGGCGCTGTGGGCTGCGAATTGCGGTATAACCACGAGCGCTGACCGTAGGTCGGGTCGAGCCTGCACTCGAGACCCGACACCACAAGCGTTAAGGCCAGCCCCGATGGGTCTCGGACTGCGGATCAGCCCATCCCCGCTTTACAGATCGCCGCCGACCGCCTAGATCATAGGCCGTTGGGCGGTTAGCTCAGCGGTAGAGCGCCTCGTTTACACCGAGGATGCCGGGGGTTCGATCCCCTCACCGCCCACCAATTAAATCAGCGACTTAGGTTGAATATTCGAACGCCCCCGGACCTAAGAAGGTATTTTCAAGCGCATCTCGCGTCGGTTCGATGCCGCGAGCACAGTTCAGGACTTCACCCTGCGGGTGAACCGCGAAGGGCGTTCCGCCCTTCCCCCATCCCGACCAGGGCCTTGGCCCTGGACCCGGCTTTATTGTCCCTCGCGGGTACCTTTAAATGCGGGTTTCCAAAGGGCTAGCCCTTTGGCTGGTTCGAAGGGCGGCGCCCTTCGCCTTACCGAACCCTCAACGGCCGACATCCTCGATGCCCACGGCCTCCGAATCTCCTATAGGCCAACGGGCAGGATCGATGCCAGGCGGCAATCGCCATCCGGCGGTGCTGTGGTTTGCTTTAACAGGTGGTGGACGTGGACCGGCCAGCCGAAAGTACAAACGTTCTCAAAGGCATTGGCCTGATGTGCCTGGCGCTGGCGTTGTTCTCGGTGCTGGACACAACCGCGAAGTATATGGCGACCGTGGTGCAGCTCCCGGTTGCCCAGGTCGTTTGGGTGCGCTTCCTCAGCCAGTTCCTGCTGATCGTGCTGGTGACGGGGGCCATTGCCATTCCGCGTCTCCTCAGCACGCGGCGCCTCAAGCACCAGCTGGCGCGTTCCAGCCTGATGCTGTGCTCCACCGTGTTGAACTTCATGGCGCTCCGGCATTTGCGCCTCGATCAGACCCAGACCGTCTATTTTCTGGCGCCGTTCGTGGTGGCGCTATTGGCCGGGCCGTTTCTCGGCGAATGGGTGGGATGGCGGCGCATGATGGCCATTGGTTTCGGCTTTACGGGCATTCTGGTGGTCGTGCGGCCGGGCTATGCAACCTTTGATCCGGCCCTGTTGCTCGCTTTTGGCTCAATGCTTTGCTACGCCGGTTTCATGCTGCTGACGCGCTATCTCTCGGCTTACGACGCGCCCGAGGTGACGCTGTTTTACTCGCTGATTGCGGGTACGTTGGTAACGGCGCCCTTCGCCTGTGCCCAGTGGGTTTGGCCGACAGAGCTTCGCGTCTGGCTTTTGATGCTGTCGATGGGGTTCTGGGGTGGGCTTGGCCACTACATCTTCATCATCGCCTACCGGCATGCGCCCGCATCTACGCTGGCGCCGTTCATCTACCTCGGCCTGATCACTCACGTGGCTGGTGGGTTTCTGGTCTTCGGCCAGGTGCCCGACGAATGGACGTTGGCAGGGGCCTCGATCGTGGTGCTCTCCGGCATCTATCTGGTGCACCGGGAGCGTGTGATCTTGGCGCAACGGCGCGCGGAGCAGGCGGCTGCGGCGCGAGGGTAGCGTTTGCTGCGCAAAATGGGCTGCCGCCCATGCCCGCTTGGGGGACGTGTCCCCCAAACCCCCTCCTTTTTGCTATTGTCCAGCCGCGCTGCGCCAACCGTACCCACGCGCCTGATACGTGTGGGCATCTGATTGCACAATACAAAAAACGGGCGGTCCGGAGGGTGTCCCTCCGGCGGGGTGTGGGAGGTCGTGTCGGAGACGCGCGAATAAAAAATTCCCCATTCGCGAAGCGACCTACGCCGCCTCGCCGGAAAGCCGCGCTTTCGTTTCAGCCGCCCACGTCTCGAACCGTTGCTCGGCGATGGCCGATCGCATGGCCGCCATCAGCTCCTGATAGAATTGGGTGTTGTTCCAGGACAACAGCATGCCGCCGAGAAGTTCGCCCGAGCGGATGAGATGGTGCAGGTAGGCGCGCGAGTAATCGCGGGCGGCGGGGCAGGCGCTCCGGAGATCGAGGCAGGCTTTGTCCTCAGCGTGGCGGGCGTTGCGCAGGTTGACCTTGCCGCTCCAAGTGAAGGCAAGGCCGTGGCGGCCGTTCCGGGTCGGCATCACGCAATCGAACATATCGACCCCCCGGCGGACGGCTTCGATGAGATCGAGCGGCGTGCCGACGCCCATGAGGTAACGCGGCTTGGCACGCGGCAGCAGCGGCAGCGTGCGCTCCAGCGTTTCGAGCATGACTGCGTGGCCTTCGCCGACGGCCAATCCACCAACCGCGTAGCCCTTGAGATCCATGGCGACCAACGCCTCGGCCGAGCGTTGGCGCAGAGCCGCGTAGGTGCCGCCTTGCACGATGCCGAAAAGGGCTTGGCCGTCGTTGCCCAAACGCTGGAATGCGTCGTTGGAGCGGACCGCCCAGCGCAGCGATAATTCCATGGCGCGTTCGGCACTCGCGTGTTCGGCGGGATACTCGATGCACTCGTCGAGCTGCATCTGGATATCGGCGCCGAGCAGGCATTGGATTTCGATGGAACGCTCCGGTGTCAGCATGTGGCGGCTGCCGTCGATGTGCGATTGGAATTCGGCACCCTGCTCGGACATCTTGCGGATCTGGGAGAGGCTCATCACCTGGAAGCCGCCGGAGTCCGTCAGGATCGGCCCCGACCAGCGCATGAACTCGTGCAGGCCGCCGAGACGGGCGATGCGTTCCGAACCCGGCCGGAGCATCAGGTGATAGGTGTTGCCGAGAAGGATATCGGCACCCGCTGATTTCACTTGGTCAGGATAGAGCGCTTTGACGGTGCCGACGGTGCCGACGGGCATGAACGCCGGTGTTCGGATGATGCCGCGGGGCGTCGCGATCTCGCCCAGGCGCGCGGCGCCGTCCTCGGCGATCAGTCGGTAGGAAAACGGGAGCATCGCGCACTCTGTGGCGTCCGAAGGCTGGACAGGAAGGGGTGGATCCGGCGTCAGGTATCATGCCCGGCCGCGTAAGGCGATGCGTGCTTTTGCGGGTAACGGGAGCGGCTGGCGCAACGGCGGGGTGATCGCCTCAGAAGCGCGTCGTCAGTCGGGTGAGCCAGTCCGGCATAACTGCGACCAGCGCCGCCTCCGCGGCCTTGTCGGTGCCCGACAGCACCAGCAGCCCGATCGCCAGCAGTACGACGCCGAGCGCAGACTTCGCGAAGCTGCCGGCCGAGAGCATCCTGCCGCGCAGTTTCAGCATGGCTTCGCGTGATAGCATGCCAAGAACCAGCAGCGGCAGGGCCGCGCCGATGCCGAACATCAGCATCGTCAGGGCGACGCCCAGCAGGTTCTGCCCTTGTGAGGCCAGCACCGAGGCAGCGCCAAGCGTCGGCCCAACGCACGGACTCCAGACGGCACCGAGGAGGAGACCGACGCCGAATTGTCCCCAAAGACCCTCGCCAGAACCACCGCCGAAGCGGGAGCCGGCCCAGGTCGAGAGTGGCGTTACGGCTGTGGCGACGGCTTGCTGGAGATAGGTCGACATCAAAACGGCGCCAATGACAATCAGGAAGACTGCGGACAGGCTGCGGAAGAAGGCGCCGTCGATGCCGATTGAAAAGCCGATCGTGGCAACAAACATGCCGATCGTCACGAAGCTGATGGCGAGCCCCACGGCCAGCGCCACAGGGCCATATTTGTGCTCGGAGGCGGCGGTGCCGATGACGACGGGCAGGATCGGCAGGACGCAAGGCGACAATGTCGACAACACGCCAGCCAGAAGTGCCAAACCGTGCGTAGCGATGGTCATCGGAGGTGTCCTTCAGCCTAGGCCGGCTTCGGTCAATGCGGGTACCCGGAATGTTGCCGGGTTCCTCAAAAAAATACCACGGCAAATGGGGAGGAACCATGTGCCGTGGCGCAAGCGCTGCATTCAAACGTAATGGTTAGAGCGCTTTGGCGAGCAGGGCTTCGATCGAAGCCGGATTGGTGTCGCCGACCGAGCGGCCCACTTCCTTGTCGCCCTTGTAGACGATCAGCGTGCTCTGCTGGCGGGCATTCAACTGCTTCAGATCGGGCTTCTGGCTGTCGAAATCGATGTCGAACTTGACGAAGCTCTTGAATTTTTCGGTCGACAGAAGCTTGCCGAGAATGGGCGCTTGGGCCTTGCAGGTCGGGCACCAGGGAGCTGCCACTTCGATCAGCACGGCCTTGCCTGCCTTTTGTGCGTCGGCGAGGGCGGCGGGGGTAAATTTGGTAGCTTGTAATGCCACGGCGGGTGCGGCGAGCGCGAGGCTGACGCCAAGGGTTGCGAGCATTGCCAGGCGGCGCGAGACGATCATGGGAGGCTCCGATTTGGAAGTTGAATGGTGGCGTCGAACCATCGTCGATCCCGCGCCGAATTAGAAATCAATTGCGCTCAACGTTTCGTGATTTTCAGCGTCCCGTCATGTCGATTGCGCCGGGCGACCGCGCATCAGGAGGATCAGGGGAATTGTCACGGCGCAGGCTGCGGTGAAAAGTCCGAAGGCGTTGAGATAGGCGATCATGGTCGCCTGCCGCCCGATCTCGCGGGAAACGGAGGCGAGGCCGCGCAGGCTATCGACATTCCAGCCACCGAGCGCAAACGGATCGGTCAGCAGCTTGTTGAAGGGCGTCAGCGCTTCGACGAGGCGTCCATAATTGGCCGAGGTCGAGCGCACGATTTCGGCTACGCAGATCGAGATGAAAAAGCTCGAGCCGAGGTTGCGCAGCAGATGATAGATCGCGGTCGCCTCGGCCATCGCCTCGCGGGGCACCGTCGAAAAGGTGACGGTCGTCAGCGGCACCCAGATGAGCCCGATGGCCAGGCCCTGCAGCATGGCATTCGCCGTCAGCGTCGTATAATTGACGTTGAGGTCGATGTGCATAAGCCAGAGGCCCGCCGTCAGCAGCATGCCAAAGCCGGCCATCATGGAGACGCGCGCGTCGATGCGGCTGGCAAAGCCCGCGAACAGGAAACCAAAGCAGCCGCCGACGCCGCGTCCGGCGATGACCAAGCCGACGAGACTGTCGGTGTAGCCGGCCGGGCCCGTCAGGAGTGGCGGCAGCAGCACCATCGGCGTGAAGTTCAGCATGCCGTAGATCGTGACCAGCAAGAGGCCGATGGCGTAATTGCGGTTGAGCAGCAGCTTCGGGTCGAGGAAGGGCCGGCTGGTTGTCAGGCAATGTGCGACGAAAATCCAGAACGACAGCGCGGCAACGATGGTCTCGATGACGATTTCGCCGGACTGAAACCAGTCAAGCCGCTGGCCGCGTGCCAGAACCAACTGCGTCGCGCCCAGCGCAATCGAGAGGGACAGAAAGCCCAGCCAATCGAAGCTTTTTGCGGGCTGCGGCACGTCGGGACGCAGAAAAAAGCGCAACCCTATTGTTGCCAGCACACCCACCGGCACGAGCGCATAAAACGCCCATCGCCACGTATAAAGTTCGGCCATCTGGCCGCCGAGCGTCGGGCCGATGACGGGACCAATAACGACGCCGAACCCGTAAAGACCCATGACCAGGGCGTGTTGGGATCGCGGGAATGTGTCCATCAGGATCGACTGGGCGAGCGGCGTCGATGGCGCGCCGAAACCGCCTTGCAGGATGCGCCAGAAAACGAGGGCCTCGAGAGAATCCGCCAGCCCGCACATCAGGGTCGCGAAGGTGAAACCAGCGACACTGGAGACCATGGTCGTGCGCGTGCCAAAGCGGGCCGTCAGCCAGCCGGTCATCGGTGTGACGATGGCCGTGGCCAGGATGTTGAAGGTCATCGCCCAAGCGATTTCGTCGGCGGTGGCCGAGAACGAGCCTTGCATCTGTGGTAGGATCGTCGAGACGATCAGCAAGGTGGTCCCGTAAAGCGTAGTGGCAAGAACGACGGCGAGCAGGATCAACGCCCGCCGGAGGGGTGTCGGGGTGTCTGCAGCACCTGTGGCCGTGATCGTGGCCGTGCTCATGGGATCTGCGTCTCGCATTGCCAGGGTGCATTCCCCAGACATTCCCGGGTCACACCGTGCTTCAACTGCTGATAACGGGTTGCGGAGCCACGGTAAAGCCAGAGCCATCCGGGACGTGCTCGACATCGCCCGTGAACCCGCTTGCAGGACGCGTGTGAATGCAGGGGGACTTCTCGCGCCCAGGGCTTGTCGTGCAGCCTGATCCCCGGTAGGCCTCTGGCATGGCAATGCCCTCGCAAACCCTGCGCACGGTCGCGAGCCTCGTGACGGCGGGTCTCGTCGATGCGTCCGACCAAGACAGGCTTGACGCCGTGGCCGGGCACTACGCGGTGGCGATCACGCCCGATATGGCTGGTCTGATCGAGCCGGATGACCGGGCCGATCCCATCGCCCGCCAGTTTGTTCCCGACGTCGCTGAACTCGAACAGACGCCGGACGAAGCCAGCGATCCAATCGGCGATCACGTGCACGAGAAGGTGCCGGGTCTGATCCACCGCTATCCCGATCGCGTGCTCCTGAAGGTGACGCATGCGTGCCCGGTTTATTGCCGATTCTGCTTTAGGCGGGAGGTGGTCGGGCCGGGCGGCGACGCGCCGCTGATAGGGGCTGCACTCGATAAAGCGGTGGACTATATCGCTGCAGCGCCCGCCATCTGGGAGGTGATCCTGACCGGTGGCGATCCGCTGATCCTCAGTCCGCGCCGGATCGCTGAGATCACGTCGCGCCTGTCCGAAATCCCGCATGTGCAGGTGCTCCGCTGGCACACGCGGGTTCCCGTCGTCGATCCCTCGCGGGTAACAGGGGATATCGTCGCAGCGCTCCGGTCCCCTACGAAATCGGTTTATGTGGGCGTTCACGCGAACCATCCCCGCGAATTGACGGAGGCGGCCAAGGCCGCCTGCCGGCGGCTGGCCGCTGGAGGGCTGTCGCTCGTCAGTCAAACGGTGCTGCTGAAGGGCGTCAATAACGATGCGGAAACGCTTGCCGCGCTGTTCCGGACCTTCGTGACGATGGGAGTACGGCCGTATTACCTGCACCATGCCGATTTGGCGCCGGGGACAGCCCGGTTCCGCACGACCCTTGCCGAAGGGCAGTCACTCATGCGTGCGCTACGCGGGCAGATCTCCGGTTTGGCGCTGCCGACCTACATCCTCGATGTGCCCGGAGGGTACGGCAAGATTCCCGTGGGCCCGGGTTATGTGGATGCCGCGACACGCGAAATTCGCGATGTTTCAGGTCGTGCTCACGCCTATCCGCCCATCGATCCCACGGTCGCGAGCTGAGAATTGGGGCCGACGTCGCCCCGGCCCCGCCAAGTTTTCCACAGGACGACCCCGCCGCCGACATATTTCGATCCTAACGGTGGGACAGGCTACAATGCCGGGACATGCAGAGATCGCGATTCCGCTGGATCTCGCCCCACACGACCCGATTGCATCTCCCGCTGAGAGATATCTCGATGCCCGCAGATCCCTACGACAGACCGCCGCCGACGCTCGGGCCCATGCCGCCCCTCCCGCCAGGGACGAGGCGGCCGGCGTCCGCGGCACCCGGCTCCAACCAGGGTGGTCCCCACTACGGAAGCCCGCCGCCGGGACCGCCGCGCGGCGCGCCCTATCCGCCGCATCGGATGCCGCCACCGCAGGTGCCGCCGCCACCGCCGGAGTTCCGTGGGCCGCGTGTCATGTACCGGCCGCCCGACGCCCCAGAGTCGGGCGGCCGGCTCGGCTCGATCGTGCTTTTCAGCTTGCTGGCTTTGGTTCTGCTCGTGGCGGCGGCCTCGGGCACGCTCATCTTTGCCCCGCCGACGGGCCTTATCCGTGACCGGCTGATCGCCGAAGTAAAAAGCCGCACGGGCCGTGATCTCACGATCGGCGGCAGCTCGACGCTGACGCTCTTTCCATCATTCGGGGTGACGCTCAGGGACGTGGCGCTGTCGGCGCCGCCCACCATGCCGGGGCCGCCGCTGCTGGTCGCGGAAAGTCTGGAAGTCCAGGTGGAACTACTGCCGTTGATTACACGACAAGTCTCGATCGAAAAACTAGCGCTGCTCAAGCCCGTGATCGATTTGCGCGTTGATGGCACCGGACGCCGTAGCTGGGATTTTGCCGAGGCGGAAACACTTCGCCAGCCCTGGCCACAGCGCTACGCGCAAGCCGTGCCGCGGGACAGCAGACCGAGCGATCAGGCCGGGCGACCGGTTCCAAAAGAACTGCAGGATTTCGCCCGCAACACAGGCGAGCGCATAGCCAGAGCGCAGGCGCTTGGCCCGCTCAACGATTTGTCTCTCGGCCATGTGCGCATCACTGAAGGAACGGTGCGCTATGCTGATGCGCGCCAGGGTCGCCGGGTCGAGTTGGCGTCGGTCGATGCGCATCTTTCGTTGCGCCGTCTGGCGGGGCCGCTGGATGTCGCAGGCAGTTTCCTGCAGGCTGGTGAACGCATTGCCGTCGAAGTTCATGTCGACTCGTTCAAAGACGTCCTGGAGGAGCAGCCGACTAAAGTCAGCTTGAAGATCGGGTCGCGGCCGTTGTCGGCGAGCTACGAAGGCAACGCGGCGGGTGGTCTCGTCAGCGCCCTCGACGGTCAGATCTCGTTGAAGGCGCCCTCGCTTGATGGCTTGGCGCAGCTGTTGGGCGTTCCCTTGTCGGGTGCCGATTTGCTGGGTGCGGTTGAAATCGGTGGCCAACTCAAGATCAACGGTACAGCGATGGCTCTCTCGGGGGCGAACCTGGCGCTGGGCTCGTCGTCGGCGACCGGCCGGTTCGAAATCGACGCCTCGGGCGCGAGGCCGCGAATCAAGGCCAATCTTCGTTTTGCAGCTCTTGATCTCAATCAGTTGAGTGGCGCCGGCCCGACTTTCGCGCCCGTCCAACCGATGGCGCAACCGATCATGCCACCGCCGTCCGCCCCGACATCGCCACCACCTGCCGGAAGCGCTGGGCGCTTCGCGCCGCCGCCGCAGACGAGTGCCCCTGCCAAATCGATCGAAGAACTGATCGATCAATCCTCTGAGCCTGGCGGCGGGGTTGCAACGGGGACGCAAAGCCAAACGAAAGGCCCAGCCAAGGCGCCACAGGTTCGTGGATTTACAAAACGCTCAGGGGATGGCTGGAGCAGCGAGGCCATCGAACTCGCACCCCTGCGGATGGCTGACGTCGAAGGCCGCTTGGATTTCGACCGGATCGCCGCCGGGAACCTGAAGATTGGAGCGACGGTCTCGACCGTGCAACTCAAGAACGGCATCCTGAAGCTCGACATAACCGAAGTTCAACTTTATGGCGGCAAGGCCAAGGGATTGATCAATCTCGATGCCCGCGAGCCTGAGATGGCGCTGGGCGTCAATCTCTCGGGCGACGGCCTGCAGACGTTGGCGCTCTTGCGCGACGCCGGCGGCATGGAATCGCTCGATGGACGCGGCCGCATGATTATCGCCGTCAGCGCGCGCGGCGGCAGCGAGCGCGAGCTGATAGGCACGCTCGCTGGCCGTGCCGACATCCATCTGACGAACGGCAACGTCATCGGTTGGGACGCCGGTCAAATGCTGTCGGGTCTCGGTCAGGGCCGGTTGCCGAAGCTCGAGCGTCAAGCGCAGGCCAAGACGCCGTTCTCGGAGCTATCTGCAACCTTTCAGATCGCGAACGGCGTTGCCCGCAATCAGGATCTGAAGTTCGAAAGCGCCGTGTTGCGGTCGACCGGCTCCGGCGTGATCAATCTGGTCGATCGCAATATCGACGTGATGTTGAAGCCAAAGCAGGCAGCCGCAGCCGTTGGCGGTTTGAGCTTCGACGTTCCCGTGCGTGTGGCCGGACCGTGGGACAAGGTCAGCGTCATTCCCGAGCTTGGCAGCGCGCTCAAATCACCCCAAGCGCAAGAGGCCGTGAAGAAGCTCAAGGACGGTGATGTCGACGGCGCCATCAAGAGCGTCATCGGGGATGGGCCGAAGGCGGAGGAAAAGATCAACAAGGCAAAAGGCCTGCTCAAGCAGTTTCTCAAGCCATGACGGTAAGCGGCGCAAAGATTCGTTTTGGGCACTTGGTGGGACGCCGATTATGCGCCACACCGGCAACGCGACAGTATGTCGTCATCCATCACAGAAATACGGACGAAATGGTCACTGCTTAATTCCTCACGCGAGGATGTGCGGCCAATAATGTTGCTGCAATGAAATTTCCGCTTGCGCTGGGGGGCGTTTGGCCCCATATCGCCCACGCCGTTCGTCCACCTGCCCTTAAGGTCAAGGTCATTTCCCCAAACCCCAAAGGTAAGGAGCGGACGGGTCACAATCTGTCTACTGGTTGGGGAGGGTCTGATGGCCTACGAAGACACCCTCTTCCAATTGGGGATGGACTTGACTCGTTCAAGCCCCGCCCAAAAGGAAGAAACTAAAGAAACTAACGAATCCGCGCCAGTTGCGCACAACGAAGACCGCAAGGACTTCTTCATTGAGCGTGATGGTGTGAGGTTTGCGGGAACGCACCTCATCGTTGACTTGTTTGGTGCCAAGCGTCTCGATGATCTCAAACACATCGAGCGCACGTTAAAGCGTTGCGTGGAAGTTGCGGGAGCAACACTTCTCCATATTCATCTCCACCACTTCACGCCCAATGGCGGCGTGTCCGGGGTGGCGGTGCTGTCGGAGAGCCACATCTCGATTCACAGCTGGCCCGAGGCCGATTACGCGGCGCTCGACGTCTTCATGTGCGGTGATGCCAAGCCTCATTTGGCGGTTGCCGTATTGAAGGAGGCGTTTCGCGCGACCGACGTCGTCGTCAAGGAGCACCTGCGGGGCGAGGAGCTCGAACAGCTCAAGTGGCACGCCGCATCCGGAAGGCAGGCACCTGTGCGCCAGCCAGCCAAGGCCAAGATCCGCAGCATCGCTGCGGCCTGACCTGGTAAACGAGTCTGGCAGCGCCGGACGACAAGAACCAGCCGCGCGTTTCGAGAGATCGGGACGCGCGGTTTTTCGTTTTATTCAACTCTGTGTCATGTTTTGCACATCTGCCAGCACTGCGAGTGTGTGCACATGACGACAATGGCGTTTGCAATGTATTAACCATGCGGCAACCGTCCGCCGCCTGGCGAAAAATTCTCCCAGGCGACATCCTGAAACACAACCATGACGTGTTCTGGATCGAGCCCGCATCGCGCCAATCCGGCAACCATATGCTGCAGGATCGCGCGTTTGACTTTCACGCTGCGGCCGACCCCCAGCAAAATCTCGATCAACAGGAAGTCGCTTGTTCTCGGTGTGCTGAGATCCGGAAACATCGGGTCAAAGCGGAAATCACTTTCGGCGAGTTCAATTATGCGATGAAACCGATCGTTCGGATGCGCGCCCGATGCCACAAGCGCTGCGTGAACGGCCTCGAGTATAGCAGACTTCATATCCGCCCCGTTACCTTGGCAAATCGTAAGGGTGACAATCGGCACGGCGATCTCCGGATTTGTTGACGTCGTAGCGTTTCACTACTTGTCATCTCTCTTATAAAATAGCACGCCAATCTCGACGCCCAATCAATCGGAGCCCGCCCATGACCGCCCGCGACAATGACCGCTGGATCGAGGAGACGTTTCACCCGCATTGGCGCGTCCGCCTGAAGGCCGACAAGGTGCTCCATGAGGTCAAGACGGAGCATCAGCATCTCGTCATCTTCGAGAACGAGACCTGGGGCCGCGTGCTGATGCTGGACGGCGTCTGCCAGCTGACGACATCCGATGAATTCGTCTACCACGAGATGATGGCGCACGTGCCGCTGATGGCCTTGAACAAACCCAAACGCGTGCTGGTCGTCGGCGGTGGCGACGGCGGCGTGCTGCGCGAGGTCCTGAAGCATCCCTCCATCGAGCGGGCGACGTTGTGTGAGATCGATCGCTCCGTCGTCGATCTCTCGCTCGAGCACTATCCTGAGATCGCCGGCGGCGCGCTCGATGATCCCCGGTCGGATCTGGTGATCGCAGATGGGCTAAAGTATGTGGCCGAGACGAAGGAGAAGTTCGACGCGATCATCGTCGACAGCTCAGAGCCGATCGGCCCGTCGGCCGTGCTGCACACGCCGGAATTCTTTGGGGACTGCAAGCGCGCGCTGAAGGAAGGTGGCGTCCTGGTGACGCAAAACGGCTTGCCGTTCCTGTTTCCAGATCATCTCGAGGGCACGACACGGGCCTTTGGCGCGCTCTTCAAGCATGTGCGGCCGTATCTGTGCACGCAACCCTGCTACTTCGGCGGGCCGTTCGCGCTGAACTGGGCCAGCGATGACAAGAGCCTCGGCGAGATCGGCCACAAGAAGCTCGCGCGCCGGCAGGAGAGGCGGGACATCAAAACGCGATACTGGACGCCGGAGGTGCATACCGCAGCCTTCGCGCTTCCGGCCTACGTGCAGGTTGTGGTCGACATGGCACTCGCGCCAGCTCCGAAGAAGAAGCCGAAGGCAACGCGCAAACCGCGCGCGAAAGCCGCCAAGAGCTGACGGCGGCGAACGTTCGAGCGCGCCAAGTGACATTGCCGGTTCAACTGACGACGTAACCGGTGGTGCGCCGGCGCATGAGGCCTTCCTGCGTCATCGAGGCGATCAACTGGCCGTCGCGGGTGAAAATACTGCCGCGGCAGAAACCGCGCGCACCATGGGCGTTCGGGCTATCCTGGGCGTAGAGCAGCCATTCGT
>JANXRM010000361.1 GCA_025353015.1 Hyphomicrobiales bacterium
CCTCGCGGCAACGACCAAACAGGACCGCGTACTGGTGCTGATGCTGGCTGCAGCTGAATTGCTCGTCCGTGGTGGCGAGCGGGTCGGCTTGCTCGGCCTGGGCCGGCCGACGGCCAGCCGCAAAGCGGCCGACAAGCTTGCCGAGACTTTGCTGCTCAACCGGAATGCCCGCGAGTTGACCGAAGGGTTGCCACCCGAAATTCGCCTCCCGCGATTCACCGGTACGATCTTATTCGGCGATTTTCTCGATCCCGCCGACCAGATCATCAAGCGCATCGAAAATATTGCCAGCTCGGGCGTCAGTGGCCATCTGGTTCAGGTTCTCGATCCCGCCGAGGAAACACTCCCCTATGAAGGCCGTGCCGAATTCTTAGGGCCCGAAGGTGGCGAACGCTGGATTGCCGATCGTGCGGAAAGCCTGCGTGATCGTTATCAAGCGAAACTGAAGGCCCACCGCCAGACCTTGGTCGCGACCTGTCAGCGGCTCGGCTGGACGTTCCTCGTCCATCATACCGACCGCCCAGCGTCGGAACCGTTGCTATCACTGGTGATGCGGTTCGGCGGCCAGTCCAGCAGCCAATCCGGCGGGTATCGACATTCATCGTCCGGCGCACCTCCAAGCGCGGAGACAAGCTCATGAGCATCGGCGCGCTGGCATTTCTCAATCCGCTGCTTCTCGGCGCACTGGCGGCATTGCCTGTAATTTACTGGTTGCTACGCACTGTCCCGCCGCGCCCCCGCCGCATTGCCTTCCCGGCGACGCGCATTCTAGTCGGCATCAGCAACCGCGAAAAGACGCCCGCCAAGACGCCGTGGTGGTTGACCCTGCTGCGCATGTTGGCTGCCGCCTTAGTGATCTTCTCGCTGGCTGAGCCTGTTCTCAATCCCAACCGCGCCAACTCACTCAAGGGTCAGGGTCCGATCGTTATCGTCGTCGACAATGGCTGGGGATCGGCGACACGTTTCAACGAACGTGTTCGTCTCGTCGAACGGTTGATCGGCGAAGCAGAAGCCCAAAGTCGCCCGGTTCTGCTGGCGCAAACGGCGCCGCCAGCCAAGACCCAAGCCTTGCGCATCGAGGCGCCGAACGCTGCCCGTTCGAGCGCCGCGGCCCTCGCTCCCCAGCCCTTCGCGCCAAACCGGTTGGAGGTCGCCGCACAGCTCGAAAGCGCCTTTGCCGGAACGAAAGCAGCAACAATCGTCTGGCTCGACGACGGCATCGATCATGGCAACGAAGCGCGGGAGTTTGCCGAAAAGCTGGCCGCGCTGGCCGGGAGCAGCGGATCGCTCGTGGTGGTCGATCCCCGAACCGGTGAAGAAGGCCTCGGGCTCTATGCCGGGCTTGGACGCGGAGGCCAGCTCGAAGTCAACGTTTTGCGGCCGCAGGGCGGCGTCCGGACCGGCTACGTTCTTGCCTATTCCGCGCGCGGTCAGCGTCTTGGTGAAGCGCCGTTTTCATTCGGTGCCGGCGATGCCAAAGCCCAGGCTCAATTCAAGCTGCCGCTTGAGTTGCGCAATCAGGTTGCGCGCGTCGAAATTGCCGGCGAACGGTCGGCCGCCGCTGTGCATCTCCTCGACGCTCGCTCGCGTTGGAATCGCATCGGCCTGATTTCGAGCGAGAACCGGGAGCAAGCGCAGCCATTGTTGGCGCCGCTCTACTATATCGAGAAGGCGCTGGCGCCGTTTGCCGAATTGGTGCGGCCCAAGGACGTCAACCTGTCCGCGGCGTTGCCCGATGCGTTCAAACAAAACGTGTCGCTGCTGTTGCTCGCCGATATCGGGACGCTCTCGGGGGATCTCCTTGCCCAGGTCGAGGACTGGGTCAAAAAGGGCGGCATTCTTGTGCGTTTCGCCGGCCCTCGCCTGGAAAAAGGTGGCGACACGCTGCTCCCCGTTGCGTTGCGCCTCGGCGGGCGGACGCTCGGCGGCGCCCTATCCTGGTCGACACCGCAGCCGCTTGCCGCATTTGACGAAACCAGCCTTTTTGCCGGCCTCGCCCTGCAGCCGGAGGTTCTCGTCAACCGCCAGGTTCTTGCGGACCCCGCGGCCTTGACCCAGGACGTCAAGGTGTGGGCCCGCTTGAAGGACGGCACGCCCCTCGTCACGGCGCAAAAGCGCGGCGATGGCCAGATCGTTCTCTTCCATGTGACGGCCAATTCGGAATGGTCAAACCTGCCGTTATCGGGCCTCTTCGTCGATATGCTGCGCCGCCTTTCGACGCTTGGACGTCCAGGTGGTGTCGCGGCGGGCGGCGTCGAGACGACGACCACGGTTGCGACGGAGCCTGCGGCCCAGAGCACAGAAGTCTTGGCGCCGCAGCAGACCCTCGACGGTTTGGGCGTTCTGCATGCTCCACCGCCAACCGCCAGGGCTATTCCGGCGGCCAAGCTCGAGACTGCAAAGCCCGGCCTCGACCACCCGCCCGGCTACTATGGCCCGCAAGCGTCGCCACGAGCTTTGAACATCATCGGCTCAAAGACGGAGGTCAAACCCTTGCCATCCCTACCGTCATCAGCCGAGCGCCGTGCCTATGAAGGCGAGACGGCAAAACCCTTGAAGCCGATGCTGCTGGCGATGGCTCTCGGTCTCCTGTTCCTCGACGTCATTGCCGTTCTGTTGTTGCAGGCGGGGCCCTTCTGGCAGCATTGGCGCCGGCCAGGCGCCGCGACAGCCACCCTGCTGGCGTTGGCAGTTTTCATGGTTGTTGCGCCGCCGTCGGCCGATGCACAGACCAGACAACCCGCCCAGGCCCAACCGTCGCGCCCTGATCAACCCCGCGCAGCCCCTGGCCGCAATCGCGAAGAACAAGTCGCGATCCAGGCCACCGGCAAAGTGTCGTTCGCCTACGTTTTGACGGGCGACGCCGCGGCCGATCAGGCAAGCCGTCTCGGCCTGACTGGCCTTGGCCGCATGCTCGGCTTGCGGACGGCGGTCGAGCCCGGCGAGCCGTTCGGGGTCAACATCGTCACAGACGAGATCGCATTCTTCCCGATTCTCTATTGGCCAGTCCTTGCGACCGCGCAACCGTTGCCCGACGCGACGCTCGCCAAGATCGACGCCTATATGAAGCAAGGCGGTATGATCGTTTTCGACACCCGTGACTACGGTCAGGGCCTGCCCACCGGCCAATCGCTCGGCCAGTCTTTCGGGCGCAGCGACGGCACCCCACTGCAACGCTTGCTCGGCCGTCTCGATATTCCGCGCCTGGAGCCGGTTCCCGAGACGCATGTCCTGACAAAATCGTTCTATCTGATGCGCACGTTCCCGGGCCGCTGGGATGGCGGCCAACTCTGGGTCGAAGCTGAGAGCGCGGAAGAAAAAGCCGACAGCGGCCGCAAGGCCCGCCGCGCCGACGGTGTCAGCTCCATCCTCGTGACGTCGAATGATCTGGCGGCCGCCTGGGCCCTCGACGATAGCAATCGGCCTGTCTACTCGACGGTGCCGGGCGGCGAAGCACAACGCGAGCAAGCCTTCCGCACGGGCATCAATATCGTCATGTATGCACTGACGGGCAATTACAAGGCCGATCAAGTACACGTCCCGGCGTTGCTCGAACGGCTCGGACAGTAAGAAATCGACATGCAACAACGCTCGGTGTTCGAAAATCGCGCAAACAAGACCTCGCTTCGAAACAAAAATGCTTATTGGTACGAGACCATCTACGAGCCCGCACATGCCGCCTGATGCCGCGCCACACACTGATCATACCTCGCACTTCACTATTCGCGCGCGGAGCGCCCCATGAACTGGTCCATCGACATATCGCCGATCATTCCGGGCTCCCTGTTCTGGGCGGCGATCGTCGTTGCGGGGCTGCTGATCGCGGCCCTGCTGCTCCGGCGCACGCGCGGCGCAGTCCTGCGCGCGCTTTCGCTCGCCGCTCTCATCGGCGCCCTCGCCAACCCGACACTCCGACAGGAGGAGCGCGAGAGCCTCGCCAACATCGCCATCGTCGTGATGGATGAATCTACCTCCCAGACGATTGCCGGCCGCCCCGAACAAGCCGCCGCAATCCGCGCCGATCTCGAAACTAAGCTCGCGAAAATCCCGAACCTCGAAATCAAGTGGGTCGCCTCATCCAAACCGACCGGTGACGGCCCCTCGGGCACGAACCTTTTCGCCGATCTCAATCGCGCCATGGCCAATGTGCCGCCCGACCGCCTCGCGGGCGTCATCATGATCACCGACGGGCAGGTGCACGATATTCCGAAATCGGCGGCAGGCCTCGGCTTCGACGCGCCCGTCCACGCGATCCTCACCGGACGCCCGGACGAATTCGACCGGCGTATCGAAGTCATCAAGGCCCCAAAATTCGGCATCGTCGGCCAGGCCCGCGATATCGAAGTCGCCGTGCGCGAGACCGGCCGCCGTCGCAGCGGAACGGTTTCGTTGAAAGTCCGTCGTGAAGGCCGGCCCGACGAAATCAAGCGCACCGAGATTGACCGGCCGGTCACGTTCTCCATGCCGTTTCCGCATGCCGGCACCAACATCGTCGAGATCGAGCTGGACCCGGTTCCGGGCGAGTTGACGGCCTCTAACAATCGTGTCGTGATCGCGGCCGAAGGCGTCCGGGAGAACCTGCGAGTGCTCCTCGTCTCGGGCGAGCCACATGCCGGTGAGCGCACCTGGCGCAATCTCTTGAAGTCGGACGCCGCCGTCGATCTCGTGCATTTTACGATTTTGCGGCCGCCCGAGAAGCAGGATGGAACGCCCATCTCGCAACTCTCGCTGATCGCCTTTCCGACGCGTGAACTCTTCTCGGAAAAGATCAAGGAATTCGACCTTATCATTTTCGACCGGTACCAGCACCGCGGTATTCTGCCGATCATCTACTATGACAACATCGCCAACTACGTGAGCCGTCACGGTGGTGCCTTGCTGATTGCGGCGGGCGACGATTACGCCAGTAACAACAGCCTGCAGCGGACCCCACTGAATACGGTGTTACCGGCGCTCGCCTCCGGCCGCGTCATCGAGACGCCGTTCAAGGCCAAGGTCGCGGGCGACGGTCTCAAGCACCCTGTGACCCGCGGCTTGCCCGGTACGGGCGAAATCGGCAAGGACCCGACCTGGGGCCGTTGGTTGCGACAGGTCGAGGTCACCAAGCGACGCGGGCGCACCGTCATGAACGGGGCCGAGGACAAACCGCTTCTGGTTCTCGATCGTGCCGGCAAAGGCCGCATTGCCCTGCTGCTATCGGATCATTCCTGGCTCTGGGCCCGCGGCTATGAGGGCGGCGGCCCACATACTGATCTTCTCCGCCGCACCGCGCATTGGCTGATGAAAGAACCGGACCTGGAAGAGGAGCGGCTCATCGCTTCCTCGCGCGGTTTGAAGCTTTCAATCGAACGCCGGTCCATGGACGAGAGCGTGCCGGCTGTCACTGTCTCGGCACCGGGCGGCGAAACGTCTGAAGTCTCACTCGGCAAGGGCGAGAATGGCGTCTGGCGCACCACAATCGATGTCAAGGCCCCAGGGCTCTACAAGCTCCAGACACCGTCGCCCACAGGGCAACTCACGGCCGTCGCCCATGCCGGCCTCGAAGATGCCCGGGAAATGAACGAGGTCACGGCGACTGACGAGAAACTCAAACCGTTGTCGGAGGCAACCGGCGGCGGCGTGTTCTGGTCACGCGGTGGCGGTCTGCTCTCGAGCGTCACGGGAGATGCCGTCGAGGTGCCACGCGTGTCCTTACTCGCCAACGCTCGCGTCCTCGCGGGTTCTGGTTGGCTTGGGCTGCGCGACCGCGAGGCGCACGTCACCCGCGGTGTCAAGTTGACGCCGATGTTCACCGGTCTTCTCGCGCTTGCCGCCTTGCTCGCGTTCATCACATTGGCTTGGTGGCGGGAAGGGCGTTGAGGATCGGCTGATGGACACGCCATCGATCGCACGGTCAATCGCACGGTCAATCGCACGGTCAATCGCACGGTCTCTGGCGATTGTTTGCGCCGCAATCGTTTGCGCCATGAATTTCGGCTCGCCTAGCAGCCATGCCGAAGACAACCGCGCTGGCATCGCATGGCTGACGGGGGACACCATCCGCGCGACGTTCGCGGGCCAGCCGGTTGGCGGCCTTTATCCCAACGGCCGTCTCTGGACGGAGGCCATCGGCGCCGACAGCACCACCGACTACCGGGAAGGCGACAAACGTTGGCGGGGTGAATGGTGGGTGACCGACCGCGAATTCTGTTTCGCCTATCCGCCGCCAGGCCTCGGCGGCTGTTTCCGCGTCACGCGGGTCAGCGCCAACTGCTTCGAACTCTATGACTTTTCCAGTCCTGCGGCGAAGGCCGAGGAGCCACCGCATTTGGCGGACCTGTGGAACGGCCGTATGTGGTTGTCCACCCAACCGACAACCTGCGAAGATCGCCCGAACAGTTGACATGGGCGCTCGCGATCCGCGACTTGATCTGCCACCCGGCGTGCCGGACTAGCGCGGCTCCAGACCAAGTGCCTGACGGAAGCGCAATGAAATCGCAGCGCCGTCCTTCTCGGGGAGCTTCCACGGATCCTCGGTCACCGCGATCTTGGCGACGGCAAAAACCGGGCCCTTCGTCGTGAACAGGAACTTGGCGAGATCCGCCGACTTGCCCTGCTCGGTTACCAGCATCGTCTCAGCAATGCCGAAACCGCGCGCAATGGCACACAAATCCGCCCGTCCCGACGAGAGACCCTTCTGCCGGCCCGTTTCGGCGAACCGTTCGTTGTCGAGCACCAAGATCCCGAGATTGCCTGGCGCCTGATCTGCCACGACGCCGAGCGAGCCGATGCCCATCATCATTTCGCCGTCGCCCGTCAAAGCCAGCACCCGGCGGTCCGGCTGCGCCAGCGCAATGCCGAGCGCGGTTGACACCGACAGCCCCATGCCGCCCCACGAGTATAAATTCTCCGGTTGGTCGCCGGACGCGAACAGGTCCCACGTCGGGCTGCCGAGCCCCGTTACCACGAGCCCGCTGCCGCGATGCTGCAACAGGTCCTTGACGAAGCTCCGCCGGTCGATCTGGTTTGGCCCGGCGTTCTTGGGTGCATCTTTGACCTGAGAACGCGTGGTCTTTTCTGGTGCCTTGGTCATATCGTTCACGTCCTTCCGGCTCACTTCTGCCCGAAACCCTTGGCGCCGATGACGCGCTGACTGACGAGAACCGCCGCCGACAACTTGCCGTTGAAGGCCATGTCGGCCGCGGCTGCGAACGTCTCGCCGATCTCGTCCGGCTTATCGACCGCGAAGCACTTGACGCCCACGGCCTCCAGCGTCGGCCGCACGGCTTGCCCCATCTGGTTCTGCCAGGGGTTGAACTCGCCCCACTGGCCGCGCATCGTCACCAGCATCAGGCACGGCGTGCGGAACGATGTCGGCAGGCCCAGCGCATTGATGCAGTTACCGACGCCCGACGACTGCATCGCGATCATGGCCTTGGTGCCGCCGAGCCATTGGCCGGCGACAACGCCCATGCCCTCTTCCTCGGTCGTGAGTGTCACGAGGCGCATGCCCTTGTCCGCCTCGATCTTTTTCAGCAGCAGCGTCAAGCCGCCGTCCGGGATCGTGCAAACCGTTTTGATGTCGCGCGCCTTCATTTCGCGGAAGACGTCGTCCGACCAATGCGCCGTCGTCGATATTGCGGTTGTTGCCATTACTGAGGTGTCCAGGCTGCCGGGCTTCCCTCGAAGGCCCGAATGAATGTCTGATGGCTTGTGGCAAGACCGGCACGGCTGGTCAAGCGAACTTGAGGCTGATACGCGGCCGCCATAATCCCGTGACGGTCGGCAGGCATAGACTTGCGCGATTGCCGATGACCGGCAGCATCATGAGGACGTCACGACAAGAAGAGTTGCCACAAAAAGACTGGGGAGACCATTCGACTATGCGTTTGCCAATTGCCACGTTGAACATTGCCGCCATTCTAGGTCTGGGCCTTTTCGGACTGGGGCTCGGATCTGACACCCGCGTTCACGCGCAGGACAAGCCCGCTGCGCCGGCAATCACACCAGCCACCGCCGGCACCAGCCTCAAGCCCGAGGATCTGACGCCTGAGGAAAAAAAGGAACGCGAGCTGCGCAAGGACTGCAAGGTCAAGATCTGCGCTGCGTTTCGAAATAAGAAACCAGACGGCGGCGACATCGCTTGCAACGTCTTGAAAACCTGGCGCAAGGAACAACTCTCGAAAATGGTCGAGAAAGCCAAGGTCTCCTGGCCCTGGGGCGCCATCAAGTGCGTCGCCGACATCAAGCTGAAGCGCGACGACCTGATCAAGGGCATGACGCAGGACAAGTACGAGGCTCAGCTCGACAAGCACCAGGTCGCCTGCGAGGTCGAGCGCGACAAGGAAGGCAAGGCCGACATCAAGTTCGACTTCTCGCCGAAGGTCACGTTCGAGAAGGGCAAGGCCACGAAAGCCGCGCTCAACTGGGGCACGATCGAAGCGCCATCCCTGGTCAAGGGCGCCATGTGGACGGCCACCGCCACCGACAACACGTTCAACGTGCTGCAGTCGACCATCGTCGAAGACATCAACGACTTCATCGGCCCGAAGTGCGACGAGGTGAAGGACGACTGGCAGGGGAAGTAGGCGCGCGGGCATCCATTCTGCCGCTTCCAGAAATTGCCGTGGCCTCGCAAACGCGAGGCCACATGCGTTTTTGGGAAGGCAGGGCCGTGTGAGTGTTTCGCGGTGGCAAAGTTCAGGGTGAATTTTCGAGGGCGAGTTATGACGCGTCGGCTGCAGCCGCCAAAACCAAATCGCCCCCATGTCAACCATAATCAGTCAGCTAAAGGGTGCTGAACCGTCGAATACCCGTTTGAACCCCGCCACTCAGAATTGGTCCCTCCGAACGCCGCCTCGCGAACGGCAGCGCGATCCAGCCTCCCATGCCCCCTCCCAACGTGACAAATCCCTGGCCGCCTGCAAATGTGCGGCACGCGACATTCGCGGGTTGCAAATCCCGCCGCTCACAGGAGATCCGCCATGGCTGGCCGACTGACCGGAAAGACTGCCTTCTGTACCGCATCCGGCGCCGGCATCGGGCGTGCCACGGCAATCGCGTTCGCGCGTGAGGGTGCTCGCGTCATCGCCACGGACTTGAAGCAAGACCGCATGGCCGGCCTAAAAGAAGCCGGCATCGCCGAGTGCTTGACGCTCGACGTGCTGGATACGGCAGCGGTTCAGGCCATGGCCAGCAAAGTCGGCGCGGTCGATATCCTCTTCAATTGCGCGGGCTTCGTGCATCACGGCGACGCGCTGCATTGTTCCGACAAGGACTGGGACTTCTCGTTCGACCTCAACGTCAAGGCGATGCATCGCGGCATCCAAGCCTTCCTTCCGGCCATGCTAGCGAAAGGCAAAGGCGCCATCATCAACATGGCCTCGGGCGCCGGTCCGTCGAAGGCCGTCGCCAACCGATATGTTTACACGGCAACAAAAGCGGCCGTCGTCGGCCTCACCAAAGCGGTCGCCTTCGACTTCGTCGCCAAAGGCATCCGCTGCAACTGCATCTGCCCCGGCACGATCCAATCGCCCTCGCTCGACGATCGGATAGCCGCGCTTGGTAAAGAAGTGGGCAGCGTCGAAAAGGCCCGGCAGATGTTTATCGCCCGCCAACCGATGGGCCGCTTGGGCAGCGCGGAGGAAGTGGCGCACATCGCCGTGTACCTCGCCAGTGACGAAAGCGCGTTCACGACAGGCCAATCGTTCTTCGTCGATGGAGGCTTTGCGCTTTGACCTACCTACATGATGCCCAGGTCCCGCGTGAGATCGACGCTGCGACCGGCCTGCCGATCGGCCCATTGCTCGCCAACCTAGCGCCCGCGAAACGCCCGGAACGCGTCGTTCTCGACGGCCGGTTTTGCCGGCTCGAGCCCATCGATCCCGTCCGCCACCGCGAGCAATTATTGGCCGCCTCGACGCCACCGGATGCGGCCAATCGCTTCCGCTATCTCTTCGATACCGTACCGCAAACGCCAGCCGATCTCGACCAATGGCTCGCGAAAATGGCCGCCAGCGAGGACCCGCTCGTGTTCGCCGTCATCGACAAACGCGCGGGCAATGCTGGCCGCGTCGAGGGCCGCCAGACCTTGATGCGCATCGATCCCAACAATCAATCGATCGAGATCGGCAACATCTACTGGGGCCCAGCCATTTCCCGTTCGCCCGTCACGACGGAAGCCAATTACCTGTTCGCCAAATACGTCTTCGAGCTCGGCTTCCGGCGCTACGAATGGAAGTGTGATGCTCTCAACGCCCCGTCGCGCAAGGCGGCCGAACGCTTCGGCTTCACCTACGAAGGGCATTTCCGCCGCGCCGTCATCAACAAGGGCCGCACGCGGGATACGACGTGGTTCGCCATGATCGGTGAGGAATGGCCGGCGTTGAAAGCCGCCTACGAGCGCTGGCTCGACCCGTCGAATTTCGATGGCAAGGGCCAGCAGAAAACGTCGTTGGCCGACCTCACGGACAAAGCACTTGGGCGGACGAAATGAAGCTGCGCCGCGCCACGCCGGAGGATTTGGCCGCAGTCGTCGCCTTGCAGAAGGCGGCATATGCGCCGAATCGGATCGCGCTCGGCGTCGAACCGTTGCCGCTGCAGGCCGACTACGCGGAAATCTTCCAGACCATGGAGGTTTGGGTTGCCGAGGCTCCCGATATCGATCAAGGCGGCAAGCTGGTGATGACAGGCGTCCTCATCCTGCAGCCCCACCCCGATCATATGCTGATCTGGTCGATTGCAACGGACCCGGGCCGCCAGACCAAACGACTTGGCCACAACTTGCTGATGACCGCCGAAGATAAGGCGCGAGCGCTCGGGTTGCCGCTGATGCGCCTTTACACGGGAACGGTGTTCAAACACCTCGTGGCCTGGTATGGCCGCTATGGCTATCTCGTCGAACGGATTGAAGAATGGCCAGACCGCAGCGTCACCTTCATGGCGAAAGCCCTGCCGTAGACAGCCGTACGGTTCCGCCTTCGGGGGTGAGCGTGCCGTTTCGGTCACACCGGGCCGTCAATGATTAACTGATGGGACAAGCATTGAACAATTCTTAGCCGTCCTCGGTTATGTTGCAGTCGAACTAGGCCAACTCGCGGAGTATTCGACCCATGAAGCGCGCTCTCTTGACTGCGGCCCTTGCCGCTGTTTTCGGGCTCACCCTGGCAGTCGAAGCTTCGGCGGATGACGCCCGGGGCGACAGTTCAAAGTCCAGCTATTCGCGCAAGCGCAAGCCGCAAGTTCGCGGTTACGTCGCCCGCCGTGGCGGCTATTCCTACGTCTATGCGGACAGCATCGATACCTACGGCTCGGCACGGACGACGACCGGCGGCTCGCGCTACTACCGCGATGCGCAAATGGACCGGCAGACGCGCGGTGGCCCGTTCGACCACGGCTTTTTCTACGACTCGGCGGCCTCGCCGCGTGGTGGCGATTCGCCCTACATGCACTGATCCTGACTGGTCACGAGCGCCGATTGCTTCCTGATTGCCGACTTGCTGGGATCACGGCAGTGATCGGGTGTGACCGCACTCGATCTCGATTTTCGGCCCAAATACCCTGTCAAACTTGCTATGCTCAGCCGGCGTGCTGCGCCGGTGCCACACTGTGGCCGGTTGAAAATGTTATCCACGGCAAATATCTGGCGTTCAGCTCACGTCGACGCTATAGCGATGAGCAAGAGATGATCGCCAAAGCCAGCCGAGGTCACACATGCTATTTCGCAAGAACCTGATCGCCGCCGCCATCGCTTCGACGGCGCTTTTAGCTTTGACGGTCACTGCCGAAGCGAAATGCACCAAGCTTGCCTCGTCGGTCAACGACTACGGCAAAGTCGGACCAGCCAAGGACGCCCAGGCACTGCTGGACAAGCAGATCGCCGAGAACATGGCCAAGCGCGGCGTTAAAACCTACAATACCGGCAAAAAAGAAGTGACGTGCGAACTGTTCCTCGATTTCGGGGTGTTCGACGAATACACCTGCAAGGCTGCTGCGACGGTTTGCTGGAATGAAGGCGGCGGCGCCGCTCCGGCTGTAGAAGCCTCGGCCAAATCATCCGCTCCGATTACGACCGGCAGCGTCAAGAAGGAGCCGGCTGCCAAGGACGAGGCAGCTCCAAAAGCGCCAGCAGCAAAGGCTGTGGCCAAGAAAAAAGACCCGGCCTGACCATTTGACTTTCGAGATATCCGAGTTTGATCAAGTGGCCGAGCGGTTATCCTCGGCCACTAAATTTTTGTCGCGCGCCAGATGTAGCATGGCCCGTTCTGCCAGGGCCGTGATCGTGAGCAGCGGATTGACCCCGAGCGACCGCGGAATGACCGAGCCGTCGACGACGTAAAGGCCGTCCCAAACGTCGGATGCTCCGGCTTGGCTGCGGGCATCGAAAACCCGGCCCTTATGATCGACCACGCCCGTGCTGCGGTCGGCGCCCATGCCGCAACCGCCGAGGGGATGCGCGGTCGCCGGCTGATGCCCCATGACCGTCCCCGCCAACGGGTTTTTCACATAGGACCCGCCCGCCCTTTCGACGAGCGCGGCCAGTGCCTTGTCGAGGCGCCCATAGACTGGGTCGTCCTTGGCTTCAGGCCAGTTCAACTGCAATCGCCCATCTGACAATACCAACCGGCCGGCGGCGCTATCGTGGGACACGGCAAAAAACATCTGCAGCCCCGCGAATGGCCCTTTATAAACGCCACTGATCAAGCTCTGAATAGCACCCAGCAACCGGCCGTTCGGCAGGAACATCACCGGCAGCATCGGCGCCAATGCCGAGGGCATGACGCCTTCCTGAATGTGTAGCTCGTTGGCAAGCGTCGTCGCGTCGGTCAGGTCAATCTGGCCGGAAACCGATGCTCCGACCGCCGCGCCCTCGATCTTCGACGGGTGGCCGACGCCGATCGCATTGATCGACAGCTTGGAGCCATAACCGAACGCAACGATGTCGCCGTTGGCCGAGAAGCGCTCACCCAGACGGTCAGAGAGAGCCAGTCCCTTGTCGCGCGAGCGTAGCAAGATCTCGGTCGAACCGAGCGTGCCTGCAGAGAGGACGACGATCGATGCCCGCACGACGATACTCTGGCTCCCCGCTTTGCCCCCCTCGAGCGGCGTCGCATGCACCACCCACGTGCCATCCGCCTCGCGGGCGACGTGCGTTACCGGACTATCCGTGTATATTTCCGCGCCGTGCGAGACGGCGAACGGCAGATAAGTCATCGCAACCGTGTTCTTGGCGCCGACATTGCATCCGGCCATGCAATCCCCGCACAGCGTGCACGCGGGTTGCTCTATTCCGGCTGGATTGGTGTTGGCCTCGAAACTGACCGCGACGGGTGCTTTGACCGGCTTCACGCCCAATGCGTCGCTGACGCTGTCGAAGGCCCTGTATTTGTCGAGAGCGTCGGCGCCGGCGTGCGGAACTGGCCGCAACCACCGCTCAGCCCGGCGATAACCTTCCTCGATCAAGCCATCCTGTTTCAATTGGCCTGGCCAAACAGGATCGTCGAATACCCGTGGATCCGGCCGGAGCGATACGCCCGCATTGATCAACGATCCACCACCGAGACCACAGCCCACGAGCACGTGCATGTCCTCGCCGAGACGCACATCGTAGATCGCGTTCTCGGGGCCGGTTTTGAGCTTCTGGCGGCTGACCTGGAAGTTGTTGCGGATGTCGGGAAACTTTGACGGGAATTCGCCCGTCAGAAATTCGCGGCCCCGCTCGAAAACGGCGACCGTCAACCCCGCCCGGGCCAGTCTGGCAGCGGCGACGCCGCCGCCATAGCCGGAACCGATTACGATGGCGTCATAGTGGCTTTTGAGATCGGTGTGTAGACGTGACAGGCGTGCCATGAGCGATCCTTGGTTGTGCGCCTGACACTAACTGCCGGGCATTGCGGCGCCAACGAGGGCAGCCAACGGGGGGCAGATTGTCGCTCAGGCTTCCCAGTTCTTGGCGCCGCTCGCCGCCAAACGGTCCAGCAGCGGCGCGATCCGCCAGCGCGGGCCATAGAGGCGCTCGTAAACGCGGATTTTTTCGGCAACGGCCGCCAGCCCCAGAATGTTTTCCGCCTGCCACATGGGGCCGCCGCACCAGGCTGGAAAGCCGTAGCCGTTGAGATAGATCGTATCGATGTCGGAGGCGCGTAACGCGATCTTCTCGTCGAGCGCTTTTGCGCCTTCATTCATCAGCCGCAAGAGACACCGCTCGACGATTTCGTCCGATGTGTGCGACTTCCGGGCGATGCCCTGCCGTTCGCCCTCGGCGCGGAAAAGGGCCTCGATTGCGGGATCGGCCACCCGTTTGCGGTCAGCATCGTACTTGTAGTAACCGGCGCCCGTCTTTTGGCCATGTCGTCCCATCACTGAGATGGCATCGGTGGCCCGGTAGAGCCTAATCCTTTCCTCCGAAAACGCATGTTCCCGGCGAATGAGATAGCCGACATCGATCCCGGCGAGATCCATCATGGCGTTCGGCCCCATCGCGAGGCCCCAGGTTTCGAGCGCGCCATCGATCTGTTGCGGTGTTGCCCCTTCGAGCAGAAGAGCCTGCACTTCTTCGAGATATTCCTCGATCATGCGATTGCCGATGAAGCCGAAACAGACGCCTGACACCACACCGACCTTGCCGATCCGCTTAGCGACCGCCATGGCCGTTGCCAACGCATCCTTTTCGGTGACCTTGCCGCGCACAACCTCGAGCAAGCGCATGATGTTTGCTGGCGAGAAAAAATGCGTGCCGACGACGTCTCCGGACCGCTTGGTTGCGGCGGCGATCTGATCGACATCTAGCGTCGACGTGTTGGATGCCAGGACGGCACCTGGCTTTGCCACAGCATCGAGCTTGCCGAAAATCTCCTTTTTCAGCGCTAGATTCTCGAACACGGCTTCGACGATGAAATCGGCGTGGCCCAGATCGTCAAAACTCAACGACGGTCGCAAGCGGGCGATGCGCGCCTTGCCTTCGTCAGCTGAAATACGTCCCCGCGCAACGTTGCTTTCGATGGTCTGGGCAACGCGGGCAAAGCCTCG
>JANXRM010000231.1 GCA_025353015.1 Hyphomicrobiales bacterium
CGGGCGACCGTGTCACGGTCGATCGCCGTTTCAATCTGGTGGCGGAATTGGCAGCGTTGGGCAAGGAATGACGTCCATGCAAAAAGCTCGCAAGAAAACCAGCGCCAGAACCGCTATCACCAATGCCTTCGACGCGGTCAGCCTCGGCATCATGTGGGACCGGCTCGTCTCACTCACCGACGAGATCGTTTCGACGCTGATCCGCTCCTCGTTCTCGACCATCGTCTACGAGAGCTATGACCTAACCGTCGCCGTGCTCGACGCGGATACGAATACGATGGCGCAAGGTACCTTCGGCATCCCCGCGTTCATCGGCAGCGCGCCCGTGACCGCGCAGCACATGTTGAAACGGTTTCCACCTGAGACGCTGAAACCCGGCGATATCATTGTCACCAACGATCCCTGGCTGGGCACGGGGCATCTCTACGATATCACGATGATGCGGCCTGTTTTCCGGCGCGGCCGTATCGTTGCCTATACGGTGAGCATCACGCATTTGCCTGATATCGGCGGCTCCGGCTTCGGCTCGTCGGCGACGGAGATCTATCACGAGGGGCTCAGGCTGCCGATCCTCAAGCTCTACGAGGCCGGACAGATCAATGAACTCGTCGTCGAGATTATCCGCACGAACGTCCGCGTGCCCGAGCAGGTGATGGGCGACGTGATGGCCAATGTCGCGTGCGGTGAGTTCGGCGGCCGCGAGATTCTGGCCTTCATGGATGAATATGGCCTCGATGATCTGACATCGCTGTCGAAGGCCATTCGCGGTCAGGCTGAGGCGGCCATGCGCGGCAAAATCCGCGAGCTCAAGGACGGCCAATATCGCAACAAGATTCGCGTCGAAGGCTTCTCGGGACCCGTGGATCTGGCGGTGCGCATCGACATCAAGGGCGACAGCGTCGTCGCCGACTTCGAGGGCACGGGCGGGTGCGTGCCGGCGGGTGTCAACGTCCCGTTCTGCTACACCAACGCCATGGTTCTGCACGCCATCAAGTCGTTGACGCTGCCTTCGATCCCGAACAACCAGGGTTCAGCCGCGCCAATCCGGACCAAGGCGCCGGTCGGCTGCATTCTCAATGCGCAACCTCCCTTCCCGACAGGCGGCCGGCACGCCATGGGCCATTTCGTGACGCCGTTGATCTACGGCGCCCTCGCCAAGGCCGCGCCGGATCGTGTGCAGGCCGACAGCGGTATGATGAACTTAATTACGTTCCAGGGGACACGGGGCGACAAGCGGCCGTTCACGACGCTCTATTTCGCGGCCGGCGGCTATGGCGCGCTCAGAGATCTCGACGGCTGGGTGACGCTGCCGCATCCCTCGAACATGGCGGTCGTGCCGGTCGAGGTCTGGGAGACGCTAACTCATACAACCGTGCTGTCGAAGCGGCTGCGGCCGGACTCGGGCGGCGCTGGGCAATGGCGCGGCGGCCTGGGTCAGGAAGTGAAATTGCGCAACGATACCGGCCATTCCCTTGTCTTGCTCGGCATGGGCAACCGCACGGATTTTCCAGCGAAGGGGCTTTTCGGCGGTGGTGATGGCGCGTTGCGCACGCACGCGGTGGACGGCAAGCCGGTGCACGCCAAAGGGCGCATCACGATCGAGCCCGGCAGCATCGTCTCCATCATCGAGGCGGGCGGCGGCGGCATCGGCAACCCAAAAAAACGCGCAGCCGCTGCGATTGCGTCCGACGTCGACGACGGTTTGATCTCGGCGAAGGCAGCCCAAATGGTCTACGGGCAAACACCGGTGAGCGCGAAGAAAGCCGGACGCCGTTAACTGCCTCTCCACGTCTGGCGCGCTTCTTGCTGGTTAACCCGCACATCCAGGGAGGCCAGTCATGACCGTCAATCGCCGCTTTCTCGTGGGCACAAGCCTCGCGCTTGGCGCCATGCTGCCGACAACGGCTGGCGCGGCGGGACCGCGTGCGAAGGACGACGCCGCCGCACCGCGCACATCGGCAGCGCTTGCAGCGGCGATCGCGCCGAACGCGGGGCGTGATCAGAGCAAAGAACTGCAAGCTGCCATCGACCACGCGGCCGAGCGGGGTGTCACCCTGACGCTCGCTCCGGGGCGCTATCTGGTGCAAGGCCTTAAGCTGCGCGCCGGCAGCCACATTCGCGGCACGCCCGGACGCACCATTCTGGCGCATGCAGCTCCAGGCACGCTGATCACGGGTGAATTGGCCGATCGCGCACGGCTGGAAGGTCTTGTCATTGAAGGCGGGGCGCATGCGCTGCAGGCCAGTGACCATGCTGGGCTCGTGCATTTGCATCGCAGCCGTAACGTCGTGCTCGCCGATCTGGAACTGCGCGGCAGCCGCGTCAACGGCATCGTTCTGACAGGCTGTTCGGGGTCCATCCGCGACTGCGACATCGCGGGTTCGGCACAGGCTGGAATCGTCAGCGTCGATGCGGTTGGTCTGGAGATCACCAACAACACCGTCACCGATTGCGCCAACAACGGCATCCTCGTTTGGCGCACGACGGTGGGAGAGGACGGCACCATCGTCTCTTCCAATCGCATCGAACGCATCCGCGCGGAGGCCGGCGGATCGGGTCAGAACGGCAATGGCGTCAACGTTTATCGCGCTGGCAGCGTGCTGGTGACCGGAAACCGCATCGCCGATTGCGCCTACTCCGCCATCCGCGGTAATGCCGCATCCAACATTCAGATGACCGGCAATTCGTGCGCGCGGCTTGGCGAGGTTGCACTTTATGCCGAGTTCGGCTTCGAGGGCGCGCTGATTTCCTCCAACATTGTCGATGGCGCGGCGACAGGGATCTCGGTCACGAACTTCAACGAGGGCGGCCGCCTCGCCGTCGTGCAAGGCAACCTCATCCGCAATATCGTGCGCCGCGAGCACGAGCCTGAGGATAAGCGCGGCGACGGCATTGCCGTCGAAGCAGATACGGTCGTGACGGGGAATACGATCGAGAATGCTGCAACTGTTGGCATATCGATCGGCTGGGGCCAGTACATGCGCGAGGTGGTTGCGACCTCGAACGTCATCAGGAAATCCCGCGTCGGCATCATGATCACGCGCGACCCGGGTGCCGGCGCCGCGCTCATCGCACAGAACATGATATCAGGCACGCGCGACGGTGCCATCAGGGCCATGGACAAAGGCGTGGCGATCGGCCCGGAACTCGTGCGTGGTGGCACGCAGTCGAGCCGCATCACCATCGCGGGTAACGTCGCGACTGACGCGGGCGCTTGAGGTCAGGGCCGGAAACAACGCGCTGATCAGCCGCTCGCGGTCGTTGGGTCGATCATCTTTTTGATCTCGGTGATTTTGGTCGCCGGAAAACCGCTGATCTCAGCGTGCTTGCGAATGATGGCTTCGTCCTTCGCCATGTAGACGCAGAAACTCTTGTTCCCGGCGACATAGCTTTCCACCCATTGGATGTCGGGGCCGAGCTGGCGCAGCACGTCGTTGGATTTCTGTGCCGCCCCCCGTAACTGGTCGCGGTCGAATGTGCCGACATCAGGGATGTCGCGCTCGATGATGAACTTGCGCAATGACATGATGGTCTCCTTGTGCTGCCGGTTTTAGAATCACACTTCAAAAGGCGAGCCGCGCGCTCACCCCATCTCGCTCTTCTTCGGCGGATGCGTGACGATCGATTTCAATTCCGGCGTCGGCTTATGCAGCTTGGCGAGGTCCGGCCGCGGGCGCTTCAAGGCAGCGATGCGCTCGAAGGCTGCTTCCATGGCACCTGATGCCGCGAGAAGGTCCAAATCGCCGCGCGCGCGGCCGACGATCTGCAAGCCGAACGGCATCGATTTGTGATCGACGCCTGCGGGTATCGAAATCGCCGGATTGGTGACGAGCGTGATGAAATACGTCGGCGCCAGCCAGTGATAATAGTTGCGCAGCGCCTTGCCATCCATTTCGGCAAGATAAGGCTGCGTCCAGGGAAACGGCGTCACCGGTACCGTCGGCGCCAGCACCAGATCGTAGTCGCGGAACGTCTCCTGGAAGCGCCTGTAGATGCGCGTCTGCTCGGTCTGTGCCCAGGCGACGTCGGCGAGCGTCATTTTCGCACCCATCTCGTAGTTGGCGCGGATGTTGGGGCCGAGTTGCGTTTTGTCTTTCTCGTAGGCAGCCTGATAGCTCTCGACGAAGTTGATGGCGCGCAGCACGTCGAAGCAGCGATCGGCCTCGCCGAAATCGAATTTCACCTCATCGCAGCGCTTGAAGAGATGCTGCATGGCGGCGATCCGGTCGCGCATGACTTTCCGGATCGGCGCTTCGACGGGACATTGGCCGAAGTCTTCCGTCCACGCGACGCGCAGGCGGGAAAGGTCCGCCTTTGGCGGCGTTGCGAATGACCTGTTGTCGACCGGGTAGCTCAGCGGATCGACCGCATGGTCGCCTGAGAGTACCGACAGCAGTTGACACGTGTCGCCGACGCTGCGGCCCATGGGGCCGAGCACCGACAGCGCCGACCAGCCAAGGCTGCGCCGCTCGTGGGGCACGAGCCCCGGCGACGGGCGAAAGCCGACGACGCCATTGATGGCGGCCGGAATGCGGAGCGAGCCGCCGGTATCGGAACCCGTGCAGACCGGCAGCATGTCGGTTGCGAGCGCCACGGCGGAGCCCCCCGACGAGCCACCGGCATTGAGTTTGACATCGAAGGGATTGCCGGTTGCGCCCCACACGACATTGCGGCTGTTGGCGCCGGCGCCGAACTCCGGCACGTTGGTCTTGGCGACGACGATGCCACCGGCCCGCCGCACGCGCGCGACCAGTTCGACGTCGTGTTCGGGGATGAAATCGCGGTAGAGCGGTGATCCGAATGTGGTCAAGAGGCCGGCCGTCGGCTCGAGATCCTTGATGCCCGTCGGCAGGCCGTGCAGAGGGCCAAGTTCGTCGCCGGCCGTCACTGCTTTCTCGGCGGCTTTGGCTTCTTTCCGTGCCCGCGCGAAGCAGGTGGCTGTGACGGCGTTGACGGCCGGATTGACCTCGCCGATGCGCGCGATCGCCGCTTCCAGAAGCTCGACCGGCGAAATCTCCTTGCTGCCGATGCGCTGGCGCATCTCGACCGAGGACAGGCTGAGCAGGTCTGTTTTGGCGGGCATGGCGGAGGCTCCGTTGCGGGTGTTGGGCGCAGGTTGCCATGGTGCGGCGCGCGGCGCCATACCTTGATGGCGCCACCACTCAATCGGACGGCAACGCCAACGCACCGAGCTGCCCGATAAATCCTGCTTCGTCGTCGAGGCACCGTAAGTCCAACAGCAGCGCGCCTTTGTCGATGCGGCCGATGACGGGAATGGGCAGGCCACGGAACGCGGTTGCCAGCGCCTCGATCCGGCGGCCGGACGTTTTCTTCTCGCGCGGCTCGATCGCGAGGCCAACACTCGGGATCGTTTCGGTGGGAAGCGCGCCCGATCCGATTTGGCTGGCGCAAGCGCGCGGAGTGACGGCAAACGCCGGTAGACGCAGGCTTAGTGCGGGAACGAGCCGTTGTGCCAGCTCCAGCAGATCCGGCGGTTTGCGCGTGAAGAACCTGAGCGTCGGCAGCGTTTCCGCCAACGTGTCGGGATTGCGATAGAGGCGGAGCGTTGCCTCCAGCGCCGCCAACCGCACCTTGTCGAGCCGCACGGCTCGCTTGATCGGATTCTTGGCGCACAGTTGCACGAGATCACGGCGGCCGACGATGAAACCTGCTTGCGGGCCACCGAGCAGCTTGTCACCGGAGAACGTGACGAGATCGGTGCCCTCGGAAAGTGCATCCTGCACCGTGCGTTCGCGCACGAGGCCGTAGCGCGTCAAGTCCACCAGCGTGCCCGAGCCGAGGTCATCGACGAGGGGTATGTTTTTTTCGCGCGCCAGCGGTGCAAGATCGCGCGCGGTGACCTCCTTCGTAAAACCCTCGATGCGGTAGTTCGAGGTGTGCACTTTCATCAGCAACGCCGTGCTTGGGCCGATGGCGCCGGCGTAATCGTTTAAATGCGTGCGGTTGGTGGTGCCGACCTCGACCAGGCGCGTGCCCGCCCGCGCCATGATTTCGGGGATGCGGAAAGCGCCGCCGATCTCGATCAGTTCGCCGCGCGAGACGATGGTTTCGCGACCGGCAGCAAGCGCATTGAGCAGCAGAAAGACTGCCGCCGCGTTGTTATTGACGACGATGGCGTCTTCGGCGCCGGTCAACTCGCAGACGAGGCCGCGGACGATGCTGTCGCGCTCGCCTCGCCCGCCTGACGCGAGGTCGAACTCCAGCGCTGCCGGATGGCGCATTGCGGTGCTGGCGGCGGTGATAGCCACCTCAGGCAGCACGGCGCGGCCGAGGTTTGTGTGCAGCACCGTGCCCGTGAGATTGAACACGCGCCGCAAACGCGGCACATCGGCGGCCTCCAGGGCCTGCAGCGCAACGGACGCGATCGCCAGGGCGATGGCTGCGCGATCGGGCCGGTCACTGCCGGAAGCAACCGGCGCCGCACGCAGTTGCCCAATTCCGGCGCGGACAGCCGAGACCGTTGCGGCATGGCCGAAGCGCGCGACCGCGATGCGGCCGGTTTCGACGCGTAAAACCTCGTCGACTGAGGGGAGGGGACCGGCGCGTTTCGGACTTGGCATTTGCACGACAACTTCGAGCGTGAGGGGAGCGATGCGGCAATCTACACCGCAGGGCGAGTGCCGGGAACGGGATATTGATTTGAGCGAGGATAGGGCCTTGTGCCTTGAACCTTGGCGTGGTCGTGGCCGAGATGCGAAGCGAAGCCGTACGCTCTGAATGCGGACACGTCCTTCTCTTGCGGCACTGCGGAACCTATAGTATCGCCGCTGGCGTGCCGTCAGTCTGGCGTCGCAGAATACCGTGAACTGCAAGGGAGATGGACATTATGTTGCGTTGGCTGGTAGCAGGGATGACCGCGCTTGCGGTGGGTGCTGGCGTGCTTTCCGCGTCGGCGCAGACGCCGTACCCATCGAAACCCATTCGTATCGTTGTGCCCTTTGGGGCCGGGTCTTCGACCGATACGGTCACACGGATCATCGGCCAAGCGCTGTCGGCCAAACTCGGTACGCCTGTCATTGTCGACAATAAGCCTGGCGCCGACGGCATCATCGCTGCCAACGAAGTCAAGAACGCCTCTCCCGAGGGCTATACCCTCATCATGGGCACGAACAGCCCGATGTCGGCGGGACCGAACCTCCAGGTTACACCACCCTATGATCCGAGAGTGGATTTCACGGCGATTGGCCATGTCGGCAACTTCTCGTTTTTCCTGATTGTACCGGAAAGCGTTCCATTGAAGTCTTTGGGGGAACTGGTTGCGCTCGCAAAAACGAAAAAGCTGAACTATGGCACCGGCAATACAACGGCCATCGTGCAGACGGCGCTGCTTGCGCAGATGTTGGGCATCGAGATGCAGCACATCCCGTACAAGACGGAGCCGCCGGCCGTGGTCGATCTCCTGTCTGGCCGTATCGATTTGATGTTGGTGTCGTACTCGACTGTGGCGTCGCATGTTCAGGAAGGCAAATTGCGTCCGCTTCTGACGACGTTGGAGACTCGCAGCCCGCTGATGCCGGACGTGCCGACCTTGAAGGAGGCGGGGCATCCGTTTCTGAGCGTCGGTTCGTGGACTGGAATCTTTGGGCCAGCTAAAATGGCGAAGGACGTCGTTGACAAGCTTGGTCAGGCGCTCACCGAGGTGTTGAACAGCCCCACTGTCCGCGAGCAACTGACGAAGCAGGCCTTCGCGGTGAAA
>JANXRM010000282.1 GCA_025353015.1 Hyphomicrobiales bacterium
CTGATCTCAGTATTCGCGATTCGCGTCAAGCTTGCTTGTGCCCTGCGAGCCACGCTTGAGTCGTGCAGCCTCGCCCTCGATGTAGCCCGATATCCACGACCAACTGTCGATCTCGGCGACGAGGTTTCGTCGGCCCAGCCAGGACGGCACGCCCGACAGGGCGGCGTCGTAGCCCAGCTGCCAGCTGGCAGCGTCGACACGAATCATGACGGCGCTCATCGCTTGCCTCCCTTGGCCGGCTTCTGGGGCGCGGCAGCAGCACCGTCCGTCTCCTGTGCGATAGCCGTCGGGTCGCTCGTCTCCGTTTCCGCCGCCTTGATCTTGCGCATCGACGCTCCGTCGAGCGCGAGGCGGTAGGCGTTGTGCACGAGGCGGTCGAGGATGGCGTCGGCGAAGGTCGGCTCGCCGATCACCTCATGCCAAGTCTCGATCGGCAGCTGGCTGGTGATCAAGGTCGAGCCCCGGCCATAGCGGTCCTCGACGATCTCCATCAGGTCGCGCCGGTGATTGGCCGACAGCCGATCCGGCCCCCAGTCGTCGAGGATCAGCAGATCGACCTTGGTGAGGGTTCGGAACAGCTTGGCGAAGCGGCCATCCCCGTGCGCCAACTCCAGATCGGCAAAGAGCCGTGGCACGCGGGCGTAATGCACGGTGTAGCCGTCCCGGCAGGCTTTCTGCGCCAGCGCGCAGCTGAGCCACGACTTGCCGACGCCGCACGGCCCGGTGACCATCAGCGAGCGGTGCTCGGCGATCCAGCGGCTGGTGGCCAGCTGCTGGAACAGCGCCTTGTCGAGACGGCGTGGCGTCCGATAGTCGACGTCCTCGACCGAGGCCTGGCCGTGACGCAGATGGGCAGACTTCAACCGGCTTTGGAAGCGCTTGGTATTGCGACTGGCGGCCTCGCGGTCGAGCAGCAGTGCCAGCCATTCGGCGTGACCGAGATCGCGGGCGGCGTCCTGCTGTTGCAGCTCGGCGAAGGCGTCGGCCATGCCGTCGAGCTTCAACTCCCGCAGCTGGTCGATGGTGGGGTGGGTCAGCATGATATCTCCTCAGTGGAAGTAGGTGGAGCCACGGATGTTCGCGTGCGTTATCGCCGGCCCGTCCGTGGCGGGTTCGGGCCGAGTGCGATCCAGGTTGTTCTTCAGGATGGAGGCGACGCTGGTGTAGGAGCGGGCGCCGATCTCGAGCGCGCGGGCGCAGGCGGCCTCGAGCCGCTCCGGGCCGTAGCGCTTGGCCAGACCGATGATGCCGATCGACGAGCGGAAGCCCTGCTCGGGATGCGTGCGCGCGGCAATGATCACCTCGACCAAGGTGGCCGTGTTGGGCCCGATCTCGCCGGCGCGCCGCTTGAGGCGCTCGGGCGTCCACTCCGCGTAGCGCCGATGGCTCGATGGCATGTGCTCGCCAACCGTCGTCGGCTTGCGGTTGGAAGACGAGCGCACGTGGGCCGCGACCCGCTTGCCCCTGTGGAACAGCTCGACGGTGCGGGCCGTGCTGCGGGCCCACAACTTCTCGCGCAGCAGCGTGAACGGCACCGAGTAATAATGCTTGCCGACCTCGACGTGGTAATCGAGGCCGACGCGGCACTCCTTCCATTCGGCGAATTCGAAGGGCTCGGCCGGCAGGGCTTTGAGGGCCGGGCGATCCAGCTCCTCGAACAAGGCCCGGCGGCTGGCGCCCAGATGCCGTGAGGTGCGGGAGTTCAGGTCCGTTACGCAGTCACGGATCGCGGCGTTCAGATCGGCCAGCGAGAAGAACTTGATGTTGCGCAGCTTGGCGATGATCCAACGGGTCGCCAGGAGAACGGCCACCTCGACCTTGGCCTTGTCGCGGGGTTTATAGGGCCGCGCCGGCAGGATCGCTGTCCGATAGTGCGCCGCCATCTCGGCGTACGAGCGGTTGACGGCCGGCTCGTGGAAGCACGCCTTGGTGATCCCCGACTTCAGATTGTCGGACACCGTCAATGCCGTGACGCCGCCGAGGAACGCGAAGGTCCTTACGTGCGCACCGATCCAGTCGGGCAGCGTCTGCGTCCAGGTCGCCTCGGCGTAGGTGTAGCTCGAAGCCCCGAGTGCCGCGACGAACAGCTGCGCCGTCCCCACCTCGCCGGTCAGCCCGTCGAAAATGTCGATCGTGGTGCCGGCGTAGTCGACGAACAACCGCTCGCCGGCCGTGTGCGTCTGCCGCATGGTCGGCGACAGGCGTTTGCGCCAGTCCTGATACAGCTCGCAAAAACGGCTGTAGCCGTAGCTGCTGGGATGGACCGCGCGGTGCTCCTCCCAGATCAACTGCAGCGTCACGCCGGGCCGCTTCAACTCGCGATGGATGGCTGCCCAATCGGGCTTCGGGCGCTGCTCCTTGCCGATCGCCAGCGGCGGCGGGAACAGGCGAGCCTCCAGGGCCTCGTCACTCAGCTCGTCGGGCAGCGGCCAAGCGAGGCCGGCACGCCGCGCACGGCCCAGATAATCGATGATCGTGCTCTGACCGATGCCGAGGCTCTCAGCCATCTGCCGGGTCGGCAGACTGGACGCGTGCAGCCGCAGCATCTCGCGGAGTTTGCGCATGGGTAATCTCGCTGTGGGCATGTCCTGCTCCCTGTTGCAAAGGGAAGCGAGGCGATGCCGATTCGCAGATCACCCAACGACGAAATCACTTCATTCCACAGGCTCACGACGCTGATCGGGATCGCCCGGAACGGGTGATCGGGATCGATCGAAAACAGCGATCGGGATCAATCGGAACGACCGATCGGGATGCCCCGGTGCGGGCACTCACCGACCCGGCGCCCATCAAGAGTACGTTCACCGAGCTGACTGGACGATTCCAGAGCTTTCAGGAAGCAATCGTCTCTTACGGGGCTCATGCGAAGGTTGTCAGTGCTGCAATCACTGCGGTCGTTGACGCGGAAAGCGCTACTACTGGATGGGAAGAGCTGATCGAACTCGCCAAAGACCCCACAGCGCTGCGATCGCAGATCATCGAGCGATCCGCGTACGCGGCCTTGCTTAAAGAATTGGCGCACGCCGTCAGGCAGATCGACAAAGGCAATGAACTGGTTATCGATGAGAAATTCTCGTACCTCAGCGGAGCGGTAGAGAAGTGGTGGAATCTGCTTCGCCCGG
>JANXRM010000302.1 GCA_025353015.1 Hyphomicrobiales bacterium
CCGCCTGCGCCCGCGCTGCTGGGTTACGCGCGGATGAGGTGTGGAGAATCTACCTCACCATCTGTGGCCGCGCCAACCCAGCCTACGGGTCTGTGGGCTGATTGTTCTGCAGTCGAAAAACTTATCCCTCAATTCCGGGGCTCGCGCATACTGCGGCCATCCTGTTTCATGGCGGGGCGCTTCGCGAGGCGTGCCGATTGCGAGGACAGGCTGCAGTACGGCCGGCCGCTGGAGGGGTGATCGCCACTACGTAAGCCGGGCGCAACGTATCGATCCCAGGTGCAACTCCCGGGTGGAGAGGTCCCGATCACAAGTCGGTACCGAGCGCGAAAATGCTGCGGAGGGCGCCGCGAGGCTGCCATACATATTACAAATCACAGGTGGCCGAACGGTGCTCTCCACCCGCTACTTTGTTTGCGTCTTCGGTTGCCCAGTGGCCAACCGGCGCGTGGATACGGCTTGCTATGGGGAAATGGGTTCGAAAGTAGGTGTCGGGTCTCGCAAGCGCAGTGAAGTTCTTGGGTCACGCGAGTGCGGGGCTTGACCCAAGCTACGGATGTGGCTTCAAAAATATCAATGTCATCCTCGCGCCGAAGCGCGCTGCAGGTCTTCGAATTGCAGGTCTTCGAATTGCAGGTCTTCGAATTGCAGGTCTTCGACATGACTAGGGAGGACCCATCCCGCAGCAACCGAGAGACGAGATCGCTTGCTGCAACGTGGCCGCGAAACGTTATGGCCCAGTTCGCGGAGGTATGGGTGGTCGGGACAAGCCCGACCATGACACGCGTTGATGTCTGGGAAAAGTCTGCGTCGTGATGCTTGGAAACCGCTCCGCCCCGCTCACCCCTTGCCGGTCGGTGTCCCCGTCGGCGTCGCGAAGCCTTGCATCGTGCGGATGCGCTTTTCCAGCCACCAGCCGTATTCCGGACCCCAGTCCTCGAACCGAGTGTTGAGGCCGAGATCGTGCGCCCAATGCAGCGCGATGTTCGGGTTGAACTGCGCCTGCCGGCCGACGGCGATCAGGTCGGCCTTGCCTTCCCTGAGGATCGCCTCCGCCTGCTGGGCTTCGAGAATGAGGCCGACGGCCATGGTCTGGATGCCGGCTTCGGCCTTGGCCCGGGCCGCATAGGGCACCTGGAAGCCCGGCGCGCGCGTGACGGGGGCGGCCGTCGCCGAACCGAGCAAGCCGCCGGACGAGCAGTCGAGCACGTCGACGCCGCGGGCCTTCAACTCGCGCGCGAGAACGACGGTGTCGTCCATGGTCCAGCCCTCGACCGTGCCGTCGACGGACGAGACGCGGAAGAACAACGGCGTGTGATCGGGGATCGAGGCGCGCACGGCTTCGGCAACTTCGAGCGGGAAGCGCATGCGCCCCTTGATGTCGCCGCCGTAGCCGTCGTTGCGCGTGTTCGAGACCGGCGACAGGAATGAGGCCAAGAGATAGCCGTGCGCGCCGTGGATCTCGACCACCTCGAAGCCGACGCGGACAGCGCGGGCCGCGGCAAGAGCGAAGGCGCCGGCGATGTCGGCGATTTCGGCGGCCGAGAGCTGCTGCGGCGCCGGCCAGTCGGCGCTGATGGGCGTCGTCGTCGGACCGACCGGTTGCCAGCGCTTGCGCCCGCGCCGGACCTCGGCGGCCGAGAGCGGTCCGTTGCCCTCAAAGGCTGCCTGCATGCCGGCCTTGCGGCCGCCGTGCGCGAGCTGGATGGCTGGCACGGCGCCCTGCTCCTTCATCAACGTGACGACAGGCCGGTAGGACTCCGCCTGCGCATCGGTGAAGATCGCCAGATCCATTTCGGTGATCATGCCGCGCTGCTCGACCGCCGTCGCTTCCGTGAAGATCAGGCCGAAGCCGCCCAACGCGAACTTGCCGAGATGCACCGTATGGTAGGTGCCGCACATCCCCTCACGGGCGCCGTAATGAACCATCGGCGCCAGCACCATGCGGTTCTTCAATGTGACGCCGCGGATGGTGTGCGGTTGAAACAGCAGCGGGCGGGACGTCGTGGCTTTGGGCGTACTCATGGGGCGAAATCCATTGGGTTCAGGAGGGATCGATGCGATGCCGAAATTGTTCGCGCAAGTGCAGGGCTGGTCAAGAGTGCGTTTGGTTCAGGCCTTGCTGTGCCGCGCCGCCTCGGGCCGTGCCTTCAGCGTGTTCGCGTACTTGAGCGCCACTTTCTTTAGCCGTTCCGGCGCGAAATCTAATTGTGCCAGGGCCATGCCGCGGTCGAAGACTTCCGAGTAACGCTTGATCTTAGCCCCCTCCAGCTCGAACCGGCTGATGCCGTCGAACACCACGCGTGCGCCCTTGGCATCCGGCAGCGTCGAATCGTAGGAAAAGCGGTAGCTCGCGTAGCCGAGCGGGCCCGTGGCCACGGCATCATAGAACTCCCACTTGAAGTTCTTTCCGCCGTCGTAGAAGTGGGCGAGCATCTCGGCAATGGCGGCCGCTCCCGGCTTCGACGGCCCGAAGAAATAGTCGTCATAGATACCGTCGGCCGTAAAGAGCCGCGCCAAGCCGGGGCCATCGTTGGCCTCCACGGCTGCCGAGAAGTGCTGCAAGAGTGCTGTGAGATCCATGGCTATGCTCCGATCAGATCGCGCCTCGGACGCGGTTCGTACCGTCCAAACTTTGGGGTGGGATTCGCCGTCCGCCTCCGTTTTAGGGCAAAAATTGCCGGCGCGCTGGCCGATGGTGGGGGGCGGGGCACTTTTCCGGTCAAGCCCGGTCTTTTCGGCTCGTTGCCCGCGGCTGCGACGGATTGCCGGTCCGCGGATCGGCGCCCTGCTCTTGATCCGTCCGGGGGAGTGGGCGACAAGGCAGCCCAGGCCTGCTGGCCGGCACTCCGCGGGAGAGCACCAGCACGCCGAACGAGGACTGATCATGGTGCTGATCGTGCTGGCGCAAGGCCTCAATCAAACGGCGAACATCGTCAAAGGGTTCGCCTTGGCGATCGGCGTGGTCGTCGCCATCGGCTTTGTCTGGATGTGGTGGGCCAATCGCGTCCGGGAGCAGCGGACGACGCTCGCCGCCCGGGCCAAATCGATCTTTGCGACGCACCTGCGGGCCGCGATCCAGCACCCGGAGCTTGCCGAGCCGCTGCTGGGCGGCCTCGACAATTCGGTCGAGCTGGTGCGCTACAAGCAATTCGTGGCCAACCTGCTGGCGACAGCAGACGAGATCCTGTTGATCGAACCGTCGCCGGTCTGGCGGGTGACATTGCTGCGGCAACTATCGCCGCATGCCTCCTACCTGACGTCGGAGGAATTCCGCATCGGCGGGTTGGCCGACTGCACTCTAGAGGTCGCTCGACTCATCGAGCAGTTGCGGGCCGAAGGCCCTGCTGTCCGGATCTGAAACGGGACTGGTTTGCTGTCCCGTTTGCTGTCCCAGCGCGTTTTCGGCTGAGACGTTTGAGCCGGGTTGTTCAATTCTGGCAAACGATGTACAGGCTAGGGCGCCGGGGGCCGACATCGGGGGCCACAATTCCGGGCACGATTCGATCCAGCGGAGTGTGAGACCTCGGGTTTCGCACGGGCAAAGGCAGGGCATGCCGAAGAAGCTTATTATCGACGGCCAGGACATCGAGGTCGAGGACGGCATTACGCTGCTCCAGGCTTGCGAGCAGGCCGGCGTGGAAATCCCACGCTTTTGCTATCACGAGCGGCTCTCGATCGCCGGCAATTGCCGCATGTGCCTCGTCGAGGTCGTTGGTATGCCGAAACCGCAGGCCTCCTGTGCGCTCGGCGTCAATGATCTGCCCGCCAACCGCGATGGCAGCCCGAAAGTGATCAACACGCGCTCGCCGATGGTCAAGAAGGCCCGCGAAGGCGTGATGGAATTCCTGCTCATCAATCATCCGCTGGATTGCCCGATCTGCGACCAGGGCGGCGAGTGCGACCTGCAGGATCAGGCGATGGCGTTCGGCGGCGCCGGCTCGAGGTTCGCGCTCAACAAGCGTGCCGTCGAGGAAAAATACCTGGGGCCGCTTATCAAGACTGCCATGACGCGCTGCATCCAGTGCACGCGCTGCGTCCGCTTCATGACCGAGGTCGCTGGGGTCGAAGAGCTTGGTGCCATTGGCCGCGGCGAGGACATGGAGATCACCACCTACCTTGAACAGGGCATGCTGTCGGAGCTCTCGGCGAATGTCGTCGATCTGTGCCCGGTCGGCGCGCTGACGCACCGTCCCTGGGCGTTCAACGCCCGTTCCTGGGAGATGCGCAAGACCGAATCGATCGACGTCATGGATGCGGTCGGATCGGCCATCCGCGTCGATGTGCGCGGTCGCGAGGTGATGCGCATTTTGCCGCGCAACAACGACGCCGTGAACGAGGAATGGATTTCCGACAAGACGCGGCATGTGGCTGATGGCTTGAGGACGCAGCGGCTCGACCGGCCCTATATCCGCCGCGACGGCAAGCTCGTTCCGGCAAGCTGGAGCGAGGCGCTGGGCGTCGTCGCCGCCCGTCTCAAATCCGCCGATTCCGCCCGTTCCGGTGCCATCGTCGGCGATCTTGCGGGCGCTGAGGAGATGTTCGCGCTCGGCGACCTGATGGGCCGCCTGGGTATCACGAGCGGCGATTGCCGCCAGGACGGCGCCAAGCTCGATCCCGCTTTGGGCCGTGGGTCCTACCTCTTTAACTCGACCATCGAAGGTCTCGAGCAGGCCGACGCCATTTTGCTGGTTGGCGCCAATCCGCGGCTCGAAGCCTCCGTTCTCAACGCCCGAATCCGCAAGCGCTGGCGGCAGGGTGGCTTGGCCGTCGGTCTCGTCGGCGCAAAGATGGACCTCGCCTACCCCTATGAACACATCGGCAACGGAGCGGATGGAATCGCGGCGTTGGCCGATGGCCGCCATGCGTTCGCCCAGGTCCTCGCTCAGGCTAAACGGCCGGTCATCATCGTCGGTGCCGCAGCGTTCATCCGCGCTGATGGGGCAGCTATTCTCGCCCAAGCGGCCCGGCTCGCGACGGCAGGAACGCCGGCGAAGGATGCGGGTTGGAACGCGTTCAATGTGCTGCACACCGCCGCCGCCCGCGTTGCCGGCCTCGATCTCGGTTTTGTGCCGGGCCCCGGCGGCCGCGATGTCGCCGGCATGCTCAAGGGCGACATGGACTTCGTCTATCTCCTCGGCGCCGACGAGATCGACATGACGAAGCTCGGTAAAGCCTTCGTCGTCTACCAGGGCACGCACGGCGATGCCGGCGCGCATCGGGCCGACGTCATCCTGCCGGGTGCCGCCTACACCGAAAAGATCGCGACCTACGTTAATCTCGAAGGCCGCGTGCAGATGACTGACAAAGCCGCCTTCGCGCCCGGTGAGGCGAAAGAGGATTGGACGATCCTGCGCGCGCTCTCGGAATTGGTCGGCCAAAAGCTCGGCTATGACACCGTCGACGCGTTGCGGTCGGAACTTTACAAGATCGCGCCGGGCCTGATGCGTCTCGATAGCGTCGAGCCGGCCAGCCCCGAAGGCGTCGCCGCGCTGGCCAAGCTCACAACCCGGACCGACACGACGCCGCTCGCGCCGGGCCTGACGAATTTCTATCTCACGAACCCGATCGCGCGTGCCTCGCAGATCATGGCGGAGCTGAGCCAGCTCAAGGCCGGCGGGCCCAGGCGCGTGGCGGCAGAATAAAGCGGAACCCGGCATCATGGTCGCACATTTACAGGCATTCTGGGACGTTTGGGGGAGCACGATCCTGGCGCTGGCGTGGATCGCGGGCGCCAGCGTGCTGCTGCTGACGGTGCTGCTGATCTATGTCGCCTACGTCATCCTGTTTGACCGCAAGGTCTGGGCGGCGGTGCATCTGCGCCGCGGTCCGAACGTCGTTGGTCCCTTCGGCCTGCTGCAGTCGTTCGCGGACCTTCTGAAGTTTGTCTTCAAGGAGCCGATCATTCCGGCCGGTGCAGACAAGGGCATTTTCCTGCTGGCGCCGCTGGTGACCTCCGTCCTGGCGCTCGCTGCCTGGGCCGTGATCCCCGTCTCCGAAAGCGGCCTCGGCAAGTGGGTGATCTCCGACCTCAACGTCGGCATTCTCTACATCTTCGCCATCTCGTCACTGGGTGTTTACGGCATCATCATGGGCGGCTGGGCGTCGAACTCGAAATATCCGTTCCTCGGCAGCCTCCGCTCCGCCGCGCAAATGGTGTCCTACGAAGTCTCGATCGGTTTCGTTATCATCACCGTACTGCTGTGTGTCGGCTCGCTCAACATGACCGACATCGTCAACGCGCAGAAAACCGGCATCGGTACGCGCCTGGGCTTGGCCAATTCGTTGCTGGACTGGCATTGGCTGGCACTGTTTCCAATGTTCGTCGTGTTCTTCATTTCAGCTCTCGCCGAAACCAACCGCCCGCCCTTCGACCTGCCGGAAGCAGAGTCGGAGCTGGTGGCCGGCTTCATGGTTGAATACTCGTCGACGCCCTACCTATTGTTCATGCTCGGCGAGTACGTGGCCATCGTCACCATGTGCGCCATGACCACGATCTTGTTCCTCGGCGGCTGGCTACCGCCCGTCAATGCTGTGCCCTTCACCTGGGTGCCCGGCGTCGTCTGGTTTTTGGCCAAGATCACGTTCGTGTTTTTCATGTTCGCCATGGTCAAGGCCATGGTGCCGCGCTACCGCTACGATCAGCTGATGCGGCTCGGCTGGAAAGTGTTCCTGCCGCTGTCGCTGGTGATGGTGGTTGTTGTCGCGGGCGTCCTGCAATACGGGCCAGCGGGGTTGGTGAAATGAGGACCTGTCGATGACGAATGACATCCTCGGAGTGATCGCCATAGCGATAGGTGGTTTGGCAATGTTGCTGGAGCGATTTCTAGCATGGAAACGTGGGCAGCCACCGAGGTTGTGGCTGCGAGCGATCGGCATGCTATTGGTTATGGGCGGTGCTGCGCTCAGCAATAGCTACTATGCAGGCGGCAAGAGGTAGAACGTGAGCATCGCAACCGGTACAAAATCGCTGTTCCTGGCAGAGTTCGTTTCGGCGTTCTTCCTGACCATGAAGTATTTCTTCCGCCCGAAATACACACTCAATTATCCGTTCGAGAAGGGCCCGTTGTCGCCCCGCTTCCGCGGCGAGCATGCGTTGCGCCGCTATCCCAACGGCGAGGAGCGCTGCATCGCGTGTAAGCTCTGCGAGGCGATCTGTCCGGCGCAGGCGATCACGATCGAGGCCGGCCCGCGCCGCAACGACGGCTCCAGGCGGACCACGCGCTACGACATCGACATGGTGAAATGCATCTACTGCGGTCTCTGCCAGGAAGCCTGCCCGGTCGATGCGATCGTCGAGGGACCGAACTTCGAGTTCGCCACCGAGACGCGCGAGGAACTCTACTACAACAAGGAGCGGCTCTTGGATAACGGCGACCGCTGGGAACGCGAAATCGCTGCCAACCTCAAGGCCGACGCGCCGTATCGGTGAGCATAGGTGAGATTGCGTCGCAGGCCCCCTGGCCCGCGACGGCGCAGTAAGAGCCGAGCATCAACCCCGGGTGTCATTCTCGGGCAGCAGTGCAGAGCACGTCTTCGGCATGACGCCCGAGAACCCATGGTTCAACGAACGCCATGCTCGCGAATTGAATGTGTGTCGCAGCCACGGGCAACCATTTCCGCCTGTCGTACGGAGAAATGGGTCCTCGCGACAAGCGCGAGGATGACAAGACGAGGGGTTGGGCCGCGAGGCACTTGAGAGACGCAGCAAATGACATTCGCCGACGCCTTCTTCTACCTGTTCGCGATCCTCACGGTCGCTAGCGCCGTGATGGTGATCACGGCGAAGAACCCCGTGCACGCGGTGCTCTGGCTGATCTTGGCATTCTTCAATGCGGCGGGCCTGTTCGTGCTGCTTGGTGCTGAATTCCTGGCGATGATCCTGGTCGTCGTCTACGTCGGCGCGGTGGCGGTGCTGTTCCTGTTCGTCGTCATGATGCTGGACGTGGATTTCGCGGCATTGCGCGCCGGCTTCCTGAAGAATTCGCCGCTCGGCGCGGTGGTCGGTGCGATCCTCTTTGCCGAGTTGATCATGGTCCTCGGCTGGAAATTTGTCGCGCCGGTGAAAACAGGTCTGTCCCTGGCGCCGTTGCCCAAGTCCGGGTCGGGCGTCACCAATACCGCAGCCCTCGGCCAGATCCTTTATCGCGAGCCTTACGTCTACTACTTCGAGATCGCGGGCCTGATCCTGCTCGTCGCCATGATCGGCGCCATCGTGCTCACCCTTCGGCACAAGGAAGGCGTCAAGCGCCAGTCGATCTCGGCGCAGAACGCGCGCGGCCCGGCGACGGCCATCGAAGTCGTGAAGGTGGCATCAGGCACCTACACGATCCCGGAGAAGGCGAAGGAAAAGGTTGGAGCATAAGCAGCAGGTCATCAGGGGGCCAAACCCCACGATGGAAATTTGAATGGTGTTGGTCGTTGCGTGGTGTCGAACGAGAAGCAAAACATGACGCGAGGACCGGCATGAGCGGCGACGATAAGGAAATCCCGGAAGATCTGTTCCGGAAGGATTTTGGCGGCTCGGAATTCGAGCGGCGGCGCGAGGAACGCCGCAGCGAAAGCATCGTGGCGCTGACGGCGAACGGACTGTTGTTTGCGATCCTCGGGCCGACGCTGTTAGCGATCATATCGGCGTTCATCGCCTACGTGCACTACTGCAAATGGGGGACGCTGTGCGGGTATTGAAGATGAGGCGGGCGGTGCTGCTCGCGCTCAAGTCCGGAGTTCACCGATGACCGTCGGCCTGTCGCACTATCTCACCGTGGCCGCGTGCCTGTTCACGATCGGCGTGTTCGGCATCTTCCTCAACCGGAAGAACGTCATCGTTATCCTGATGTCGGTCGAGCTGATGCTGCTCGCGGTCAACATCAATCTAGTTGCCTTCTCGGCTTATCTCGGCGATCTCGTCGGACAGGTGTTCGCCCTGTTCGTGCTGACGGTCGCCGCCGGTGAAGCCGCCATCGGCCTCGCCATCGTCGTCGTCTACTTCCGCAACCGCGGCACCATCGCGGTCGAGGATATCAATATGATGAAGGGGTGAAGAGTGCAGTGAGGGCGTCGACGATATGCAATAGGACGACGACATCAACCTCACCCACCGACGTCATCCCCGCGAAGGCGGGGACCCATGACGCGCCGAAGGCATGACGCGCCGAAGGCATGACGCGCCGAAGGCATGTATCAACTAGGCGTCGCTCCCCGAGGGCGACAGCCGGGAAACAAAGCTGACCGACATGGGTGCCCGCCGTCGATGGGGAGCATCGCTTCGCGATGACGGGCATGACGTTGAAGGAAAGACTGAGAGCAAGCCGAATGATCTACCAAGCCATCGTTTTTCTCCCAATCTTGGGCGCCCTGATCGCCGGCTTCTTCGGCCGTTTTATCGGCGCACGGGCGGCGGAGCTGGTCACGTCGGCCTGCCTTGTCGTGGCCGCGGTCCTGTCGTGGATCGTCTTCACGCAGGTCGGGCTTAGCCATGAGACGGTGAAGACGGTCAAGCTGCTGCAATGGGTGAATTCCGGCGACCTCGACGTCTCCTGGGGCATCCGCGTCGATACGCTGACGGCGGTGATGCTGGTCGTCGTCACCACGGTGTCGGCGCTCGTGCACATCTATTCCATCGGCTACATGGCTGAGGATCCGCACCGCCCGCGCTTCTTCGCCTACCTCTCGCTTTTCACCTTCGCCATGCTGATGCTGGTGACGTCGGACAACCTGCTGCAGCTCTTCTTCGGCTGGGAAGGCGTCGGCCTCGCGTCCTACCTGCTGATCGGCTTCTGGTATCAAAAGCCCGAGGCGAACGCGGCGGCTATCAAGGCCTTCGTCGTCAACCGCGTCGGCGACTTCGGCTTTGCGCTGGGCATCTTTGGCATCTTCGCGATTTTCCGCACGATCAGCTTCGATCAGGTGTTCGCAGATGCGCCCGCCATGGCCGGCAAGACCATGCAGTTCCTCGGCTACGACGTCGACATCATGACGTGCCTCTGCTTGCTGCTGTTTCTCGGCGCCATGGGCAAGTCGGCGCAATTCCTGCTGCACACCTGGTTGCCGGACGCCATGGAAGGCCCGACGCCGGTCTCCGCGTTGATCCACGCGGCGACGATGGTCACCGCCGGTGTGTTCATGGTGGCGCGATTGTCGCCGCTGTTCGAGCTGGCGCCGGATGCGTTGCGCGTGGTGACGCTGGTCGGCTGCATCACGGCGTTTTTCGCGGCAACGGTTGGTCTCGTCCAGAACGACATCAAACGCGTGATCGCCTATTCGACGTGCTCGCAGCTTGGCTACATGTTTGCAGCCCTCGGACTTGGAGCCTACGGCGCCGGCATCTTCCATCTCTTCACGCACGCCTTCTTCAAGGCGCTGCTGTTCCTTGGCGCTGGCTCGGTCATTCACGCCATGCATCACGAGCAGGACATGCGCCACATGGGCGGGCTCAAGTCGAAGATCCCCGTCACCTACGCCATGATGCTGATCGGCACTTTGGCGCTGACGGGCGTTGGCATTCCGCATGCCTTCGGTTTCGCGGGCTTTCACTCGAAGGATGCGATCATCGAGGCGGCCTATGCCGGCCACACGCCGGGCAATTACGCCTTCTGGGTGCTGGTGCTGTCCGCCTTTATGACCTCGTTTTATTCCTGGCGGCTGGTGTTCATGACGTTCCATCAGGCGCCGCGCTGGGGCGGCGGCGATCATGGGCATGACGATCACGCGCATGACGACAAGCACGGGCACGGCGATCACGCGCATGAACCGCACGAGAGCCCACTGGTCATGCTGGTGCCGCTGTTCGTGCTGGCGACAGGCGCGGTGGTTGCCGGCTTCCTCTTCCAGAAGTATTTCATCGGCCACGACTACAAAGCGTTCTGGGGCAAGGCGCTGATGGAAGGGCCCAACAATCACATCATGCACGCCATGCACCAGGTGCCGCACTGGGTCGGTTTCGCACCGTTCCTCGCCATGACGGCCGGTTTGGCGCTGGCCTACGTCTATTACATCGCAGTCCCCTGGCTGCCAGCTGCGACGGCCAAGGCCTTCCATCCGCTCTATCTGTTCTTCCTCAACAAGTGGTACTTCGACGAGCTCTATGACTGGCTGTTCGTCCGTCCCGCCAACGCCATTGGCCGCATGCTCTGGCGCCGGGGCGACGGTGCCACCATCGACGGCATGATCGACGGTACGGCGGCCGGCGTCGGCCGGGTCACCGGCAGGGTGGTCAAGCTCCAAACCGGCTACGTCTACCACTATGCGTTCGCCATGCTGATCGGGCTTGCCGCCCTCATGAGCTGGTTCATGCTCGGCCTCGGAGGCGCCAAGTGACAATGTTCAGTCCGCACCTCCTGTCGCTGGTCACAGTGCTTCCGGCCGCCTTCGCTGTCATGATCGCCTGCCTCAACCCGGACGCGAAACGGAACGCCCGCTGGATCGCGCTCTGGGGCACGGTCATCACGTTCGGCGTCTCGCTGTTCATCTGGACCGGCTTCGACGTCCGCAACCCCGGCTTCCAGTTCGTCGAAGAGCATGCTTGGCTCGGCGCCTTCAAATACAAGATGGGCGTCGACGGCATTTCAATGCTGTTCGTCATCCTGACGACGTTCCTGATGCCACTCTGCGTTCTCGCGAGCTGGGAGTCGGTGGAGGACCGCGTCAAGGAATACATGATCGCCTTCCTGGTGCTGGAATCGCTGATGATCGGCGTTTTCTGCGCGTTGGACATGATCCTGTTCTATGTCTTCTTCGAAGGCGGCCTGATCCCGATGTTCCTGATCATCGGCATCTGGGGCGGCAAGCGGCGCGTTTATGCCAGCTTCAAGTTCTTCCACTACACGCTGCTCGGCTCGGTATTGATGCTGC
>JANXRM010000369.1 GCA_025353015.1 Hyphomicrobiales bacterium
CGAGAGCGCGGTGACGCTTTTTCCGCAGCCGGATTCCCCTACGACGGCCAAGGTCTCGCCGTTGTGCACGGTGTAGGACACACCATCCACCGCCTTGATGGTACCAGCAGGCGTGAAGAAATGCGTTTGCAGATTGTCGATTTCCAACACCGCCCGGGACTTCTGGAGTTCTTGTTTCGGTGCACGCGCGGCGCCCGGGCCGGCTCCCTGACGGGCTGTCGGGTGGTTCATGCGGTTCTGCGCGGTCTGGTTCACTCGTGACTCCCACTAATCCGGCGTGTAGGCTGACACTCGCTCAAGCGATGGCACAATCAGCAGAGCACAAGGCCCACACGCCTGAAAAGATAATAAATGGAGGAAACTGCGTGACCGGTTCGAGAAAGCCACATTCACCCTGGACCCGCCCACCCTTGACCCGCCGTGATGTCTTGAAGGGGAGCGCGGCTGCCGCCGCTGCCTATGGACTGATCCCCGATTTCGGTTTGGCCGCCGACATTCCCAACGAATACGACGGCAGCAAGTTTCAGCTCGCCGCGGCCGAGCCCAATCCGAAGCGCGGCGGCGTCTTGCGCTATGGCATCACCAGCCGGCCACCACATTTCGATTTCCATCAGTCCGGCACGATCAACAGCCTGGGGTCCCAGGGCTGCATGTTCGATAACCTCATCCGCCGTGATCCCCGCGACAGCGGCAAGACGATCATTCCCGATCTCGCGCACAGCTGGACTATTTCCAAGGACGGAATGACGTACACGTTTATGCTGCGCAAAGGCGTGGAGTTCCACGATGGCGCGGAACTGACCGCCGACGACGTCAAAGCCACCTTCGACCGCATCTCCAAACCGCCAGCTGGCGTCTCGATCCCGCGCTCGATCCTGTTCAAGGCTGTGAGCGAGATCAACGTTCGCGACAAATACACGATCGAATTCAAGCTATCCGAGCCGCGTCCGCCGAGCTACATCATGGGCGCGCTCGCCAGCGGCTGGAACGGCATCGTGCGTAAAAAGACGCTCGAGGATAACCAGTATAATTTGCGCAAGGTCGTCGATATTCCCGGCACCGGCCCCTTCAAGACCAAGCGGCGCATCGAGGCCGAAATCTGGGTCATGGAGCGCAACGAGAAATACTGGAACAAGGGCCTGCCCTATCTCGATGGCGTCGAGTTCCACCACGGGCTACCGTTTTCGCCGGAGTTGTCGTCGGCCTTCCTCGGCGGACGCACCGACTATGCGCGTCTGCTGGACCCCGTCTCGGCCCGCAAGGTTGCCTCGACGCCTGGCATGTCATCGCTCAATTTTTACCAGAGCGTCATTCAGGGCACGTGGCCGAACACCAAGAAGAAGCCGTTCGACGACCCACGCGTGCGCCGCGCCGTGCATCTCGTCTTAGACCGGCACGTGCTCGTCGACGTCGTGAAGGATGTGGCGCCGATGCTGGTCGGCGGCTTCATCTATCCATTTTCGGAGTTCGCGACGCCACTTGACCAGTTGACCAAGAAGCCCGGGTATCAGACGGACTCGACTGCGGCCGTGAAAGAAGCTCAGGAACTGATGAAGGCGGCGGGCCACGCCAACGGCATCAAGGGCCTCGATTTCCTTGTCCGCGAAGTCGCCACGTTCAAGCTTTGGAGTCAGGCCATCCAGGCCATGTTGCAGCAAACGCTCAACATCGAATGCAAGCTACGCCCCGTCGTCGAGTCGGTTTGGTTCGACGATATCAAGTCCGGCAACTTCGACATGGCAATCGGCGCCATCGTCTCGACGTTGCTCGATCCGTCTGATTACTTCAACGCATGGTACAAGGACGGCGGGCCGCAGAACTACTCGAACTGGAACAATCCCAAGTTCTTGGAGCTGCTGCCAAAGATCGACACCGAGATCGATGCCGCCAAGCGTATCGCGCTCGTCCGTGAGGCGGAAGCGATCATGGAAGCCGACGTGCCGATGTTCCCGATCTGCTGGGAAAAGATCAACGACGGCTGGTACAATTACGTGAAGGGCCATAACCCGAAGGATTACTTCGGCATCTATGACGTCGTCCGCATGGATACCATGTGGCTCGATAAGTGATGTGGCTTGATAAATAACGGGGCCCGATGTTCAGCTACATCGTTCGACGTCTTGCGTTCGGCCTGTTGACGATCATCGGCGTTTCGATCGTCGTGTTCGTGGTGATGCGGATCCTCCCCGGGGATCCGCTCGTCGCCATCTTCGGGCCGGACGGCTACACCAAACTGCCCGAACAGGAGCGCGCCAGCCTGATGGCGCAGCTCGGTCTCAGCGACCCGCTCTGGCTCCAGTACTGGCGTTGGGTGAAGGATATTGCCCGCGGCGATTTCGGCCGCTCGTTCTTCCGTTCGGAAAGCGTCGCCGAGATGATCCTGCGGCGCGGACCATTGACGGCGCAGATTGCCTTTCTGTCCGTCCTGTTCTCGTGGCTCGTCGGCATTCCCGTGGCTATCGTCAGTGCGCTCAGGCCGAATAGCTGGGCCGACAATGTGGTTCGCTTTTTCAGCATTCTTTTCCTGGCGATCCCGGGCTTCTGGTTCGGCATGCTGATGGTGCTCGGACTGCTCTTCACGTTCGGCTATCGGGCACCACTGACCGGCGCGTCGCTGCTGACCGATCCCTGGACGACGCTGCAGATCATCATCGGGCCGGCGATCGTGCTGGGCCTCGGACAAGCGGCCTACATCGCGCGCCTCGCCCGCTCGAGCCTGCTTGAAATCATACGCGAGGATTACGTGCGGACCGCCCGCGCCAAAGGTCTCGACGGCCGCCGCGTCATTGCGCTCCATGCCCTGCCGAACGCGCTGCTGCCGGTCATCACCTTGTCGGGGCTGCTGCTCGGGTTCGTGCTGGCCGGATCGATACCCGTGGAACGGGCGTTCGGCACACCCGGGCTCGGTCTCGCGATGTTCACAGCGGTGAGCGAACGCGACGTGTTCGTGATGCAGAACCTCGTCTTCCTCTACGCGGTCGTGTTCGTCGTGCTCAACATTCTCGTCGATATCATCATCGCCTGGCTTGACCCGAGGATCCGGTACCAATGACGGCCACCAAGCCCGAAATCGCAACCGTGCCGCGCCAAACGGCCCTCCCCGACGAGCCCTCGCGCTGGAGCCGGATCCGGCATTGGCTTTACCGCTTCATGCGGCAATCACCGATGTCGGCGTTCTGGGGCGTGATCGCCATTGCCATCGTTTCGGTTGCCGTCCTGGCGCCGGTCATCGCCCCCTATGACCCCATGAGATCCAATTTCCGGACCATGACGAAGCCGCCGAACGAGAAAAACGTTTTCGGCACCGACCAGATTGGCCGCGACACGCTCTCCCGCGTCATCTGGGGCAGTCGCGCATCGCTCACCGTCGCCTTTGCAGCCGTGCTACTCGGCACGACGACAGGCGCGCTCTGGGGGCTCGCCTGCGGTTTCTTCGGCGGCCGCTTCGATATCGGAAGCCAACGGCTGATCGAGTTCATGCAGTCCTTTCCCGACCTGGTGCTGGCCATGGCCATCGCCATGGCGCTTGGCGCGGGCACCGGCACGGTCATCATCGCGATCGCCATCACGCGCATACCCTTCGGCGGCCGGGTCATCCGCTCCGTCGTGCTGTCGCTGAAGGAGATGCCGTTCGTGGAGGCGGCGCGCGGCCTCGGCGCCTCCAACATGCGCCTGATGTTCCGGCATATCCGGCCACAGTGCATCGCGCCGTTCCTGATCCTGGCGACGACGCATCTCGGCGTCGCCATCATCATCGAGGCCTCGCTCGGGTTCCTCGGCGTCGGCATCCCGCCGCCGCAGCCGACGTGGGGCAACATGCTTTCGGACGCGCTGAACTCAGGCCTCGTGCCGCCCTGGTGGCTGGTACTATTTCCTGGTGCCGCCATCACGGTGACGGTGCTGGCCTTCAACCTGCTGGGCGACGGCATCCGCGATCAATTGGATCCCCGGTTGAGACGGGCCATTTGACGATCATTCAACTTGGCACACTGGAGGTATTCCCATGACCACTTTGTCACGCCGCGATTTCGTCGTCGCCGGCCTCGCAGTGCCCGTTGCAGCATCGCTGACCAGTTTTTCGAACATGCCCGATGCCGATGCTGCTGCCCCCCTCGCCGGCCCGCAAGTTCCCGGCTGGTATCGCTATAAGGTGGGCGACATCGAGCTGACGGTCATTACCGACGGCACGAGTCGCTTCCGCTTCGCCGACACGCATGTCGCCAACAAGACGCGCGAGGAGGTCAATACTGGGCTCGCCGCCGCCTTCTACCCGCCCGATATGATGGCAACGCCCTATAACCCCGTCGTCGTCAACACGGGCGCGAAGCTCGTCGCCATCGACCCCGGTGTCGGCGAGGCGGCTTATGCATCAAGCAAAGGCGCCACGGGACAGTTCCAGACCAACCTCAAGGCGGCGGGCTTCGACCGGGGCCAGATCGACATTGTGCTGATCTCGCATTTCCATGGCGATCACATCAACGGCATCCTCGGCGCCGACGGCAAGCTGGCCTTCCCGAACGCCGAGGTGATGGTGCCCACGGCCGAGTGGACATACTTCATGGACGACGGCGAGATGAGCCGCGCGCCGGCCGGGCGCATGCAGGACGTGTTCAAGAACGCGCGGCGCGTCTTCGACGCCATCGGCCGAAAGGTCACGCCTTACGAGGCCGGCAAGGATGTGACGCCTGGGATCGCCGCGGTTGCGACGCCTGGCCATTCGGCGGGGCACAACTCGCACATCGTCTCGTCGGGCAAAGACGCGATCTACATCCAGGCCGATGTCACGCACGTGCCTTATCTCTTCGCGCGCAATCCCGGCTGGCACGCCTTCTACGATCAGGACGCAGCGCTCGCGGAAGCGACGCGGCGGAAGGTCTACGACATGCTGGCTGCCGAGCGGATGCCCGTGCAGGGCTTCCACTACCCGTTCCCGAGCCTCGCGCACGTGGAGCGCACGCCCGCCGGCTACCGAGAAATCGCCATGCCGTGGAACACGGCGCTTTGAGTGCGGCAGGCCGCGCTGACGAGCCGCTAATGCGCATAGCGGAACGTAAATCCTACGCCGCCCAGCGATACCTTGTCGCCGTCGGCCAGGATGGCGTGTTCCCTAACAATGCCGTTGATCAGGATCGGGTTCGGCTCGGCCCGGTCCGCCATCTGGTTGTGCAGCTCGAGCTTGCCGCCCTCCACTTGCGCTAGCAACGCGTGATGCCGTGACACGCGAATATCGTTGACGCGGATGTTGGCATCGCTGTGCCGGCCGATGACGGTGCGCGGCTGCGTCACCTGGAAGGTGCCGAGCCCATTTTCGAACTCGACGACGGCGATGGCAGGCTGAGACTTCGGCGCGCTCGTCTGCGACACGACAGGGCCGTTCGGCTCTAGAACAGGCGTTGCCGTGTGATCACCTTCCCGCGCGCGATCGCCATAGATCTTGAACATCCAGCGCATGACTGGGGTCGGCAACCCCGTCGAGAACATGCACATGAAGACGGCCGCCGCGAACAGCAACTGCGACACGACTTCCTTCTCGAGGAAGACGACGATGACGATGAGGCCCATCAAGCCCTTCGTCTGCAGCAGCATGCCGATACTGAGCGAAAACGGCCAGCCTTCGCCCGAGAGACGCGCCGCCATACCGTGACCAACCATCTTCCCGAAGACGCACAGGAAAGAACTGAACGCGAACAGGATCCAGACCTTGGGGTCACTGAAACTGAAAACCGTATTGAGCCCAGTGTTCAGGAAAAAGAACGGCATCAGCACCAACGTTGCCGTCATATCGAAACGATGCGCTGCCATCTCGCGGACTTTGTCGGGCAGGAAATAACCGGCAACGAAGGCGCCAAGCACCGGGTGCAATTCTGTTATGCCCGTCACGGCCGACGCAACGAAGATCGAGAGCGCCGCGAAGGTGATGATGGCGCTTTCAGAGGCATCGTCCTTAAACATCCGATCGAAGACCGGCGTGGCCACGAACTTGATGAAGCCGATGCTGAGGATGCCGCCAGCAGTGGCTTTCATCAATGCAATCGGCAGACTGCCGCCAAGCGACAGGGCGACAACGATGCCGAGCCCGAGCCACATCATGGTGTCGGCGATGCTGGCGCTGGCCAGTGCTACGGCACCCAGGCGACGCCGCGTAATATCGAGACCTCGCAGGATAACGGCCAGCACCGGTAACGCAGAGACGGCAATGACAAGACCATAGGCGATCGAGAACGAAAAGGCCGTGGCCTTGCCGCCGACGGCCTGCGGCAAGAACAGAAAGATGAGATATCCGGCGACGGTGGCGAGCGCCCAGCCAAACAGCATGCCGAAAAAGCCGATGTAGAAGACACTCTTGCCGGACTTCCGGATCAGCTCCTTGTCGGCGTCGGCGCCCGCCAGAAAGCCGAACAGGCAGACGGCGATGGTGGCGACCGAGCCGATGCCCGCCGCGCGGTTGACGACGCCGCCATGATAGCACGTGGTACCGAACAGCGCGTTGAACAGTTCCTTGGCGTCCGGGTTTGTGCAGGCCTGAACAGCCTTGGTCAAGTCGGTATGACCGCCGCCGTTCAAGATCCAGCCATCGAGCAGCCCAAAGATCGACGGGCCTAACAGAACGCCCGAGAAAATTTGGACGACACCGAGTGGAAATATTTTTTCCAGCTTGCAGATGCGCCAGAGAAAATAGGGAAAGAAGACGATGACGCAGGCTTGCACCAGAAGGATGTAGGGCGGTTTCAGCTCTTGCAGAGCGTGCACAATGGCGGAATACATGGTCGCAATATCCCCGTTCGATGAAGCTGGTGGCACTCCGGCAGCGAAAAACGTAGTCGACAGTTTAGATCGGTTCGGCGCGCTTGTCTTTAGCATGCCCGTCAACAAGCTTACTGCGGCCAGGCCAGAGTTTGCGTGCCTTGTTTAATGGCAGCGGCGTCGAAGAAGCGTGATGCACATCACATACGGCAACAAGCTTTTTCGCGTTGAATAGAGTGGGGTTCACAGGCACCTTCGATCATCGTGTCTGGTCGTTCAGCCGGGATTGCCGGGCTCCAAGCGATTGGCATCGAGCCGGCGTTGTGCGTGTCCACATACGCGGGCGGGACGCAAAACAAGGGACGTGAAACGGGCATGATTTTCGATCCGAAGGTTATCCTGTTCTTGCAGGTCATCCTGGTCGTCGGGTTGCCGATGCTCCTGTGGGGGCCGCTCCGGCTCGGTCACGTTTTCCCATTGCCGATCATCCAGATCTTCGCCGGCATCATGCTAGGGCCCTCGGTGTTCGGCGCCATCGCGCCTGGCGCTTATCATTTTTTTTTCCGCACCGAGGTGCTCTCGGGTGTCGATACGCTCGCCAACATGGCGCTGGTGCTGTTCGTCTTCCTGGCAGGTTGCGAAATCGACCGGTCGATGCTGCGCCGTTCGGCCGGCATGGTGGTCCAGACCAGCGTTAGCGGCGTGTTCGTGACCTGGGCCACAGGAACACTCGCCGCCTGGGCCCTGCTCACCTTTCTGCCGGCAGCGGGCCTCATGGGCCGGCTGGCCAGTCCCACGCTCTACTGCGTCTCGTTCGGATTGTGCATGGCCGTTACGGCACTGCCCATTCTCGTGGTTGTCCTGCGCGAGCTCGGGTTCAACCAGAAGCCCATCGGCACCATCGCGCTGGCGGTTGGCGCTTGCGATGACGCCCTGCTCTGGTCGTCGCTCTCCGTTCTCCTGCCGTTTGCCGCCGGCTCCGCCGATCCGTTGCTGGCCTTCGCCATCGCGGTCACGGGCGGCCTCGCCACAGTGTTGCTGCTGACATATATCGTGGCCCCCACACTGGAGCGCCTGATCCAGCGCGAAGCCCAGGAGCGGTTCCTCATTTCCTGCGCCATCCTGGCCTTGTTCTTTTCTGCAGCCCTCAACGAGGCCACCCACTTGCACGCGGCCATCGGCGCGTTCCTCACTGGCCTGCTGCTGCCAGACAAGATCCGGCACATGGCGCAAGACCGCCTGGACACGCCGGTCACGCTGCTGCTGCTGCCATTCCTCTTTCTCGCAACCGGCCTGAAAACCAGCTTCAGTTTTTCCGACGGCACCGTCTGGGCCATCGCACTGATTGCGCTTTTGGTCTGCATCGCCGGCAAGTTCACCAGTGTCTTCCTGGCGTCCTATCTCAACCGGGAAAGCGTTCCCTTTTCCGTCACGCTCGCCGTCCTTATGCAGTGCAAGGGCCTGATGGAGATCGTTGTCGTGACCGTCCTCTATCAGCGCGGCGTCATTGGCCAGGCGACGTTTTCGGCCCTAGTCCTCGTCGCCCTGATCACGACCGCGATGACCGTTCCGCTAGCGCGGCTGAGTGTGCGTATGTTCGGGGAGAAGGCGACGCAAGCTCGTGGCGACGACGTGCCGCCCTTCGACGTTGCTGCCCCAACCACCGCTGCCGCAAAGCCGGCAACTCCGCTCCCCGTTGGCGGCCCGATGCTGGTCTTCGAGCCCGGGCTTGGCCGTTTTCCGCTGACCAAGGGTGAAATGCTGATCGGCCGGCACAGCAACGACGATATCCGCATCAACGATGTGCGCGTGTCCCGCCAGCACGCGCGGTTGGTCGAAGCCGGCGGTCGCTTCGAGATTCACAACCTGACGGCCGTGCGTTCGGAGCCCAATCCCATGCTGGTCAATAACGTCCCCCGCGAACATGCAACCCTTGCCGACGGCGACGTGATCTCGCTCGGCGGCGTCAGCTTCACGTTTCGCACGGCTGCATAGTGGGGCCGCGACAGGGCGGCGTAGTGCCTCGGGCAAGACGAGGAGCGTCGGGCTTCCGTCCAGACCCGATCGAGGTTATGCCGTACCCATGACAGACCAAAACCAAAGCCAACGCTCGATCCTGATCACGGGGTGCTCGACCGGCATCGGCCTTGCCGCTGCGCGCACGTTGAAGGCCCGCGGCTGGCGCGTGCTCGCCACCGCCCGCAAACCCGCCGACCTGGAGCGTCTCAGGCGCGAGGACGGCCTCGAAACCATCGCCTGCGAGCTGGGCGATCCAGGCTCGGTTGTGGCCTGCGCCGAGGAAGCCTTGCAGCGCACGAACAACCGCCTGACCGCGCTTTACAACAATGCCGCCTATGGCGTGATCGGCGCGATGGAGGATATCTCGGCCGAGCATCTGCGCGACCATTTCGAGGTCAATGTCATCGCCGCGCACGAATTGACCCGGCGCGTGGTACCCGCCATGCGCGCGCAGGGCCACGGCCGAATTGTCATGTGCTCGTCGGTGCTGGGATTCGTGTCTGGCCCCTATCGCGGCGCCTACTGTGCTTCGAAGTATGCGCTTGAAGCCCTCTCCGACGCACTCCGGATCGAGCTGAAACCATCGGGCATCCACGTCTCGCTGATCGAGCCGGGGCCGATCGAGACCCAGTTCATGGCATCAACCATCGCCATGTTCCGCGCCAGCGTCGATGTCGAGCACTCGGCGCACAAGGCCTATTACGCGAAGCGATTGCGCGAGATGGAGGCGGGCGGCAAAAACCGCTTCAAGCTCGGCCCGGAAGCGGTTGTCGAAAAGATCGTGCACGCGCTCGAAGCCCCCCGGCCGCGCACGCGCTATCGTATCGGCTTGGCAACACAGGGTGCCGCCATCCTGAAACGCGTGCTGCCGGACCGGTTGCTGGACATGGTCGTGGCCCGGATGTGAGCCGGGTTCGAACGGCCGCGCCGGACGAACGAGCCAGGCCTACAGCTCGAGATCCGGCCGCTGGATCTCGTAGAGCATCAGCGCTGTCGCCACTGCAAGATTGAGGGAGTCGAGCTGGCCCGCCATCGGGATGCGCACGAGCTTGCCGCAGGCCGCAGCCGCGGCGTCCGACAAGCCTGAGCCCTCAGACCCCATGACCAGCAGCGTCGGCGGCCGGTAGCTGGCCCGGCGATAATCGAGTTTGCCGTTGAGATGCGTTCCGACGACGTCCCCCGGCCAGCCGCCGGCGAGCGCCAGAAACGCCTGATCTTCCAGGCGAACTAGCGGCACGGCAAAAATTGACCCCATGCTGGCGCGGACGGCCTCCCGCGAGTAGGGGTCGCAGGTCTGGCCAACCAGGACGATACCAGCGGCGCCCGCCGCGTCTGCGGTGCGAATGATCGTCCCGAGATTGCCGGGATCGCGCACGTCTTCCAGGGCCAGCCAAAGGGCGACCGTCGCGCACCGCGCGGGATCGGGGGCATCCGCCCAGCGCTGCTCGAACACGCCGATGACACTCTGCGGGTTTTCCTTCGCGGCGATCTTGGCAAGCACGGGCGCCGCCACGTCCAAGATTTCGGCGCGGGCAGTCCGCGCCCAGGTCGCCAGTCCCCGGCTTGCCGCATTCGCTTCGGCCTCGGGCCCGAGCACCAGCGTTTTCGGTACCCAGCCGCGCTCCCGCGCCGTCAAAAGAACCGACGCGCCTTCCGCAACAAAGAGACCAGTCTCGCGGCGGGCCTTGCGCATCTCGAGTGCGCGAATGAACTTCACGCTGTCGTTCTGCAGGCTCGTGATCGACCTGCTGGCATCACCCGGCCGCGGCGATCGCGGGTCAGGCATGCGACGTCCAGCGGCTGAAGAGCGAGGTGGCAATGGCGTTGCGGCCACTCGCTTCGCGGATCACAAGCTCGCCGCTTTCGATGTGGCCCGGCCGGGCCGACATTGTCTCGGCCAGGAGCTGCCCGATGGAGAGCGCCGACGCGCGGATGGCGTAGGCCGTAAGCACGAGACACGCACGGTCCTGGGCGAGAAGCTTGGCGCAGTCCTGCAACAGCGCCGGTAGATCTTCAAAGAGGTTCCACACTTCGCCCTCTGGCCCCCGCCCGAACTTCGGCGGATCGACCAGGATGACGTCATAGGTCCGGCTGCGGCGGATTTCGCGCGTGACGAACTTCCGGCAATCATCGAGCATCCAGCGCACGGGCGCGGCCGTCAGCCCGGACGCCGCCTGGTTCTCCTTCGCCCAGATGATGGCGCGCTTGGAGGCATCAACGTGCGTGACCTCGGCACCGGCTTTCGCAGCCAGCATCGATGCTGCGCCCGTGTAGGCGAAAAGATTGAGCACGCGCGGCTTCGGCACGTCCTCGGTCGGCCTATGCGCGGCGAGCGCTGCCAGCATCCAGTCCCAATGTGGCAGTTGTTCGGGAAAGATCCCCAGATGCCGGAAGGCGCTGAGCCGCCCCATGACCGTGACGTCTTTGAGTGGGATCGGCCAGCTCTCGGGCACCGCGCCCTGCACGCGCCACTTGCCGGCCTCGTCCTCACCCTCGCCCGAAAAGACGGCCTGCGCCTCAGCCCAACGCGCCGCATCCAAGGCGGGCTTCCACAGGGCTTGCGGCTCCGGGCGGTCGACGATCGTCGCGCCAAACTGCTCCAACTTACGCCCGTTGCCGCTGTCGATCAGCCGGTAGCCCGGAAAACCACTGGATTCCAGAAGCATGAGGCTCGACGTCGGCGTGACCGCGGCTGCACGGTTCGACCTCGGGGGGCTCTTTGGTATGTCGCTCATGGTGAACACGCTTAGCGCCGCACGCCGGGCTTCACAACGGCTTTCCGCATCGCAGGCCCCGAAACGTGCGAGATTCGCGCCAACGGCAGATGCGACGATAGAGGCTGTCTGGCTGGCGACTGGGTTCGGCTATCATGGCGCGACCCGAATGACAGGCAAGGTTGCTGATGACGTCGATGATCGCCCAGAACTCAGGGACCCACGCCGCGGACGTTGCGGTTGAGCCGACACCCTGGCCATCGCCACATATTGTCGACCGCATCGGCGCCCTTGGTGGCGTGGTCGCACTGGGACTTTGGGCCATGGTGACGATGGGTGCGACGATGAGCGAGCATCCGGCCGCCGGAGAGACCCCGGCCCGCGAGACGGACCGGGGCGATGCTTACAGCCTGACGCAGAGCCCGGAATGGCTGAACGGGGGATATTTCGGCGTTCCCTACACCTATCCGAGCGACATCCGGTTCGAAAAACCCGGCACCACCGATCTGACAGCGCACGGGATCCATTGGGACGGAAAGCCCTTCAAAAGCCCCATCTATTACGGTCTCCGCTCGATCCGATGGAACGGCGGCCAGGGCACGATGGTGGATTTCACCCACTCCAAGACGATCGCGCAGCCCGACCGGACCATCAGCTTTTCCGGCACCCGCAACGGCAAACCGGCTGGCCCTCCCGCCAAGACCGGTGACGCTTTCCGCCATCTCGAGTTCAGCCACGGCCACAACATGCTGACTTTGAACCGGCTCTTCCGGCTCGGCCAGATCACGCCGGCAATCCGGCCTTACGTCGGTGCCGGCTTTGGCGCATCCCTACCGCACACGGAAATCCAATTCACCGACGCGGAACGGCGGACATACGAGTATCAATATGCTGGGCCCGTCGGCCAGATCCTGGCCGGCTTCGAATTCCGGCTGCCGCGCGTCTCCGTGTTCATCGAGTACAAGTTTTCACTGGCCCGCAATGCGGTGCCATTGACCCTCAACGACAGCCGAGGCTGGGGCTATGGCGATTTTCCCCGTCAGTTGCTGGCGTGGGTCAGTGGCGAGAAGCCGGCACAGGGTTATGCAACGACTGTCCTTGCCAGCCACCAAATCATCAGCGGGCTAGCCGTCCGAACACCGGCTCTCGCAAGCGCGCCATGACGCGCGGACAGTGCGACGTGCACGCCATGGTTGCCATGGTGACCACAGTGCTCGAATAAGGCAATTCACTGCTTCTTGATTGCAGATCAACCACCGACGCCCGCTTTTAAGACCGGCGCCTTCTTTTCAAAGGCCGTGCCTTTGTTGCCAGTCCGCGGCTCCCTGAACCAATCGCCGAGAAAATCGAGAAATACCCGAAGTTTCGGGAGAACATATTTTTTCTCGGGATAAAGCGCACAAATCGACGAGCCGACGGAAACCTCGTAGTCCTCCAAGACCGGGACCAGCTCAGACTTAGCAAGGAAATCGCGTATTCGAGGCTTCGACACTCTGATCAGTCCCAACCCCGAACGGGCACCATAGATCAGCATATCGCCGTTGTCCGAGCGGAGCCGGCCCGAGACTCTGATCGATTCTTTCGTGCCGTTCCGGGTGAATTCCCAGTGCGAGCCTTCCCCGAGAACCAGGCAGGAATGATCGAGCAGATTGGACGGTGCCTGTGGTGCACCATGCGTTGCGATATATTGCGGAGAAGCAACGATAACCTGCAAATCGGCAGCCAGCGGTTTCCTGATCAATCCGGAATCCCGCGGCATCCCCTTGCGGATGACAACGTCATAGCCATCCTCCTGCAGATTGACGATCCGATCCGTGAGGTCGATCTGGATGTCGATCTCTTTGTGCCGGCGCATGAATTCACAGATTGCATCACCAACGACGTCGCCGAGACTGGCTGGTGCCGAAACCCTGAGCTTGCCGCGCGGCGCTTCGACATTGAGGCCGACGGCCGCCCGCGCGCCGTCGATATCCGACAGAATGCGATTGACGTATTCGAGGAGTTTTTCACCTTCCTCGGTAATTCTTAGGGATCGCGTATTCCGATGGAAAAGCTTGACGCCGAGATCGTCTTCTAGCGCCTGTATCCGTTTGGAAATCGTGCCGGGCGTCAGGTTTAATTCTGTGCCAACGGACGACAAGCTCTGCATCGCTGCCACTCGGGCAAAAATGCGCATGTCCTGAACGTCCATTTTCCGCAACCTCAAATAATGACAGAGCGCACCGACACTGGGCCAAACAGCCCAAGGACCGCAAACAGCAAGCCGACCCGTACGCAATGCCGCGGCATCCGCAAGGGTTGCCAAGCCGAAACAATACATTGCATTGCTATGCTCACGCAATTGGTCGAAATCGTCAACGCGTTTCTACTATTGAGAGTTTCTTAAACTTTAATACTCGTAATTCATTAAGACAGTTGCTCGCCCGCCCAACAGCCAGCCGCCGCTCAAAAGCGGCGGAGCAGCCGCTCGATATAATCGAGTTCCAACGGCGTCCGGGACTGTTCGCCGAGCCGCCGCCGCAGCTCTTCCAGAATCTCGCGTGCCCGCTGCACATCGATCTCATCGGGAACTTTTACGGAATTGCCGAAATCGGGGCCTTCCGACCGCTGCGGCCGGCCCATTGGATCGAGCGGCGCATCCGAGCCCGGACCCATGCCGAATTTACGGCCTTGCCGCATCATCTGCTCGGCCATGGCCTGGGCCCCCTGGCGAAGCTGTTCAAGCGCGTTCTGCTCGGCTTTCGCGGCCCCCTCGAGATCGCCCTGTTTGAGCGCGCGCTCGGCCTCCTGCATCGACCGCTCGGCGCTATCGAGCTGTTGCGGCGGGGCCATCCCGAACTGCTGCATTTTTCCACGCATCTGTCCCATGCGATCGCGCAATTCACCCTGACGCTGGCCCAGCCCTCCAGGGTTTTGGCCCGGATTTTGGCCTGGCTCGCCGTTCTGGCCATTACCTTGAGCTTGACCGTCGCCACGCTGCCCACGCTGGCCACGTTGCCCGCGCTGGCCTGGCTGTTGCCCTGGCTGCTGTCCTTGCTGGCCTGGCTGCTGTCCTGGCTGCTGGCCCTGTTGCCCCTGCTGACCATCCTGGCGGTTCTGCTCGCCAAGCGTGTCGTCGAGAAGCTGCTGCTGTTTGCCGATGATGTCCCCGAACTGGTCCATCATCTGCATCATTTGCTGGCCCTGCTGACCCTGCTGCCCCTGGGCCATCCGCCCATTCTGCAACTGCTCGAGCAGGTCGCGGAGCTGGCTGAGCATCTGCTGTGCTGAATCGCGTGAACCTTGCCGCGCCATATTCTCGATGTCGCGCATCATGCGTTCGAGATCTTGCGGCCGGATGACGCGCGATTGCGCATCCTGCTGCTGCTGGGGCGACTGATCACCCTGCTTTGCCAGTTGCTCCATGAATTGGGCCAGCGCTTGGCGCAGCTCATTCATCAGTTTCTGGATTTCGGCGTCGGAAGCCCCATCCTGCAACGCCTTGGTCAACTTTTCCTGGGCCTCGCGCAGCGCCCGTTCAGCCTCCGACAGATTGCCATCCTCCAGCCGCAGCGCCACTTGCCAGAGTTGTTCGACCACCGACTTCAGGCTGGCCCGCGACTTGTCCCGTTCGAGACGCCAATAGGCCGAGCGCAGACCAAGGTAGGCTCGCGTATCGGTGAAAAAGCCGTCGGGCTCGAGAGTGATCGCCTCGATACCTTCGAGGACACGGGGCCGATTGCGCGGATCTTCGACCAGCAACCGGCGCTGCTCGACAACGGCCCTGGCGATGGGATTTTCGAAGCTGCGCTGCGGCAAAATAAATTCATATGGTTCGCTGCGGCCGGTTTGGCCGGCATGATCCTTGGCAGTCAGCATCAGGCGCACGCGCGATCCGGCCCACGGATGCCCCGCGAGTTCGTGATAACTCGATGAATCAGCCTGCTTGGCGTTGGCCCTGGGCAAACGCAGCGCCAGCACTGGCGGACGCTCGAGTGGCGGACGGGCGCCCTTGTTGGCGGCCGGCCGCGCCCAACTGGTCGCGGGGTCCCCAGCCTTTTTCGGCGCCCGCGTGAGGCGCCCTTCGGCCGAGAGAACGCCATAGTCGTCTTCGATTTTATAGGAGAGTTTCAAGGCACCCCGGGGCATACGCTCGGGATCCTTCGTCAGTGCGATCTTCGGCGGCGTATCCGGGGTGACTTTGATCTGCCAGGGCGGGGTGCCGGAGAGGCCGACGATCCGGATCTTGGAGGATGTCTTGAGATCGAGTTTAGCCTCGGCGATCTCAGACCGCGGCGCGGCGACTGCTCCGGCTTGTGATGCCTCGACGGGCGGGGCCTTGGCCTCCATGCGGACCGGTGATTTGCCCTCGGGCGTGACCTCGAGAACGAAGCCCTTGGCGCCACTGGCGCGCACGATCAGCGTGCTGTTCTCAGGTACTTCGTGCGCGTCGTTTTCTCCCCCGAGCGGCGGCGAACCTGCCGGACGCGAGCCGTCGGCCAACACGATTGGCGGGCGCCCTGTATAGGCAGGCGGCGTGATCCAGGCATCCAGACGCGCTTCGGCGCCAAGGACAGGCACGCCGAACCGGAAGGCTGCGCGCAACCGGTCAGCGGCGCTATCGCCGACCGCAACAGCCAGCAATGCCATACCCGCGACAAGCAGCGCCCTGAAGGCGAACGGATCCAGGCGATCCGCGCGTGGCGACGGTCGGCCGACCTTCATGCGATCCAGGAGCCTGGCCAACCGTGCCTTGTGCGCCTGCCAGAGCGCCATCGTCTCCGGACTGTGCGGTGCTGCCGAAAGCGTATCCTCATAGGCCGACGCGGGCCGATGCGGCACCCCGGATCGGCGCTCCAAGCGGCGCACGGCTTCGTCGCGGCTTGGCCACGGCGTGCGCGCGGCATAGGCGGCGAGTCCCAGCCCCGCCAAACCAAAACCCGCCAACACGATCTTGTGCGCGGCCTCGGAAAGAAGCGACCAGCTGCCAAGCAAGGAAAGCACGATAAAACAACCCGCAAGACCGAGAAGCAGCCAGATGCGCGGCCAGATCCGTTCGAAGAACAGAGCGATGCCGCTCAACCGAACTTTACGCTCGAAAACCTCGGGACCGGGGTTGCGGGCCGCGGTGCCCGGCACAGCAGATTCAGGGGCCGCAGCCTGAGGACGAGCTGGCGTGGCCTCGGGGGTAGCCTGGGAACTGGATGGCGGGCGCATGGGGCATCCGTTGAGGGGGCATCCGGTGACGTAGGCATCCAAAATGGTGTTCGGCGGCGATCGTCAGCGGCTAAACTACCATAACAGATGGGCGAGGGCGCAAAATTTTGGCTCGCGCGAGTTTCGTCCCGACTTGAGGCTTAAACGAGGCAAGTATTTGGTGCGACGTTTTGCCGACCACAGCAGTTAACGCCATTTGCTGCCATCGCGCAATTGCTGCGCCTTTGCCGATGACCTGTCACAATTTCCATGCTAGAGATCTTGAAGTAATCAGCACTTCGGTCCGGTATGAACCCTGTGCCATCTTCGCCAGATGCCATGACAACAGGGCGATCGGCTGTGACGGAGGACCGTAACGGAGTAAACGTTCGGCAAGGGGCCCGCTTGGCGCTGTTGAAGCCAGGATGGGCCAACTTGATTGACGGCATACCGCATCAGTTTTTGGGGACGAGTTGCGTCGAGGGAGTCGAATACGATGTTCACGAAAAAGCCTGAGCCTGCTGCTTTTGATCTGGCCCGCAATGGCGCACCGCCACTGCCGAATGGATCGATGCCGACCAATCTCGGCGCGGCAATCAGCCGCCCGGCCACGACGGGCACCAGGACCGGTCAGGCCAGCCAATCGCAGATCGGCTCCGATCTCACCATCATCGGCAATCTCGTCTCCAAAGGCGAAGTTCACATCGACGGCGAGGTCCAGGGCGATCTGCACGCAGCCAACATCGTGGTTGGCGAAAGCGCCAGGATCACGGGCGGCATCGTCGCCGACGAAGTCATCGTCCGTGGCACCGTGATGGGATCGATCCGCGGCAAGCGCGTCGTGCTCCAGTCCTCGAGCAAAGTCGAGGGCGATATCTTTCACAGCCAACTGGCGATCGAGCAGGGCGCCTTCTTCGAGGGCAAATCCCGTCGCATGGATGACCCGACGGCGGGCGTGCAACGTCCGGAAGTGCCGCAACCGCCGGCCGCATCGTGAGCTGACGGCCTCGTAGCCTAACGACATTAGCCTGACGTTTTCAACGCGCTCCGGTTGTCCGGGGCGCGTTTTCGTTTGCGGCATCGCATGCCCACGTGGACAATCGCTACAGGATGCGCATGAATGCAGCTTGGAGCGGCAGTCCAACCGTGCCAACCAGGAGCAATAAGGAAATGCAGGATCGATTGACGCTCTTCGGCAGCTTTACATCGAGCTCCAGCTACAAACCGATGCTGTTTCTCGCACTCTCGGGGCTGCCGTTTTCGTTCCGCACGGTGAACCTCAAGAACGGGGTGCAAAAGGAAGCGGCCTACCTCGCCGTCAATCGCTACGGGCAGGTTCCCGCACTTCAGTACAAGGGTCTGACGATCGTCCAATCCAACGTCATCCTGGATTACCTGGCGCGGGCAACGGGCAAGTTCGAAGGCGCGACAGATCAGGACCGCTGGCGCGCCCGCGAATGGCTGTCATGGGAATCCGACGCGATCACCAACATCGCCAAAGTTCGTCACTTCAGCCGGTTCCGCACGGTCGATCCCGCGGTCATGGCGCATTTCCGGCCGCTGGCCGAGGCCTCCCTCGCGTTCGCGGACAAGGCGCTCGCGGGGCGGCAATGGCTCGTTGGCGACACCTGCACCATCGC
>JANXRM010000323.1 GCA_025353015.1 Hyphomicrobiales bacterium
GGTTGGGTGCCTCGCGTCCTGTTGCTGTCTTGATCGGTCATCTAGCCGCGTGTTTGGCGATGGCGCGTGTCTATTCGCCAACTGTTAACCGGATCCCTGTAGATGCAGGACTGAGCGTCGTCTTGGGGCTAAAATGCGTCATTCGCACAACAGTGGTTGCTGAATTGCATCAGGACGAACCGGTGCCTCTTGCTGGGTGGTCCCGCGATCGATGATGGTCACGCCGTCCGTTTATTGCTTCGTGCGTCGATTCCTTCGTGTGGCGTTGCAGACCCTCACCTTGCCCACATCCGGAGTTGTCGATGCCAATTTTCGGCGCGCGCGCCTTTGTTAATGCACCCTCCAGGACGGCCCGGCTGCTAGTGTCGGTGGCCGCTATTTGTATCGCTCCGGTTTGGGCGGCAGGCGCTGCGGGCGCCGCGTGCCCGGACGGCATCGGTGTCGCCCGAACCGTCGAAATCGACACGTCCGGCGGCCCGTTGTTCGGCGTCATCACCAAGCAAGTGCACGAAAAAAGCTTCTTGGCGCCGAAAGAGGTCGTGCTGACCTTCGACGACGGGCCAATGCCGGGCGTTACCAAGTCCATTCTCGACACGCTCGACCGGCACTGCACGAAAGCAACCTTCTTTTCCGTCGGCCAAATGGCGATCGCCTATCCGGAGCTGGTCCAGGAGGTGATACAGCGTGGGCATACGCTCGGCACGCACACCTGGTCGCATCCCATGAACCTGCGGCGCCTCAAGGGCGAGCAGGCGCGGGAGCAGATCGAATTGGGTTTTGCAGCCGTTACACTCGCGGCCGGTAAGCCGATTGCGCCGTTCTTCCGCTTTCCAGGCTTGAATGACTCGCCGTCGTTGCTCGAACACCTCGAACGCCGCGATATCGCGGCCTTCAGCGTCGATGTGGTCTCGAACGATTCCTATATTGCCGATCCCGGCCGCCTGATCGACCGGACACTGGCGCAGGCCGAGGCGGAGCATGGCGGCATCATGCTGTTCCACGACATCAAGCCACAGACGGCACGAGCGCTGCCCGCCATTCTGACGGAATTGAAGGCACGCGGGTTCATGGTCGTGCATATGCGCGCGAAAGCACCCTTTAAGTCTGACACCCATTATACGGCCGCCTTGCAGGACCGCCTGACAGCTAAGCATCCGGCCGCAAAGCGGAAGCTTCTGGCCATCACGGACGCCGCCGCCTCGCAGCCGACACTGGCGGCCGTGCATGTCGCGGTCGAACAGCGCCCGGTGACAGCGCCAGAACCAGCCGCGCCTGCGCCCCGGCCTGCGCTCGCAACAAGCCCGTCGGTGCCTCCAGCACTGCCTGCGCCAGAAGACCGCGCGTCCATCGCGGCGCCGGCCGCAGGGCCCAACCAATCGTCGACCGAGACGGTCAGCAAACCAGCTGAGCCCGCCAGCCGGCCATTGTTCAGGGGGCAACCACGGATCATCAACGCTGAACCCGTACCGTCAGCGGCCAGTCCAGTGGCACCGCCTTCGGTGCCGGAGAAGGCGAAAATGACGGCCGCTGCGCCGCTCGCGCCCAACGTTCCGGTAGGTGCCCAAGCAAGCGGTGTTCAAGTCAGCGGTGCCCAAACGAAAAGTGCCCCAGACAAAGGCGCCGCAGCACCGAAAGCTGCCGTTTCCAGTCAAGCAAACGTGCCTGCCGGTGTCGAAGTCATCGCGGGATCGTATCCGCAAAACATGCCAGCTGAAGCGCCGGCCAAGGATCTGGAAGCCGGCCGTTTTGCAGCGCCTGAAATCGTCGCCGGGACCTATCGCCGGCCGGCACCTGCAGCAGCCTCGACTGAAAAGCAGGACAGCTCCACGGCGGCCGGATCCAGGAACTGGATCGACACCTTCAAGGCGCGAAATAGGGACGGGAGCTGACCCCATCCCCGACGTCACGGTGACGGTGCCACTGTTCCGTCTTCAGCCGTTCTTGAAATTCGGCTTCCGCTTCTCGACGAAGGCCGCCATGCCTTCCTTCTGATCGGCGGTTGCGAACATGGCGTGGAAAACGCGCCGCTCGAAGCGGATGCCCTCCCCAAGCGTCGTTTCGAAAGAGCGATTGACCGACTCTTTCGTCATCATCGCGATCGGTTGCGACATGCCCGCGATCGCGTCGGCCGATTTCAAGGCCTCCTCGATCAGCTTGTCGGCCGGCACGACGCGGGAAACGAGGCCGCAACGCTCGGCTTCGGCGGCGTCCATCATCCGGCCCGAGAGGCACATATCCATGGCCTTGGCTTTACCGACGAACCGGGCGAGCCGCTGCGTGCCACCAGCACCCGGCATGACGCCGAGCTTGATCTCGGGCTGGCCGAATTTGGCGGTGTCGGCGGCGATGATGAAATCGCACATCATGGCAAGCTCGCAACCGCCGCCGAGCGCGAACCCGGCAACTGCGGCAATCACGGGTTTGCGCGCACGCGCGACGCGATCCCAGCTGCCGATGAAGTCCTCCTTGTACGCCTGCATGTAGGACTTCGATTGCATCTCCTTGATATCGGCGCCGGCCGCGAATGCTTTCTCGCTGCCGGTCAACACGATGCAACCAATGTTGTCGTCGGCTTCGAAACCGTCGATCGCCTGGCTGAGTTCGGCGATCAGGGCGCCATTGAGTGCATTCAGTGCCGATGGCCGGTTGAGCCTGACGAGCCCGACTTTGCCCTTCGTCTCGACGATGATGTTCTGGTAGCTCATGGATGCTGCACCTTTCTTCGTTCGGTTGTACTGGTCTTCGTTCGGTTGTTCTGGCTGACAGCCTGCGCTTCAGCGTTGGCAGGCGGTGCAATGGAATGTCGATCGTCCGGCTTGGACGGTGCGTTTGACAGTGCCAGTGCAGCCCGGTCTCAGGCAAGGCTCGCCTTCGCGTCCATAGACCGCGAAGGTATGCTGGAAATAGCCGAGCGAGCCATCGGCCTGCTTGTAGTCCCGGAGCGTCGATCCGCCGGCTTCGATGGCTGCCGTCAGGACGGCACGGATTTCGGGAACGAGCTTTTCGGCGCGCTCCGTCGGCTGGCCGTTGCGGCGGGCAAGACTATGTGCGGCGCGCGTCGGCGCCAGGCCTGCCCGGAACAAGGCTTCGCAGACGTAGATGTTGCCGAGACCGCAAACGATGCGCTGGTCCATCAGGAAGGCCTTGAGGTCGGTTTTTCGCCCGTGCGCCTGTTCGGCCAGGAAATGTGGCGTGAATTCGTTGCCGAGCGGCTCGACCCCTAAGGCCTTGAAGTGGGGATGAAGCGCGATCTCGTCCGCGGGGATGAGGCTCATGTAGCCAAACCGCCGCGCATCGTTGTAGGTCACCAGACCGCCGCCCTGCAGATGGAACACGACGTGATCGTGGCTCGGGTCGTTGCCGCTGTCGTGCGTGAATTCGCCGATCTGGCGGCCGTCACGACTGGGTGGCGCCGTGATCGCGAACCGCCCGCTCATGCC
>JANXRM010000331.1 GCA_025353015.1 Hyphomicrobiales bacterium
GCTTGGCGCCGTTTCGCATGTACTGGTACGCTTGCGCGAATGGTGTGCGAACGGCACAATCGACTTTGCATCCAAAAGAAGCCCGTTCGTCGCACAGGCCGGACAGCCTCGCCAGGATGCCTCGCAATCGTTTCCCCGTACCTGCTCCGGAGACCCAACCATGCCGACGCCGTCCGTCACCGTCAGCCGCGCCAGCACCATCGCCCGGGCCGAGGCCTACGTAACAGACGGCCACTTCGAGGCGGAACTGGCGCGCCGCGTCGCCATCAAGACGGAAAGCCAGAAATTCCCCGATCCCGGCGCCATCGCGGAATGCCATTGCTATTTCGATCAGGAGATGAAGCCCGCCTTCGCCGCTATGGGCTTTCAGTGCAAGACCTACGACAACCCATTCCCAGGCCAAGGGCCGATTCTGCTTGCCACGCGCATCGAGGACGCGAAGCTCCCGACGGTTCTCGGCTATGGCCACGGCGATGTGGTGCGCGGACTGGAAGACCAATGGACCAAGGGCCAAGGCCCCTGGATGACGGCGCGCGACGGCGACCGGCTCTACGGCCGCGGCACGGCCGACAACAAAGGTCAGCACACGCTCAACATGGCCGCGTTGCGGACCATCCTCGATGCCCGCGGCGGCAAACTGGGCTTCAACGCCAAGTTCATGATCGAGATGGGCGAGGAGGCAGGCTCCAAGGGGTTGGCTGAACTCGTGCGCGCCAAAAAGTCAGACTTTGCCGCCGACGTGCTGATTGCCTCCGATGGCCCCCGCGTCCGCCAGGACCGCCCGACCATGGCGCTCGGTTGCCGCGGTGCAATGAATTTTGATCTCGTCGTCGATCTGCGTGAGGGCGGGCACCACTCCGGCAACTGGGGCGGTCTGATCGCCAATCCAGGCTTCATCCTGGCGCACGCGCTGGCCTCCATCGTCGGGCTGAACGGCGAATTGCTGGTCGATGCCTTGAAGGCGCCGCCCATGTCGAAGGCCGTGCGCGATGTCCTGGCCGACGTCGAGATCGACGGTGGTGACAAAGGTCCCGCGGTCGACCTCTGGTGGGGTGAGCCGGACCTGAAACCCGCGGAACGAGTCTACGCGGCCAACACGTTCAACATCCTGACCTTTTGGACGGGAACGCCAGGCCGGCCGGTCAATGCCATTCCGCCGAAAGCCGTGGCCAATTGCCAGCTGCGCTTCATCGCTGGCACCGACGTCGGCGACATCATTCCGGCACTGGAACGGCATCTGGCGGCCCATGGCCATACTCTTGTTAAAGTGCTGCCGCCGCCGGCCTCGAACGACGGCTTCTTCCACGCCTCGCGCGTCGAGCCCGATCATCCCTGGGCGACGTTCGTGCAGGGCTCTTTGCAGCGTTCGTCGAACGGCAAGCCGGCGATCATTCCCTCCTCTGGTGGCTCGATCTGCAACGAGATCTTCACCGACCATCTCGGCATCCCCGCCATCTGGATTCCCCATTCTTACGCGTCCTGCTCGCAGCACGCCGCGGACGAGCACATCCTGATGAGCCTGTCGAAGAGCGCCGTTGGCCTGATGGCCGGCCTCTATTGGGACCTCGGCGAAGGCAAAGGCCTGCCGACGCGGACATGACGGCTGGCTTCAAGCCGTGGCGCGGATAACCAGCAATCAGATCCGCGGGATGGCAATGCTTCCGCCTTGGCCGGAATGTGTTATAAATGTGTCAGGTGCGGCAGGGACGGGGCGGAACGGATGTGACGACGGATCAGGATCAGCCGGCACTGCAGTTGACGTTCCCCCGGCGCATCTTTGTCTTGGTCACGGTGCTGGTCGCTTCGAGCGCGTTCAACGCGGCCACGTTCTCGGTGGCAGCCATTCTGCCTCAGATTCAAGGGGCACTATCGGCAACCCAGGACGAAGTCTCGTGGACGGTCACATTCAATATCCTGGCGACCGCCGTCACTATGCCGATGACCGGCTGGCTCGTGAACAAGTACGGCCGCGGCAACGTGCAGTTCTGGAGCCTCGCGGGCTTTACCGCCTCGACCATCATGTGCGGCTTGAGCCAGTCGCTGGAAGGCCTCGTTTTCTGGCGCCTGGTGCAAGGCAGCATGGGCGCCCCGATCCAGCCGCTCGGCCAAGCCATTCTGCTGGATGTATTTCCGCGCCATCAACATGGCCTCGTGATCTCAATTTTTGGCACGACCAATACGATCGGGCCCGTACTGGGCCCGACGTTTGCGGGGTACCTCGCCGAGGCCTACGGCTGGCGGTGGGGCTTCTTCATGATCGCGCCGGTGGCGTTCATGGCCTGCATGGCGGCACGTTTCGCGCTGCCCGAGGATATCCGGCGCAAGCCCGTGTCCCTCGATTGGATCGGGTTCATTTCGTTGTCGGTCGCTATTGCTTCGGCGCAGGTCCTGCTTTCGCGCGGTCAGCGGCTCGACTGGTTCGAAGCGACGGAAATCCGCATAGAAGCGGCGTTGGCGCTGCTCTCGCTCTATATCTTCATTGCGCATAGCGTGACGGCGAAAAGCCCGTTCCTGTCGCCGCGCCTGCTGCTGGATCGCAACTACGTCATCGGCCTCGGTCTCATCCTCATCTTCGGCATGTTGAACTTCACGCCGATGGTGCTGATTCCGCCGTTGCTGCAGAACCAACTCGGCTATCCCGATGGGCTGATCGGCTTCGTTATCAGCTTCCGCGGCGCCGGTGTGATGTCGGGGTCCTTTTTGTCCATCTTCGCGCAGCGGTTCGATCCGCGCCTCGGCATGTGCGCCGGTTTCGGCATGCAGATCATTTCTGGCTTCTGGCTCGCGAGCCTCAATCTCAATGCGTCGCTCTCCTCTATGTGCGCCAATGCCTATCTCCAGGGCCTCGCCGTCGGGCTGATCTGGACCCCGATCGTGACAACGGCGTTCCGCACGCTGGAGCCGCAGCTCAGGCCCGAAGCAATATCCGTGCTGCATCTCATGCGCAGCATCGGCTCGAGCTTCTTCATCTCGATCACGGTGGCCGAGATCGTGCGCACGACGACGGCGAATTACAGTCGCATGGTCGAGATGCTGTCGCCCTATAACAAGGTTTTGACCGAGCCCTTCGCCATGGGCGCTTGGACCACTGAAACGGCGGCCGGCATGGCCACAATTGCACGCGAGATCAACCGCCAGGCGGCGATGCTCGGCTACATGAACGCCTTCCTGCTCTATACAGCCATGTCGATCGCCGCCATTCCCCTGGTCCTGATGCTCGGCAGCGGGCGCCGGCCCGGCTGAGGCTGGCAGCCAAGCAGTGATCCGCCGTCCAAATTTAAGTCGTTGCGTGCGCTGCGAACCCTTTTCTCAGGGCATCTCGGGCACCCGCAGCACTACCGCTTTGACAGACCAGGTTCCCCAAGGCAATGTCTGAGCGACGAATGCGAACACCACAGCCAAGATGGTGCTTCTTTTTTTGCGGGTATGAACCGCTATCGTGGGAGGAAAACGGAATGAAGATCACTCGCCGCACGTTCGGCGCGCTGCCGCTCGCTTTGACGGCACTTCCTGGCGCCGTCAGCGCCCAAACTGGTCCAATCAAGATCGGTGTGCCGATCCCGCTCTCCGGCCCTGCAGCACTGTTCGGTGACCCAGCCCTCAAGGGCGCCCGCATGTATGTGGAAGAGGTCAACGCGGCTGGTGGCGTACTCGGTCGCAATATCGAGCTCGTGGTGCGCGATAGCAAGGCAACGCCCGATGAGGCGGTCCGCGTGGCCCGCGAAATGATCCTGAAAGAAAACGTGGACTTCCTGGTGGGCACGCTGACCTCGGCCGAAGGGCCCGCGGTTTCGACCATCGCCAAGGAAAACAAGATCATTCTGATTGCGCCGATCCCAAAGACCGACCAGCTGACGGCGCCGCAGAACCTGCATCCCTATATCTTCCGGACCGCTGCGAACTCGACGAGCGAAGGCCGGTCCTGCGCCGAGATCATGGCGAAGTGGGCGGATGTGAAGAAAGTTGCGATCATCGCCCACGACTACGCCTATGGTCAGGACATTAATAAGGAATTCACGGCTCACCTCAAGAAGTTGCGGCCCGACGTCGAGGTCGTGGACTCGCAATGGCCGAAACTCGGTGAGGCCGACTACACCCCCTTCATTAACGCGCAGATGTCGAAGAAGCCGGACGCCATCTTCTCCGCGATGTGGGGCGGCCATTTCGTCACCTGGGCGAAGCAGGCAAAGCCCCTCGGCATGTTCGACGCGGTCAAGAACCGGGTCGTCAATGGCGGCGAGGCGGGCTCGGTCGAGGCGACACGCGCGCTCGGCGCCGAATACCCCTTCGGCATCATCGCTAACGCCTATGATCTGCCGAGCTATCCCGGCGAACCAGAGGCGCACAAGAAGTACATCGAGCGCATCAAGGCTTTCACCAAGGAAGATCCGCCATCGAGCTGGCCGATCATGATGTACATCGGCATGCAGTTCCTGGTGGAAGGCATCAAGAAGGCGGGCGTGGTGGACAACGACAAGGTCGCGGCCGCGTTGCTGGGCCTGACCATCGAGACGCCCATCGGCAAGCAGACCATGCGCGCCAAGGATCATCAGGCCGATCGGGGCGAATTCTATGGTGAGATGATCAAAGATCCGGCCGGCGGTGCCGCCGCCGTCATGAAGGACGCGAAATACATCGATCCCGCGCCGTTCATGGATTGAGGAGGGCGTCCCGGGCGATCCTCACTCAGGCGAACGGATCGCCCGATGCCTAGCGGACGCAGTCAACGTCGACTGCAAAAGCCCGCTGCATACCGTGGCAGCAGCGGTGCACCCAGAAATGTTGCGATCTTTCAGTAACGCATTGTGAATTTGCAGCGGCCACGCGTGGCCGTGGAGGAGTGTGGGCCTTGTTCCAACTACCGGATCTGACGCTCATTCTCGGCCAGCTCCGCGGCGGCCTGACAACGGCGATGTTCCTGTTTCTTATCGCTTCGGGCTTATCGCTGATTTTTGGCGTGCTCAAGATCATCAATTTCGCGCACGGCTCGCTCTATATGATCGGAGCCTATATCGCGTGGTATTTCGTGCACTATCTGACCGGCAACAGTATGCTTGGCTTCTGGTCGGCCGTCTTGATTTCGGCAACACTTGTCGCGGTGCTCGGCGGCCTCGTTGAGCGGCTGCTGTTGCGGCATATGTACAAGGTGGACGAGCTTTACCAGCTGCTCTTCACGTATGCCCTGGTGCTGGTCTTTTCCGATGCCTGCAAATTCCTGTGGGGCACGCAGTCCGTGTCTGTGCAGCGGCCGGATGCGTTATCGGGCCATTTCACGGCTTTGGATGTGCGGCTGCCCTATTATGATCTCGTCATCATCGTCGTCGGCCTTTTGATCGCCGGAGGCTTCTGGCTGCTGCTCAATCGTACAAGCTTCGGCCGCATCATCCGGGCCGCGGCCCAGGACCGGGAGATGCTCGGTGCGCTGGGCACCAACGTATCCTGGCTCTACACCAGCATGTTCATGTTGGCCTCGGGGTTGGCGGGCTTGGCAGGTGCGCTCGTCACACCGATCAAGGGCATCGCGCCGGGCCTCGACGTCGATATCATCATCGAAGTCTTCATTGTCGTCGTCATCGGCGGCCTGGGCTCGGTCTGGGGCACGCTGTTCGGATCGCTGGCCTACGGCGTTACCTTGGCGCTTGGTATCCTGGTGCAGCCGCGCTTTTCTATTGTCGCCGCGTTTATTCTAATGGCCGTTGTGTTGATCATCCGGCCCTGGTGCAAATCGCAATATGCAGCGCTGGCCTATGGCGTGCCGCTGACCTTCGGCGTGCTGTTCCTGTTTCTCCCGGGCTCGGTCCCAGTCGGCATCGCGATCGTCTTGGCCGTGGGCGTGCTCATCGCGCAACCCTGGCGGTTCCTCGGGAGTGCGCGCACATGATCTCCGGAACTGAAAAAGCCTCGCTGATCGATCGCATTCCCTGGACGTTGGTCTTCACGGTGATGGCCGCGACGATCCCATTTTTCGCGTCCCGCTATTACATCGATCTCGCGACCTACATCGTCATCTTCGCGATGTTTGCAACGAGCCTCAATCTGTTGCTGGGCACCACGGGCCTGGTTCCGTTCGGGCATGCCGCCTACTTCGGCGTTGGCGCCTATGTCTGCGGTATCATCATGGGCGACCTCGGCGTGCCCTTCCTTCCGGCCTGGATACTCGGGGGACTTGGCGGTGCCGCCGCCGCCCTGATCTTCGGCTATTTCTGTGTGCAGCTGACGCAAACTTATTTCTCGATGCTAACACTCGCCTGCGCGCAGATCATCTGGGCGATCTCCTTCAAATGGAACGAGGTCACCGGCGGCGAGCAAGGCTACCCACGCGTGCCGATGCCGGACATGAGCTGGATGGATGTCATTCCAGGCGTCGGATCAATGCGGGTCGGCTCGAAATACTTCTTTCTAGCGCTGATCCTATCAGCGCTCGGGATTGCCGCCTTGCGCCGCATCTCGGGCAGCCCATTCGGCCGCATCCTGAATACGATCCGTGACAATCCCGAGCGTGCCCAGTTCATCGGCATCAACGTGCGCCGCTACCAGCTGATCGCCTTCGTCATCGCCGGCGG
>JANXRM010000349.1 GCA_025353015.1 Hyphomicrobiales bacterium
GGCGGGTCACCGATTGCCAATGCCGCTCCATGAACGAGAACGCCACCACGCTTTCGAGCAGGACAATGGGCGCGATGATGATGATCAGGGCGCGCGCATAAAGTCCTTTCGGCACCAACTCGCCAGTGAACGCGGCCAGTCTCAGGCGCAGGCGGCGCAGCAGCGGCCAATTGATCGGGGGAACCGGCAGCGCTGCGGGCCACTGCAACCAGGACGGCCAGCCTGGTCCGGACGTTTCCCGATCCGTTTGTCCGCCCGTATTCTCAGCGGCATTCTCGCCAGTCGTCTTGCTCGTATTTCTGGCGTGCGTCGCGGCGGCGGCGTGCGCTGCGGAGAAGCCAAGCGCCGTGGCAATTCTGGCAACGGGCTTTGCGGCCGAAGGCTGCGCGCCCTCGGTTGGGGCGGCGGCCGTGAGCTCAGACGCTCCAGATCCGGATGCTGCCCGTTCAGTCGACATAGAGGATGTAGCCTTTGCCGCGCACCGTCTGTAGATAGACCGGGGACGACGGGTCGATTTCAATTTTCCGCCGCAGACGGTTGATCTGCACATCGATGGCGCGTTCGTTGGCCGTCGCCTCGTCGTTGACCAGCTCGTGCCGCTGGATCGGCATGCCGGGCCGGCCCGCAAATAGCCGCATGAGATCGCGCTCGCGCTCGGTCAGCTTGATCGTCTCGTCGCCGCGCTTCAGCTCGCCGCGGCCGATATGGAACGTATGCACGCCCAAGCGGATTTCGTCCTTCGACGACGACGACCCGACGCGGCCGCGGCGCAGGATATTCTGCAGGCGCAAGACCAGCTCGCGCGGCTCGAACGGCTTGACGACATAGTCGTCCACCCCGATCTCGAGGCCGGCGATCCGATCCTTCGGATCCGCCATCGCGGTCAGCATACAGATCGGGATCGGCGCCATGCGCTTGAGATCGCGCGCCAGGTCGAGGCCTGATTCCCCGCCCGGCATCATGACGTCGAGAATAGCGAGATCGAACGTCAAACCGCGCATGGCGGCACGGGCCGATTTCACGTCCTCGGCCACCGTCACGCGAAACCCGCTCTGGAAGAGATAGCGCGCCAGGAGATCACGGATGCGATCGTCGTCATCGACAACGAGAATATGTGGCGCGTTGTCGGGCAGGGGATCGCGGCGGTTCATTTCGGGCATCGTCATCGGCCGTCTCCATCTGAATTGGCAACGGTGCTTCGGCGCCCCGACACCAGGCGCTTGACCTCGGCTCGGTCGGTTTCAGCGATCACCGCGAGCAGGAAGGTTTGCGTGATCCGTTCGGCGTCGGCGCCGGCCGCCTTTAACGCCGCGGCCAGCCGTCGCGTCTGGAGATCGAGCAAGCGCACCGCCAGCTCACGCCCCTTTTCGGTGACATACAAGCGCCGCTCCCGGCGATCGCTGGCGCCCGCCGTCTGCTGGACGTAGGCCTCGCTGACGAGTTGGCGCAAAACGCGCGCGAGGCTCTGTTTTGTAATCTTGAGCACGTCGAGAAGGTCCGCCACCCGGAGACCCGGATTGCGGTTGACGAAATGTAGAACGCGGTGGTGCGCCCGTCCAAAGCCAATTTGCCCCAGGATCGCATCAGGCTCCGCAGTGAAATCGCGATAGGCGAAGAACAGCAACTCGACCATCGCAACGAGTTCGACGTCACCTGCAGCCGGTCGCTCGCGCGCTTTGGACCGCCCGCCGCTCACCGGCGCGCGCGCTTCCCCGGTGCTTTTGACTCCGGAACTTTTGCGGTCTGGCCCGGACGTTGGAGTAATCGCGTTGGGCACGGGTCCAGCAGGTGAAGTTACGTCAGCCATGTTGACATATTTGGAGCCGATTGTTACTCGTGGCAAGCCCCTTCTGCCGAGGGTTTGGGCAAAACATCAAACACGTTGCCCGGCATCCCAGCAGACGCGACGTCGAGCGTATTGGTACGCCAATTCCGGTGCTTACATGGCCGCGCGCCATCTTTCAGAAAAAAAATCCACCATCGAACAGAACCACGACCACAACGAGGTGATCCCATGACAAAGCTCAGCGACGCTCATGCGAAAACAAAGCCGTCGTTTGTGGTCGAGCGCAATGCCGAACCTGTCAGCATAGCAGATCGCGCGAAATTGCTGGCCGATCCTGGCTTCGGCCGGGTGTTCACCGACCATATGGCGATCGTCCGCTATACCGAGGGTAAGGGCTGGCACGACGCCAAGATTACGGCCCGCAAGCCGCTGCTGCTCGATCCGGCCTCCGCTGTCCTTCATTATGCGCAAGAGATCTTCGAGGGGCTGAAAGCCTATCGCCTTGCCGACGGTTCACTCGCGACCTTCCGTCCCGACGCCAACGCACGTCGCTTCCGCGACTCTGCTCAGCGTCTCGCCATGCCGCAGTTGCCAGAAGAATTGTTCCTGGAGTCGATCCGCCAGGTCGTGACCATCGACCGCGATTGGTTCCCGACCGTCGAGGGTGGTTCGCTCTATATCCGCCCCTTCATGTTCGCGAGTGAGGTGTTCCTCGGCGTCAAGCCGTCGGCCGAATATCTCTATCTCGTCATTATTTCGCCTGTCGGCGGCTACTTCAAAAGCGGCGCGCCCGCCGTGTCGCTGTGGATCTCGCAGGACTACACGCGCGCGGCTCCCGGCGGCACGGGTGCTGCCAAATGCGGTGGCAATTACGCGACCAGCCTCGTCGCCCAGATCGAGGCGTCGAAGCACGGCTGCGATCAGGTCGTCTATCTGGACGCCGCCGAACGCCGCTGGGTGGAAGAACTCGGCGGCATGAATGTGTTTTTCGTCTTCGACGACGGCTCGCTGCAAACGCCTGGTCTGACGGGCACCATCCTTCCCGGCATCACGCGCGACAGCCTGATGACGCTCGCCCGCGCTGAGGGCCTGACCGTCCGCGAAGCACCGTACTCTATCGATCAGTGGCGCGAGGACGCCGCCAGCGGCAAGTTGACCGAGGCGTTTGCGTGCGGCACCGCCGCCGTCGTCACACCCATCGGCCGTGTCGTCAGTCCGGCCGGCGAATTCAAAATGGGCGCCGGCGGTCCTGGCCAGACGACGATGCGCATCAAGCAAAAGCTCGTCGATATCCAGCGCGGCACGGCACCCGACCCGCACGGTTGGGTGCACCGCATCGGCTGACCGCTTCAAGGCTAACACGTGTGCAGATCGTAGTTCGGATCGAGGCACGAGACCCGACACCACAGGCGCCGCGACCAACCCCGTCGGGTCTTGGAAAAAGGGCTCGACCCGACCTAGATCCTGCGATTTGAATTGCTACGGGTTGCTCGCGGAAAACTGCGGAATATCCTGCCATGCAGCTTCATCACCGCAAGCTCATCTCCTTCGACGTCTTCGGCACGTTGATCAGCGTGCGCGATAGTTCCTACGGCGCCTTTTCCCAGATCCTGGCAGAGGCGAAGGCCTGCCACATCGACGTCAAGGACTTCTGGGAGCACTGGGAAGCCCGCAACATCGCCCACTACTGGGAGCCATGGCAGCCCTATAAGGCTATCTGTCGCTTGAGCCTCGCTGAAACCTTCGCGCACTTCGGCGTCGCCGGCGATCCCGCCTCCATCCAGCATTATTTCGATGCCTTCGATCGCTTCGAACTCTACCCCGATGTGACGGCCACCCTCGATCGCCTCGCTCAGGTTTTCCGGTTGGCCATCGTCTCCAACATTGATGATGATCTTCTTGCCCGCACCCCATTGAAGCGCCAGTTCGATCTCGTCTGTACCGCCGAGCGCGCGCGTGGCTACAAGCCCGATGGCACGTTGTTCCGTTATCTCCTTGATCACGCTGGCTGCGATCGCGACGAAATCCTGCACGCCGGCCAATCGCAATTCACCGACATGGTCGGCGCCAAGCCGTTGAGCCTTACCGTTGCCTGGATCAACCGCCGCGGCATCGCGCTTTCGCCCGACGTGCCCAAACCCGATTATGTCTTCCCCGACATCCAATCCCTGCTGCCGCTGTTGGGGGCGCGGCTCCCATCGCATTAACCCTGACGTCGATCGCCGCACAGCGAAGTTATCCCCTACCACATCCCGCATGTTATACTGTCATCGCACAA
>JANXRM010000394.1 GCA_025353015.1 Hyphomicrobiales bacterium
CAAAGTGAATGCGCTCGTACCGGCGAAAGCCACACAATTCAAAGGTTTGGTAGCGGTTCATCGTACCGATGGGCCGCTTTTCCGTACTGGTCCGAGCGGCGGTACGATCGATGGAGAATGTCATGGCTGATCGCGCAAACGCCAGTGAGCTGGCGCGCCGCCTTGGTGTGACCGAGGGCGCCGTCAGAAAGCATGTCAAGCGCGGCATGTACCGGCAGGGCCGCGACGGTCTTTTCGACGCCGAAGAATGCCGGGCAGCCTGGGAAGCGGGCCGCGACCCTGATGCGGCGTTGAAAGGGATAGCCGGCGGCCGGGCGGTGTCGAAGGGCGATGGCACCGCGCCGGCAGTGCCCGAGAGCAGCCTTGCCCGTGCCCGCATCGCGCATACCGCCGTGAGGGCACAGCGCGAGCATCTGGCGTTGCAGAAAGCCAAGGGCGAGCTGATCCGAACCGACGACGCCTTTCGCGCCTGCCGTTCTGTCATTGGCATCGTTCTGGAGCGCATGGACGGTGCCGCCGCACAGATCGGCGCCCGCGTCGTCGGCCTCGATGCCGTCGCCGCGGAGCGCGTTGCCCGCGACGTGCTGGCCGCCGTCCGCACCGAGATCGCCGCCATGGGTTCGTCAATCAAAGAGGTAGCGGATGCAAGTCGATCTAAGCCCTGAGGGCGCCAACCTCGCCCGGTCGCTCCTCGACGCCTTCGCGCCGCCGCCGTCGATCACCGTTTCTCAATGGTCCGCCCAGCATCGCATCTTGGCGCGGGGCAACGCAGAGCCCGGCCGGTGGCTAAACGATCGCGCGCCATACCTCACCGAGGTCATGGATGCCGTCAACGACGACGCCGTGCAGCAGATCGTCATCGCCGGCAATTCTCAATCGGGAAAAACCGAGGCCGGGTACAACATCGTGGCCTGGGCCGTCGCGACAGACCCCTGCACAATAATATGGGCGGCACCGACTGACGCGAGCGCTCTCACGGCATCGGCACGGGCCGATCAAATGATCGAAGCCACGCCGGAATTGAAGCCCCGATTTGGTTCACGGACGGCACGATCACTCACGAACAACACGGGGCAGAAAGAGTTTGCCGGCGGCCGGCTGCTGATCGTGTCCGCAGGCTCACCGACGTCGCTGGCATCGCATCCTGCACGGCTGATCATCGCCGACGAGGTCGATCGTTTTCCGGTGGCGCTGCGGAAGGAGGGCGATCCGATCGGCCTGCTGCGCGCCCGCCAAACGACGTTCGCCCGGCGCAAGATGATACTCATGTCGAGCCCGACGCAGGTCGGTTCCTCGCGGATCGAAGCGCTGCATGCCGAAGGCGATCAGCGGGAGTGGCACTGGCGCTGTCCGTGCGGTGCCGAGCACGTTCCTGAATGGGACAACGTTGATTGGACGCCGGCCGCGCCGCAGACCGCGCGCTACGTCATGATCTGCTGCGGCCTTGTCTTGGACGATGCGGCACGTTGGCGGGCGATGGAGGGAGGCCGATGGCTTGCCACGGCCGATGGCATGCCGGGTGTGCGGTCATATCGCTTCCGGGGCCTGTCGTCGCCTTGGTTGAAGCTCGGCGAATTGGCGCGGGAGTTCGAGGCCGCGAAGGGATCGCCAATCAAACTCGCGCCGTTCTTCAATACACGGCTCGGGCTGCCATTCGAGAGCTCGGTCGGCGAGGGTGCTGACGCGGAGGCGGTCAGGGAGATGGCCGAGAGTTATCCGGCCAACGTCGTTCCAGATGGCGCCGCGCTGGTGACGGCTGGGGTGGATGTTCAGGCCGGTTGGTTGGCCGTCCAGATCGTAGCTTGGGGCGATGGCGATGAAGCGTGGCCGTTGCAATGGCACGAAGTTCAAGGAGAGGCCCGCGACCCAAGGACGTGGCAGGCCGTTGCGAAGTTGCTCGACCAGCAGTTCAAGCATCCAGCCGGCGCGATGCTGCCGGTGGAAGCGGTGGCGATCGACGCCGGCTTTGAGACGCAGGCGGTCTATGAGTTTTCGCAACATCACAGAGCAAGGGGCAAACGCTGGTTTTCGACGAAAGGGATGAGCGGCCAAGGGCGAGCCTTGTGGACACGTGGCGGCGATATCACGCGATCACTGGCCAAATTTTTCCTGATCGGTGTCGATGGCGGCAAGGCGCAAATCCTCTCGGGGCTGGCGATGGCCGACGCCGGGCCGGGCAAGGTGCATAGTCGCGATGAATTCCCCGAGCATTGGTGGTCATGGGCGTGCGCGGAAGAAAGTGTTCAGCGCGAGACCAGCGGCGGCGTGAAGATCGAATGGCGGATGAAAAAAGGCCAGCGGCGCAATGAAGTTTTGGACACGCTGACGCTCGCCTTGGCCGTTCGCTACAGCGCCGACTTCGACATTCCGGCGCGTCTGGAACGATTGGCGACAACCGGCAGCCTCCGGGCGCCGCAATCAAGCATGGCCGATCTGGCCAAAAGGATGGCCGCTGCAACAGCGGCATAGGGAGCAACGAAAATGTTCGACAAACTCAGGCGCGCCATGAAGGCCGCCGATGACCCCGTGCGCGCTGTTGCGCCACCGACGACGGCCCTTGTTCCGGTGCCCGTACATCGACCCGGTAGAGGCGTGGAGATCGACCGTCCCGAGCAAAGCATGGGTTACATGGAACGCGGCCCGGATAGCGCCCGCGCCCATATCGGCATGACGCCGATTTTGCGCACGGCCGACATGGACGTGCGCTCGGCGTGGCCGTCAGCGACGGCGCACGCTCGATCATTGATGCAGAATTCCGGCTTCCTTGCCGGCGGCGTGGAGTTGATTTGTGCATGGACCGTGGGCGGTGACGGCCTGCAACCAAACATTTCGCCGGACGCCGACGCGCTCGGCTGGGAGGCAAGCTTCGCAAAAACGTGGGCTTCGTTCGTCGAGGCCCGTTTCAAAGAATGGAGCCACGATCCGCGCGCGTGTGACAGTCAGGGCCGCATGAAATTTGGCGCGATGCAGAACGCGGCGATGAAGTCATACCTCGGGACCGGCGACATCTTGAGCGTTCTCGACTACGGGGCAAAGTCCGGGAGTTCCTGGAAAACCAGCCTGAATATGATCGACCCGACCCGGTTGTGGGTGCCGCCGATCTTCCAGAATAAAAACGTGATCGTTCGCGATGGCGTCGAGCACGACGAACGTGGCCGGGCGCTGGCGTACCACATCCGGCCACTGATTGGCCAAAACTACGGCGACAACAATTTTGCCCGCTCGAACGGCATTCGCATTCCGACATTCTCCGCGAGCGGCAAGCAATTGCTCGTGCACGCCTTCGATGCCGATGTCGGTGCTGTTCGCGGCATCTCGCCATTGGCAGCGGCAATTCAGTCCGTCGCACAGTCGCAGAACGTGCATGACGCCGCCGTGCTGGCCGCGCACGTTGCGTCCATGATCGTCGGCATCGTCACGAGCGATCTGCCGACGTCTGACGTGGCTCGGTCGATCGGCGGCGGCGATACCAACCCGCTCGCGGCGATGATGGAACAGCGCGTCGGTTGGCATGAGCAATTGAAAAAGAACGGCGCACATCTGCAACTCGGGCACGGCGCGAAGATCGCACATCTCAGCACGGGCGAGCGATTTGACATGTTGAGCGGAAAGGTGCCGTTCACCGACTACGAGAAGATCATTCGGCTTGGTCTCGCCGAGGCTGCGCGGGCGATCGGCATTGCGCCGGAACACCTCACCGGCCTCAAAAATGAGGCCAGCTATTCGGCGTTGAAGGTGGCCGCCGCCGAAGCCCGCGCGATTGTGGATCGGCGCCGAAAAGTTCTGATCGAACCGCTGTGCGAGTTCGCTCTCGCGTCCGTCACGGAGGAAATGATCGCCGACGGCCGGCTGCCGTGGCCGGGACGGACGCGAGAATACGCGCTCGAAGATTTTCGCGCCAAAAAACAGTGGGCGTTAAAGACCGAGTGGACCGGGCCGCAGATCGAAGATCCGGACACACTGCGTGCAACTCGCGCGGCAATCGAGCGTGTCGAAAACGGCCTGTCGTCGATCACGGATGAAATCGCGGCAACCGGCAAAGACCCCGAGGCCGTGATGCGCCAGCGGCAGCACGACGAAACGATGCTGCTTGACCTCGACGTGGCGCTCCCCTGGTCATCGATCAGTCAGCGCGCACGCCTCTCCAAAGGCAAGAAAGGAACGACGAAATGAGCTGTCCACCAAAGCGGGCCACGATCCCGCTCTTGCCAGCAGATCCTTGTGTTCGGCTCGCGATGATCGAAGCCGCACTTTACATGCTCGCATCGGGCGAGAAGCGCGCCGAGGTACGGCACGGGGAACACTATCTTCGGTACAATGATGGGTCCGTCCCCTTCCTCGAACGCGAACGAAATCGGCTCGCCGCCATCTGCCCGACGTCCGGCGCCCAGCGCTCGGCCATTACCATCGAGCGGACGCCGGTCGGCGTTCATCCGATCATCCCGAACCGCTATCGCCGAGGCTACTGATGTCCCCCGATGCCGCAAAAATAATGACGCTCCCGCACGCCATGCACCCCGCATTGCGGGCGCTGGCCGGCAAACTTGCCGATCATCCAACCGTGACCGTCGCAGAAGCTCGCGATGTCCTCGACGTGGCCGCGACAAGCGCCGGGATCACGGCGCTGGATATCGAGATGATCCAGCCGGGCGCGGCTGTCGCCGTGCCGTTTTCCGCATCGTCAAACGGCGGGCAGGGCGAAACATTCTCGGATCGTGTGCGTGCCCACGTCATCGATATGCAGGGTCGCCGATGATGCTCGATCTCAGTGACCTCGATGGCGTGCGGCTGCTGACAGACTATGCCGAAGCCGAGCGCTGCTGGCACATCTTCGCGAACCCGGCGGCTGTAGCCCGGCCGGCATTGGCTTGGGGCTCACTGCCACTCGGCCTGCCAGTGCGGGAGACGCTACTTAACCTTTTGAGCATGCCGATTGAGGCGGACCCGCCGCCTGATCTGCATGCGCATTATCTCGCCCTGCTGACCACGCGCCGTAGCGCGGCCCTCGCAGCATGGCAGGCTCGCAATCAACCAAGGAACGCTCATGTCCACTGAAACGAACGATTTCAACATCGGCCGCACGGTCATGCTGCGCGGCAAAGAGGTTCGCATTGCCGCCCGCGTCAGCGACCACTACCGGCTCGAAAACGCAGATGGCAAAGCGATCGGATGGGAACTGGTCGAGAACCTGTCGCGGTCCCTCGCGACTTCGGCGCCGGCACCATCCGCCGCTGGTGATATCGTCGCCGAATTTCAGGCCAAGGCGACCGGCTTGCCGACGCTCCAGGAACGTGCCGCCCGCGCTCTGCAGGATTTGCAACGCATCCGCGCCGGCCTCGATCCTTTGCCGATGACAGATGCCGAGCGCCAGAGCATCCTCAACCGATGCGCCAACGCAAAGCCGGTCGATCCCGCCAGCGCCGCCGCCATCAGCCGGACCATGAGCCGCAAGCCAACGAGCGCCGCCACGTTCAAGGGCGCGATCGGCGCCGAAGTCGTGCGCCTCATCAAGCGCAAATAACGAGATGCCTCGAAAGGGGCTGTAGGACGGCGCGCGGTGTCTCCTTCCGCGCGCTGTGGCGCCCTGGGCAGGCGCCGGCTATGCGGCAGGTTAGCGGTAACCTGCCGCATATTTCGCATCATTGATTTCAGACCGCCGCCAGACGCCCCAACGTGAGCCGCTGGCGGACATTTTCGATCTTGCCGCCATCCGCATGCCGGCGGCTTTCGAACGCCGTCTTGAGCGCCCCAGTGACGCCTCCCAGCGCATGCCCGCGAACTGCACCGTGGCCGGAGCGCCACAATCCCTGGCATTCCACCAAAGATCGACCCACCAAGCATTGTATGTTGGCTTGCGCGCCCCCACAATTGAGAACGGCCCGCCATTGGTGTGGCGAGCCGTTCAATCTCGACGGTGCAAAATATTGGCAGACGCACCGGAGAAAGCAACCGCAAGCAGGGCGGCGCTGATCGGGCACATAGGATGTTTCGCCCGTCAGCACAACCTCCCAACTGAGTTTTCGGCGTTATTGTTGCGTCAGGTGTGACGTGCACTGGGCGGTAAGGGCGGGGAGCCTAGACGCGGCGGCGCACGGTGCGACGGTGGCGACCGAGGGGACTGCACAAGCCACGGGCCAGATCTCAAGAGCGACGGCCTCAGCAGCGGGGATGCCCCCGAAAGATATTGCGCTCAAACGTGGCCCCGACATCGGGCGCCACGTGCCGTAAGCGACGGGCTCGTCCGAAGTGGCAAGCACCATCCCCGGCACAGATCCAAGCCTTGGCTCACCCAGGGCTTGGGCGATCTGTGCCGATTGCTCCGAGCTGAACCGAGCGGCAATCACTGAATTATTCAACGTCTACAGTGTCTAAACCACTGAGTTATCAGGCAGGATAAGTGCTGATGATGGTCGGATGAGGCTGGCGCGCGCGAACGCCGTCAATGGACGCCTTCGACGCGCAGCAGCCCGAGCGACATCAGGTCCGCGATGAAGTTCTCGGGCGTGTCGTGGCGGATGATCTGATCTCGATCGTAGAGCCGCGACCGCTCCGAAAATTCGCGCATATAGGTCGCATCGTCATCGCACGGCGACCGCGAGGCCAGATGGATGCGATGCACAAGCTCTGCATCGGTTGCGGCCATGAAGCGCTGCGTGTCGTTCAAGACGTACATTTTCATGAGCCGGTATGGCCTCCCCCGTCGATCTTGAACCGGCCGTCGCCGCCGCGATCATTCTCGCAGCTCATCCCTTTTTGACAATCCCTCCTGCACAATCCGCAGCCGCTCGCCCGCGATCGGCGCAACCAGCTTCAAGGCGTCATCATCCGACCCAGAGAGCCACGTCTGCCATTGGGCCTCGCTCTTCAGCAGGACCGGCGAGCGCTCATGGTTGATGCTGGCTGTAGCGGCGTTCGGCACCGTCGTCATGAAGCTGTAGGTCTCGATCTCGACGACGGGGCCGTCCTTCTTGATCGGCCCCTTGTGGTGCCGCCAGATGCCGGCGAAG
>JANXRM010000397.1 GCA_025353015.1 Hyphomicrobiales bacterium
CCGGCATCGACGCGGCCAAGGTCTACAAGGCTGTCTTCGAGAAGGCTGGCGGCCAGATCGTCACCTACGAGGCCTACGATCCCAAGGCCACGGAATTCTCCGGCATGCTGCTGAAGATGCGCGCCGCTAACCCTGACATGGTGCACATCCACGGCCTGATCACCGATCTGCCACAGGTGATCGCGCAGATGCGCCAGCTTGGCCTGCAGCAGCGGGTTTCGAGCTATTCGGCCGGCTATAACCCGAAGCTCGTCGAGCAACTGGGCGCTGCCGCCGAAGGCCTGATCGTCACGTCGCTGGCTCCCGGCGCCGACGAGAACCCCAACGTCACCAAGCTCCTCGATCGCTGGAAGGCGGATGAAAAGCGCACGCCCAACGGCCTGCCGTACAATCAGTACAACTACGACGCGGTCACGGTGGTCGCGGATCTCTACAAGTATCTCCTCGCCAACAACAAGCCGCTGACCGGCGAGGCGATGCGCGAGGCGCTCATTGCCATCAAGGACTTCGACACCAAGTTGTCCGGCAAGACCTCCATCGACGGCCATCGCGTAAAAAAACCGGTGTATTTGCTGACCGTCGACAAGGGTAAGTTTACGCCGCTCGCCAAGCTCGAGTGATCGCGGTCTTGGTTGACGCCATGGCATAGGTACATAGCTTCAGGCCATAGATTCGGTGGGCCGGTATGATGCTGATCGACCTGTTGCTGAACAACCCGGTCGTCCTCTTGCAGATCCTCTGGACGGGAGCGGTCACATCGCTCTCACTGGTGCTTCTGACGGTCGCGTTCGCATTGACGCAGAAGGTGACGGGCCTGTGGAATTTCGCGCAAGCTGGGTTCATGGGGCTGGCCTTCTACGCCATGTACTTTGTTCTCAACAATCTGGACTGGCCGTTACCAGTAGCGGTTGCAGCCGGTGTGATTGCGGCCTCGGGCGCGGGGCTGCTGACCGAGATTTTTGGGCTCGATGTTCTTCGGGCCCGGAAATCGGGAAACCTCACGTTCTTCATTTTCACGCTGATCCTCTCCGAGTTCATCATCTACTGGCTGGCGCTGCTGTTCGGCACGGAGCCGCAGACGCTCTACAAGAGCATACTGTCGCCGGTGCAGATCATCGGCGGCGTTGCGGTTAGCAATTGGGAGCTGCAGGCCGTTGCCATCACCGCGGTCATGCTGACGGCGCTCTGGGCCTATCTCAACTGGTCGAAACAGGGCCAGTTCATCATCGCCGTCTCGGACAATGCCAAGCTCGCCGAGTTGTATGGCATCAGCTCGAAGCGGGCCTATCGCGTCGTCGCCGTCATTGCCGGCATGTTCATCTGTGCCGGAATGTTCCTGATCGGCTCACGCGGTGGCCTCACGCCCAACTCGCCGATGGAGTTCGTTCTGACGGCCACGATTGCCACGCTGCTCGGTGGCATGGGTCGGGTGTTCGCAGCAGCCGTTGCCGCCGTCGTCCTGGCACTCATTCAAAGCTTCAGCGTGCTCGAGATTCCGGCCCGCTGGCAAAGCCTGCTGCTGTACGTGTTCCTGTTCGTGGCGATCGTGCTGTTTCCCCAGGGCATCAGCTTCAAGCGCCGCCGCAGGATCGAAAAGCCCTCCGCGCCTCCCGCCGAGCCGGCATCGCAACCGGCCGCCACCGCCGATACAGCTGCGAAAGTCTGAGGCGCGCCCATGGAATATATCCTCAACATCGGTGTCCAGGTCGCGATCTTCATCATCCTGGCGTCGAGCTATAATCTGGTGATCGGCTACGGCGGGCTCGCGTCCGTCGCACATCCCATCTTCTATGCCTTCGGGGCCTATGGCGCCTCGCTGCTGTCAATCCACTTCGGCGTCCCCGCCGTGCTGGCCGTCGTCGCCGGCGGCCTCATCGCAGCGCTGGCGTCGGTGGCGCTGGCCTTGTCGTCCTTGCGCGTATCAGGCGACTATTTGTTGATTGCCAGTCTCGGATTTCAACTCGGCTTCCTGCAGGTCATCCGCAATTTCGATTTTACCGGCGGCGCGGGCGGACTCTCGACGATCCCGAGCACGATTACCGGTGCCTACCGGACGCCGGCATTCCTGGCGTTGACGGTTAGTTGCGCCATCGCCACGGTCTGGCTCATTTCGCGCATCGTGCAGGGGCCTTACGGGCGCGCCATCACGGCCATGCGCGACGAGGAACTGGCATTCACCGCGCTCGGCCGCAATGCCATGAGCATCAAGGTTGTCGTCTTCGCCATCGGCTGCGGCATCGCCGGGATCGCGGGCGGCCTCTATGCGTTTTATTACCAGTACGTCAGCCCGGACCAATACGAGGTGCTGCAGTCCGCGGCGATCCTTACCATGGTCGTACTCGGTGGCATGGGCACCACGTGGGGGCCTGTGGTCGGGGCGATCCTGCTGATCGCGGTGCCGCAGGCCATCACGTTCTTGAACCTGCCGCCCAGTGTCATGGCGCCGGTGCAGGGCATCATTTTCACGTCGCTGGTGCTGTTGTTCCTGTTTCTGCGTCCATCGGGCCTCGTCGGCGGATCGGGGAGTAAACCCAAGGTGGGTAGCGAATCGGCTACCGGCGCCACGGGGGCAAAAACATGAGTGGTCCCGCGCCCATCCTGAAGGTCGACAAGCTCTGCAAGGCGTTCGGCGGCATCGTCGTCGCGGACAATGTCGATGTCACGATCGACCGCGGCGAAATTCTCGGCCTCATCGGGCCGAACGGCGCCGGCAAGACGTCGCTGTTCAACCTGGTTTCCGGCGTTCTGAAACCCGACTCCGGGGCGATCTATCTCGATGGCGCGCTTGTGACGGGCGATCCGCTCTACCGTCGCGCCCGGTCCGGTGTCGCCCGCACCTGGCAAAACATGATGCTCTTCAAGACCATGTCGGTGATGGAAAACCTGCTGATCGCGCCGCGCGATTATCCGGGAGAGAAGATCGGCCGCTTGCTGCTGATGACGGGCCGCGTCCGCGCTGCAGAACAGGCGGCGAAAGCTCGCGCTTTGGGTATTCTTGACCGGTTGGAGTTGGGCCGGGCGGCCGATGCCAACGTCACCGACCTGCCGTTCGGACACCAGAAACTCATCGGTCTCGCCCGCGCCTTGATGAACGACGGCAGTTTGCTGCTACTCGATGAGCCGATGGCTGGCGTCGAGGGGGCTGCCTACGAGACCATGCAGCGCGTCGTCCGCGAGGAGGCCGCGTCCGGTCGTGCCGTTTGCGTCGTCGAGCACAACGTTTCCTTCATCAAGGATTTGTGCACCCGCGCCGTGTTCATGGCGCAAGGCCGCATTCTCGAGACCGGCTCGGTCGATGACCTGCTGAAAAGCAAAGTTTTGACCGACCTCTATTTCGGCGTCTGACGGGGGAACCCATATGCTGACCTATACCAATGTCGGCGCCAGCTACGGGGGCTTCCAGGTCCTGCGCGACATCTCGTTCACGGTCTCCGAGGGCGAATGCGTCGGCATTTTCGGGCACAACGGCGCCGGCAAGACAACGCTTTTGAAGTGCAGCGTCGGCGACGTCGAGGAGACGGTGGGCCAAGTCAGCTATCGCGGCGAGCCGGTCGCGCCCAATGCCGTTTACCTCAATGCGCGCCGTGGCATCGGCTTCGTGCCGCAGGGCCACAATGTCTTC
>JANXRM010000443.1 GCA_025353015.1 Hyphomicrobiales bacterium
GCGCCGGTCGAGCAAGCCCCGGCACCCGAGCAGCCCCCGGTCGAGCCGCAGAAGTAAGACGCGCGATTAAAGCAAGGCCCAAAGCCAATCGACTGCCTGAACTGCTGCCCCGCGCCATGGTGTCATGGCGCGGGGCAAGCCGTTTGATGATCACTTTAATTTGTCAGGACGAACCGCGGCCCCTGCTCCCATAATGGTCTGGCAGCTTTTTGCGCGTAGCCGCGCTGACGTTGCCGAACTACGATCTCTTCTTTCCGCTCTCGGACAACGGTCGCGGTCCGCTGTTCAGTTACGGCGTGGCCTTCGTGCACAGCATCCCCGTCCTGGTGCTTCTGCTCCGATCCTGGCTGCTCCGGCGGCGCGATGAACACTCCGTCGGAAAGGCATTGGCATCATGAGCATCCCCCCGTTCGGGCTGCGGGTCGGCGTCGTCATTCCAGCACTCGACGAAGCCGACGCCTTGCCGGTCGTACTTTCGGCAATCCCAATCTGGGTCTCGTGTGTGGTCGTCGCCGACAACGGTTCGACCGACGGCACGGCGTCCGTTGCACGCGCGCACGGGGCTGTCGTGGTCGTCGAGCCGATCAAGGGCTACGGCCGCGCCTGTCTCGCGGCCTTGTCCGCGCTACCCCCCGTCGATGTTGTCGTATTCCTCGATGGTGACGCCAGCGACAGTCCGGCAGAAATGACGGATCTGCTGATCCCCATTGCTGAGGGCGCAGCCGATATGGTGATCGGCTCGCGAACGCTGGGCATCCGGGAATCCGGCTCGCTGTCACCGCAGCAACGTTTTGGCAATGCGCTTGCCTGCCTGCTCATTCGGCTCATCTGGGGGCAGAGTTTCAGCGATCTCGGCCCGTTTCGCGCGATCCGAAAACCTGTCCTGGACCGGCTGGAGATGCAGGATTTGGACTTCGGCTGGACCGTCGAAATGCAGGTGCGGGCTGCCAAGCTTGGGGTTCGAGCCGTTGAGGTTCCCGTCAGTTACCGCCGCCGTATCGGCGTTTCGAAAGTTTCGCGGACGATCAAGGGCGCCGTCGGGGCGGGGACGAAAATTCTCTATGTCATCGGTCGCGAGGCCATCACGGGCAAGCAAATCCAACGATGACGGTGGCGACCGGGGACGCCGGCGACACCAAGCATCGGGCAATCCAGCACAAGACGCCGGCGAAGCCGTGAATTGGCCGGCCATCGCGCACCCCCGGCCGGATTGTTGCCGCGCGCTTGCCGCAGTGTCTGGCTAGGTCCTTGCGTGCGAAGAATCCTTCTGCCATGTACTGTCTGGCATCGGCCCCGCCCACATGGCTCGTTTTCGGCCGTAAAACGCTGCATACGACGCAGTTGGTTGATGGTCGAAGAACGACAAAAGCCCTTGGGCGCGTCGCTGCTGCGAGGGACGACGGAAGGTGAAATACGGCACACATTGCTGTGCGACGAAGATGTTATGACCAACGCCTAACCGCCTGATAAATATAAGTTATGGCGGTGCTGCGGGTGTAGCTCAATGGTAGAGCAACAGCCTTCCAAGCTGATGACGAGGGTTCGATTCCCTTCACCCGCTCCAATAAAATCAATGAGTTAAATCCAGACTGCGAACCGCGCACCGCTCTAACCACACACCAACCACACACGATTCGGGCTCTCTGGAGCTGAGCATGATCCTCCCTGGCTCACGCTCAACCAGCCGCGCACCTTGGTTCGATAGCGGATCGCGGGCGACGCCGGTTGCCTTGCGAGCCATTGCACACTCCCGGTCATCAGCCAGCTGCATTAACTCCAACCACACGCACAACGATCTCACCGACCTCATTCCGCCGCTTTTGCTCGGCGAGAGCCTGCAGACGCGCGATCACCTCATTGAACGACAGGTGCCTTCGGGTGCCGGGTTCTCGCCATGTTCGCGGCCGGTGGAGGGAGATCACCAGCACGCCATGACGCCGGTGCTCAGGCAACAGATAAAGCTCAGCCAATTGATGCGTCAGGGCGCGTTCGAGCTGCGGCACAGTCCATCGCTTATTGCCGTGTTTGATCTCGATGGCTACTTGCGCCGTGCACGACGTGCTGGCCGCGATGGTGTCCGGCCGCTTCTTGCCCTTCACCTGCGGCTCACAGTTCACGTGCACGCGACCACTCGATCGCGTCTTGATCTGGTCTGCCAGCCACTCCTGCACCTCGTTCTCATCCTGGGCTCGCGCCAGCAACCGCCGCGGCGCCGCGTCATCCTGCGCCAGACCGCGACAAATCTCGTCCAAGGTGTCGCAGACGGCGTCGAGCAGCTGGTCGCCATTCTTGATCGGCAGCACGTGACCCTCCTCGAGCGTCCGCACCTCCTCCGGTTCCCAGCGCGCGAGCTGACAAGCCGTCTCCGCCATGTGATGCGCCAGCTCGCGAAACCGCGTCGAGCGAATGCCAGAGATGCCTGACCGGCCGATCGCCTGCACCATCTCGTAGGCAGCGACCTCGGGCCGCCCCGTCAGAGCCGTCAGGATCGTACTGCGCGCCGATTCGGCATCGTCTCGAATGCCGGGCGTGAAGCAGCCTTCGTGAACGACGTCATCGCGCAATCTGACCTCGACGTAGCCCAGGCGGCACAAGCCCCCAAGCAACTCGACCGGCAGCGTCTTGAGGATCGGGGTGAGCAATGACCGGTCACGCCCGAACAGGCGCGCCAACACCAGCTCTGAGCGAGCCCTGCGTTCAGCGGCCGGGCACGCGTCAATCCACCCGGTCAGCTCACCGAAGGCGCATCAGCGTCGACCAGGAAGTGCAGGGCGATTGCATGGATGGCCCGCTCGTCGTGACCGGCTGCCTGCGCCTGTTGCAGTCTGGCTGTTGCAACCCGCTTCACGCGCGGCTTGTTGAGGGTGTGACTCTATCGCCGGAGCGATTCGATGGAGAGGTTGACGATGGCCGCCAAGCTGAACATCCGCCGGGACCGCACACCGACAGTGCTGCGCAAGCTCGCCAAGGATGAAGCGGACTCGCGCATTTCGCGGCGCCTGTTGGCGATCGCCAATGCGCTCTCGGGCATGAGCCACGGCGATTGAAAGAACCGCACCTGCCCGGAGCTGACACGGATCGCAAATCGGATTCTTTAGCTGAGCCACCGGCAACGGAGG
>JANXRM010000500.1 GCA_025353015.1 Hyphomicrobiales bacterium
GGGGCCTCCCAGGCAGCCTGGGAGTCCTCTCAAGAATCCACGAGTCGCCGGATCTCAAGCGAAAACAACAATACTCAAACGCGATTCCCCTGCGGTCAATCCCACAGGCTAATCAAATTCGATACTCAATCAAAGAGAGCAATGTCGTATAATACACTTATTGATTGCAGGTCTTATTCACGCTGTAGTTGCGCTATCAGAAGTTGTGCTGGATGAGCAGAGTGCTGTGTAAGTCGATGATGGAATCGGCTTAGCGGGGCTCGCCGGCCTTTGCACCTGTTGATTTTATTGGCGACCCCGGCAGGATTTGAACCTGCGACCCCCAGATTAGGAATCTGGTGCTCTATCCAGCTGAGCTACGGGGCCTTGCCGTTGTGAAGCGTGCCGCAAAGGGGCGCGCGCATACGTCTTTTACGTCCATTCGCCGGCTACCTGCGCACAGCCGCCAGCGCGCGTCAATTGCCGAGTGAGCCCGATCTTCGGCTCCATTACCGGCCCGGTGCTCGGTGCGGTCCTGCCGCCCATGGAACTCCGCGATCGCACTGTTTCGCGCGTCCCGAGGCCGGCAGTAAGATCCATAATCGAATTCGGTACGCCCGCGCCCGCAGCAGCGCGAAACCGTTCAGGGGAACTCAGGGGAACAGAGAATGGTGCTCCCCCCTCGCACTGAATTTCCGCGCCGATGGTATCAGGTTCTCTGCGCGGCAGCGATCATCGGCACCGCTCAGCGCCAGGTGGCGGGGCGGGGCGGCCGGGTCGCATTTGCGGTTATCGCATTCTGATGGCATAGAAATCCGGCAAACCAGTTTGCAACGCCATGACCCCACTGGGTTGTTCTGGTTGGTCGTGCCCCGAGGAGAGTACCCCCGTGCGTAAAGAGCCTATCTTCAACGCTCCGGCGAGCGTGGTGCGCTGCCTTGCGGTGCTGGCGGCTGTCCACGTTGTGCTGTGGTACCTGCTTCCCGACCACTGGAACATGCAGGCGCTGCAGCTGCTGGCGTTCAATCCAGGGCGCTATGCCCACGTACCCCAGGGCGGACTTTTGACGTGGGGGCCTGCGATCTGGTCCGTGCTGACCTACCAGTTGCTGCACGGCGATCTCACGCACTTACTCTTCAATTCGGCCTGGCTGTTGGCGTTCGGCGGCGCCATCGCACAACGCATCGGCGGACCACGGTTCCTGCTGTTTTCGGTGCTGGCCGGCGTGGCCGGCGCTTCGATGTTCCTGATCTTCCATTTCGGCGAGCCCGTTCCGATGATCGGCGCGTCAGGTGCCGTTTCCGGCTTGATGGGTGGCGCGTTCCGGTTTTTATTCGCGGCGATCGATCGCGGCGGTTTTGCCATGTTCCGGGACAGTCCGAGATCCATCCCGCTGATGACGGTGCGGGAAACATTGTCCGACCGCCGCTTGCAGGCGGCGGCCGCTGTGTTGGTGCTGATCAACCTGTTGACGGTGCTCGGGGCATCGTCTCTGACGTCGGGTGACGGCATCGCCTGGGAAGCCCATCTCGGCGGCTTCCTGTTCGGCTTGCTGAGTTTCCAGTATTTCGAACCACCGGTCCCGAAACGCCCCAAGCTCGAGATCGTCCGGCCGACGCTGCATTGAGCTGTTCAACGAGTGCTGGCACCAGGCCGGTTCTACAGGTTGAGCCGGCCAATTTTCCACGCGATCATGGCAACGGTTTGAGACCCGGTTTGGCGCCATCAGGCAGCGGCGCCTGCGACACGTTCAGGACTATCGCGAGCAGGCTGTAATAGCCGTGAATGCCGCACAGATCGATAACGCCACGCTCACCAAACGCGGTCACGGTCCGCTGGTATGTCGGCTCCGACACCGACCGCGTGCGCGACAGCTCATCCAGGAAATCCCAAACGACGGCTTCGTCGGCGGGCATCTCGGTCGGGCGGCGGGCTTCGGCGATCGCCTCGATAGTCGAGACTTTCACGCCGGCCTTCTCCGCAATGCCGCGATGCGCGTGCCACTCGAAATTCTGTGACCACAGCCGCGCGGTAACGAGAATGGCGAACTCCGAAAGACGCGGCTCGAACGCGCTTTGATAGCGCAGATATTCGCCGGTTTTCTGCAGCCGGTTCATGAACTCGGGGCTGCGCATCAGCGGGATGAACGGTCCAACGAGGGCGCCCCGTGGACCGGCGACGATATCGGCGACGACCTTTTTCTGCAGGTCGGACATCTGGCTCTCGGCGAGCGGCGGCATGCGCGGCATCTTCGTCATCGGTCTCAGTCTCCCATGGGATGGCGGGTTGCAGGATAGGGCACTCTAGCCACGATCGGCTCATTGTGAAACCAACCGCGCGGCACGCCCAGCCACACGCCGATGCCTGAGCCCAACGATTACCGCGTTCCCACGCGATGGCTTGCGGGCGTCCGGAACGGCGCTAGAAGTCTGGCGTATGCCCGTCCACCGGAGGCTTCGCGCTTTGTCTGGCTTGTTTCATCCCTTCGCCCACCTGATTTGCCATTGCGCCTTGGCTGCAACGCTGTTTGGCGCATCGGCGCCTGCGCTGGCGGCGTCGCCCGATGCCCTGGCAGTCGAAATCACGGGCGCCTCCGAGCCGGTGCTGTGCGCCGAGAAGGACAACGTGACGGTTAATTTGTCGTCGCCGGCGGTGCGCCAATTCCGCATCGAGGCGGCCCATCCGGCCTACATCGGCACCGTGCAACGCGACAGCTTCGATGCGGACTGGACGGCCTGCGATCTCTCCGGCGATCCCGCCCACGCGTCCGAGGTGAAAACGCCGGCCCGGCGCACGCTTTACGAGGAGCCGGATTTCTGGCTCGTCGGCTGGACAATGCCGACCTACTGGCGTCCGGCGACGGCGACGGTGCGGATCGGCGACCGTGTCGAGACGGGACTGCATCTGCTGCAGCTCTGGATGATCCGGCCCATGGGGGGCGAGGAGGTGCTGGTGCTCTATCCGCAGGATGGATATTGGCGATTGAGACCTCTGGCGCCGCAAGGCCAGTCGCCGACGGCCTTCGGATCGTCGTTTCTAGTCGGCCCGGTCGAAATCGAGGGACGGCCGATCGTGAAGATCAAGGAGGTGGCGTTCGATCCGAAAGCGCGGTCGTTTACGCTGACGTTCGAGCGCGGCGGTTTGGCCGTTTTGAAGCTCGCCAAGGTCGATCAGCACCGGCATGCGCTTGACGTCACGCTCGCTGGCGCCATTTCAGGCCGGCCGTTCGCGACGCTGCGGTCCATGTATGTGACCGAGTTCAACAACGACGTCGCCCGCATTGCCGTCCGCGAAAAGGGCGCGAAAGGCTGGCGCGAGGAGCCCATCATGGCGTTCAAGAAGGCCACTGCCACGGACCTCTGGGCCGGCCGCACCACGGTCTCCCGGCACAACACGTCCGCCCCGGACATGGTGTTCTCAGGCTTTCAGGGCGAGACGTCGAAACCTGCGCCCAACAAGTAGTGAGGGCCAAGTAATTCGAGTCTCGATGGCTGCAAACGAAAGGTGTCATCCCGGCAATAAATGCCGGGATGACAAGGTATGTTTTTAGAACGCGCGCTGGCTATTCCGCCGCGTCTTTCCGCAGCGGGGCCTTCTTCTCGGTCTTGGGTGCGGCCTTCTTGGCGGCGGGCTTGGCTGCCGCCTTCTTCTTCGACTTTGCATCGGCCTCGCCGTCGGCTGCTCCCTTCTCGGCTTTCGCCGCTGCAGCCTTTGCCTTGGGCGCGGCCTTTGCCTTCGCCTTGCCCTTGGTTTTGCCGCCGCCGTTGGCGATGCGCTCAGCGATGAGGGCGATTGCCTCTTCCAGCGTCACGTCGGCCGGTTCCTTGCCGCGCGGAATGTTGGCGTTCACCTTGTTATGGGTGATGTAGGGGCCATAGCGGCCTTCCAGCACCTCCACCTTGCCACCTTCGATGGGATGTTCGCCCAGGTCCTTCAAGACCGTCCGCTGCGCCGCCCGCCCGAAGCGGCCACCGCCGCCGGCTTTCTTCTCGGCCAGAACCGTGACGGCGCGGTTAATGCCGATCGTGAACACGTCCTCCATCGACTCGACGTTGGCATAGCTGCCGTCGTGCAAGATGAACGGGCCATAGCGGCCAAGGCCCGCCGTGATCATCTTGCTGTCTTCCGGGTGCGGGCCGACCTCACGCGGCAGGCTCAAAAGCTTCAAGGCGAGCTCCAGCTCTACGGAATTGGCGTCGATACCCTTCGGGATCGACGAGCGCTTGGGCTTGACGCCTTCCTCGTAGTCCTTCTGGTCGCCAAGCTGCAGGTACGTCCCAAACCGGCCGAGGCGCAGCGTGACGTTGAACCCGGTTTCGGGATCGACCCCCAGCAACTTACCGTCCGCTTTCGCAGCTTCGCCCGGATCTTCGCCGCCCTGACTGAACTGGCGGGTATAGCGGCAAGGCGGGTCCGCCTTGTAGTTCGTGCAGCCGATAAACGCGCCGAACTTGCCGGTGCGCAGCGACAGCCGTCCGCGCTTCTCGGGATCGATATCGGCGCCGCAGACCGGGCAGGCCCGGGGATCGCTGCCGTCACCCTTGTCGGGGAAGATGTGCGGGCCCAGGAGCTCGTTCAGCGCGTCGAGCACCTCGGTGACGCGCAGTTCCTTGGTCTCGGCGATCTGGCTGGTGAACTCCACCCAGAACTCGCGCAGCACGTCTTTCCACTCGAGCTTGTGATCGGAAATGAGGTCGAGCTTTTCCTCGAGACCCGCGGTGTAATCGTATTCCACATAGCGTTTGAAGAACTGCTCAAGGAAGCCGGTGACGAGGCGGCCCTTATCCTCGGGGATCAGCTGCTTCTTGTCCATGCGGACATAGTCGCGCTCGACCAGCGTCGCCATTGTCGAGGCATAGGTCGACGGCCGGCCGATGCCCAGTTCCTGCATGCGCTTGACCAGCGAGCCCTCGGTGAAGCGCGGTGGTGGCTGCGTGAAATGCTGGTTGGCCTCGATGCCGCGATCCTTAAGGCTGTCACCGGCGGCGAGCGCGGGCAGGCGGCGGCTGTCGTCTTCTTCGTCGCTTTTGTCGTCCTTGCCCTTTTCGATGCCGCGCTGGCGGTCGTCGCGGCCTTCCTCGTAGAGCTTCAGGAAGCCGTCGAAGGTGACAACAGAGCCGGTCGCGCGCAGGCCATAAGCCTTGCCGTCGCGGCCCTTGACTTCGATATCGACGCTGGTCTGGTCGACCTCGGCGGAGGCCATCTGGCTGGCGACCGAGCGTTTCCAGATCAAGTCGTAAAGCCGTGCCTGATCTTTATCGAGGAACTTTCCGACATCAGCCGGCTTGCGGGCAACATCGGTCGGACGGATCGCTTCGTGCGCTTCCTGCGCGTTCTTGGCCTTCGTCTTATATTCGCGCACGGTCGGCGCCACGTAGCGCTTGCCGAAATCGGCCTCGATCTCCTGGCGGATGGCGGCGATCGCCTCCGGGATGATCGTCACGCCGTCGGTTCGCATGTAGGTAATGAGGCCGACAGTCTCGCCGCCGATGTCGATCCCCTCATACAAGCGCTGCGCCACCTGCATCGTCTGCTTGGCCGAGAAGCCAAGCTTGCGCGAGGCGTCCATCTGCAGCGTCGAGGTTTCGAACGGCGCGTAAGGGTTGCGCCTGGTCCCCTTCTTCTCGACGTTTCCAACGCGGAAATCACCGCCCTCGATCGCCGACTTGATCGCCATGGCGGACGTTTCGTTCTTGAGGTCGAGTTTCTGCAGACGCTGCCCGGCAACCGTATTGAGGCGCGCCTCGAATGCCTCGCCCTTCATCGCGGTTAGCTGGGCCACGATCGTCCAATACTCGTCCGTCTTGAACTTCTCGATCTCCATCTCGCGGTCGCAGATGATGCGCAAGGCCACGGACTGGACGCGGCCAGCTGAGCGCGAGCCTGGAAGCTTGCGCCAGAGCACCGGCGACAGATTGAACCCCACGAGATAATCCAACGCGCGGCGGGCCAGATAGGCATCGACCAGCGGCACGTCGATCTGGCGCGGCGCCTTCATGGCGTCCAGAACCGACTGCTTGGTGACGGCGTTGAAGGTGACGCGCTCAACAGGCACGCCCTTTTTGATCGCCTTTTTGTCGTTCAGCATCTCCAGGATGTGCCAGGAAATGGCCTCGCCCTCGCGATCAGGGTCCGTCGCCAGGATCAGCTTGTCGCACTTCTTTACGGCCTCCGAAATCTCGCGCATCACTTTGCGTGAGCGTTCGTCGTCGGCCGACCAGTGCATGGCAAAATCGTTGTCGGGCTCCACCGAGCCGTCCTTGGAGGGCAGGTCGCGGACGTGGCCATAGCTCGCCAGGACCTTGAAGTCCGCGCCCAGGTATTTGTTGATGGCCTTGG
>JANXRM010000518.1 GCA_025353015.1 Hyphomicrobiales bacterium
GCCGCCGCCGGCATCGTCTGCGCTTCGATCCAGGCCAGGAAATCTTCGTTTCCGCCCGTAACTGGCAGTTCCAGGATGGCCGGCGTGTCATAGGGGTGCAATGCACGGATGGCAGCAACGACCTGTGGTCCAAGCCCGCCCCGCGTCTTCACGATCATGACGGCCTCGCTGTCCGTGTGCCGCGATCCCTGCCAGACATAGATCGACGTCATGCCACCAAGGATATTGATGCAGGCAGCCAGTCCTTGGTCCACCAGCGCGCCGCCGATCCGCTCGGCCTCGGCCGCCGACGGACAGGTCGCATAAACCAAAACAGCCTGAGTGCCAAAACGCGCTCTGCATCGACCGCCCTCGATCGTGGGCTCCGTCGTGCTCAAGTCCTTGTGATTTCCAGCCATTTGCGCCACCTTCCGCTCCGCAATTGTCCGCACTTTGCAATTTGGGCCTTCAGTGCGCCCACGCCACGCGACTGTGAGTTGGGGCCCAGAATGACCAAGACGCCGACGAAATTCGAGAAGATTGCCTTCGTCGCGAGCGACAGTCCGGAGGCCCGCAGTGCCGAGGCCCGGCTGGTCAAAGCCTATGGCTCGCGCGATCCGAAAACCGCGGATGCCATCGTCGCCCTCGGCGGCGACGGTCTGATGCTGCAGACGCTCCACCGCTTCATGCGCGACGGCATCCCGATCTATGGCATGAACCGCGGCTCGGTCGGCTTTCTGATGAACGAATACCGGGAAGACAATCTGCCTGAACGCATCGCGCGGGCCGAAATCCAGGCGATCCATCCTCTCAAAATGACGGCCATCGATGCCCAGGGGCGCGTGCACAAGGCGCTGGCCATCAACGAGGTCTCGATCTTCCGGGAAACGCATCAGGCGGCCAAGCTCAGGCTTTCGGTCGACGGACATGTGCGCTTGGCCGAATTGGTCTGCGACGGCGTCCTGGTCGCGACACCGGCTGGGTCCACCGCCTACAACCTCTCGGCCTACGGCCCCATTCTGCCGATCACTTCGCCGCTGCTCGCCGTCACGCCGATCAGCGCCTTCCGCCCCCGCCGCTGGCGCGGTGCCCTGTTACCCAACCGCGCTGAGATCACGATCGAGGCCATGGAGACCGATAAGCGCCCCGTCAGCGCCGTCGCCGACAACCTCGAGACGCGCTCGGTCGTCCGGATCGAGGTCGCTGAAGCCCAGGAAATCGAGCTTTTGATGATGTTCGATCCCGGCCACAGCCTCGACGAGCGCATTTTGTCGGAGCAGTTCCGCTATTGAACGGCTGGTGGTCTGTGCATGCATTCGCCTGGGGATCTTGGGAAAAAGGCGATCAAGCCGCGTTGTCAGGCTGCAGGCCGCCCGTTAAGACGTGGGGCCGGAGCAAAGGGCCCCATCGCATGCCGCCGCCCATCATCAAGAATTACTTCGTCTGCATCGGCGCCCAGAAATCGGGCACGACGTGGCTTGCGCGCATGCTGGCCGGCCATCCCGATCTGTTCGTGACGCCAGTGAAGGAAATCCACTATTTCGATCACGTGGCCGGCATCACGGAGCACCTGAACAGCCATAAGCGCCGCTCGCGCTACCGTAAATACCATCAGCGCATGTGGACGCAGTGGAGCCGGTTTTCCGAGCACCGGGGACAGTGGGCCTGGTATCGCGACTACATGGCGAGCCCGATTGACGATGCCTGGTACGAGCGGCTGTTCCGGCATCGCGGACAAGCGACATTTGCCGGCGAGGTGACGCCGGAATACGCCATTCTCGGCGCTAAGGGCCTCGAGCATATCCGGAAGCTGGCGCCGGACGCGCGGGTGCTGTTCATCATGCGCAACCCGGTCGAACGCATGTGGAGCCAGGTGCTGCATCAGTGCCGGTCGCGCGGGCTCGATGCGAACAGGCTTTCGTCCGAGGCCATCATCGCCATGCTCAGTGAGCCCCGGTTCGGCGAGCTTGGCGACTATGCCGCGACCCTCGACGACATGGCGGCTGTGTTCCACCCCGGACAGACACTGGCGCTCTTCTACGAGGAGATGCACGCCGACCGGCTCGCCGCCCTGAAGCAGGTCTGCACGTTCATCGGCACGCCATTCGATTCCAGCTTTTTCGGCGAACTCGGCCGCCGCTTCAATCGCAGTCAGGAAGCAGCCCTGCCTGAGGCTGTCCGCGCGCACATGCGGCAGCTCTACGGACCCCAGGCCGAAGCCGTCCGCCAGCGGCTCGGGCGTATCCCGGCAGCCTGGGACAAAGAGTTCGGGCAGGTCGCCGCTAACGGTTCAGCCGTCACTGGTTCAACAGGATAACCACGCCGACGACGATCATCAGGATGCCGAGCCCCTCGCGGGAGGCAAACCCCTGCTTGAACAAATTCCGCGAGATGAGGCCCGCAAACAGGATCTCGATCAGCGCCAGCGTCCGCACCTTGGCCGCCGATTCCAGCGCGAACGCCAGGAACCAGTTCTGCGACGCGAACGCGCCCATGAAGCCCGCCAGCATCGACGGGCGCCAGGCCCGGAAGATCGCCAGCATTGTCGTCCGGTCGAACAGCAACAGATAGAGCGACAGCACCGCCACCTGCATGAGCAGCCCGGTCACGAGCGTCACGGTCGCCTTGACGATGAAATTCGGCGCCGTCAGCGCCAGCATGCCGCCGCGATAGCCGACCGCGGACGCGCCGAACATGGCGCCAGCCAGGATGCCGAGAACGATGGGCTTGAGGCCGAGGCTTTCGCTGGCGCCACTCTTCGTCCCGGTTACACTATTGGGCCCCGTTTCACCTTTGGGCCACGTTTCACCTTTGGGCCACGTTGCACCTTTGGGCCACGACATGATGACGACGCCGAGCGTGGCGACCAGGATCGCGAGGGCCAACGGCCAGGTGATGTGATCGCCGAGAAACACGAGGCCGAAAATCGCCACGTGCACCGGCTCGATCTTGTTCAGCGCCGTAATAAGCAGGAACGATTTGTCGCGCATCGCGGCGAGCAACATCGCCGTCGCCGCGAATTGTGTGGCCGCCCCCGCGAACGTCCAGGTCAGCATGCGCTGATTGATGTCTGGAATCCGCTCGCCGGTGATCAGCAGCACGGCTGTGAGAAACAACAGCGCGAACGGCAGCCCGAACAGGAACCGCACATGCGTCGCGCCGACGGTGCCGAGCGTCGCGGTGAGTTCCCGCTGCATCGCATTGCGCAGCGTCTGCCCCCCGGCCGCCAGTACCGTGAAGATCACCCAAAGCCAGCCCGTCACACCCCACCCCGCATCCCAGCACGTTTCGAGGAATCGCTGAGGGCGAGACTAGCCGAAAGCGGTGCGTGTGGCGAACAGCGTGGCGGCCGCATGGGCGGGATGGTCCGCCGCGGTCAGCCTTCGAGTTGCCATGTCCCAGTCGCGAGCCGGCAAGCCACGCCTTCCGTCTGCCGCGAATAGCCTTCGGATGACAGCGCCAACACGATATGGCGGCAGATCTTACCGTTGGCGTCCTTGAAGGAACTCGTCGGCGTCACGACACCGGATAGCCGGCCACTGCGGCCATGCCAAACGTAGGCCGACCCATCGCCGACTTCGGTCAAGGCGAGATGCACGGCTTCCAGAACCGCGGTTTCGTCGCGGCCATCCAATGTGCTTGGCGCCGATCGCGGGGCGCCGGCGAACTTCGGCTTCGGCCAGAGCTGATGGCTCGGCGCTTGATTGTCGGGGCAGGTGCAGCTGGAGCCGCCCGAGCCCGATGTGCCATTGCCCGAATTGCCGGGCGCGCGATTGCCGGGGCCGGCTTTCTCAGCGGTGATGAGCCCGGGCGGGCTGTCTTGCGCCTGGACCAGATCCGGAGCAAGAAAGTTGGTGGCGACGGCAAGAACGGCGGTGGCGAGCCCGCACACGAACGGCGCCAGGGAGTCCGGCGACAGAAAGTCTAGCGAACGCATGATCAACTCAACTCTGAAAACGACGCAACTGACGATACAGGCCGGGCCATCGACGCGTGCCCCGGATTGGATCAATCTGCCGCAGCTTGGTTAAACAGCCGTTGCCGCCAGCCCCTTTCCGGGGCTCTTTTCCGGAGCTCGTATCGTCGGGCTCCGTTTCTGGCCTGGATCTTCCGTCATGACCGACACGCCCCCGAACGCCTCCCCCGCGCCTGATTTCACCGGGGCCGCTGATCCCTTTGCCTTGTTCGAGGCCTGGTTTGCCGATGCCGGGCGGGGCGAACCGAACGATCCCAACGCCATGGCGCTCGCAACCGTCGACGGCGATGGCCTGCCGAACGTGCGCATGGTGCTGCTGAAGGGGCTCGACGGCGCGGCCCAGGGCCCAAGCCGCGGCTTTGTCTTCTACACCAACCTGGAAAGCGCCAAGGGGCGGGAGTTGCGGGCGAGCGGCAAGGCAGCGCTCTGCTTTCACTGGAAGAGCCTGCGCCGGCAGGT
>JANXRM010000525.1 GCA_025353015.1 Hyphomicrobiales bacterium
CCTCCGGTTGGCCGAGCACGGGCATATCGAGATAGCCGAGCACGTTGCGCAGATGCTGCTGGGCCATTGCCGTGCCAATGGCGCCGTCCGTTGTCAGGCTCAAGTCCGAGATCACGGCGGCCCAAGGCGTCATTTTCGTAACGCCGGAATACAACCGCTCGTTTCCCGGCGTGCTGAAAAACGCCATCGACCACGCCTCGCGGCCCTATGGCAAGAGCGCCTGGGCCGGTAAACCTGCTGGTGTGATCGGTGCCTCGGTCGGCGCCATTGGCACGGCAATGGCCCAGCAGCATCTGCGCAACGTGCTCGGCTATCTCGATATGCCCGTGCTCGGCCAACCGGAGGCCTTCATTCAGGCCAAGGACGGGCTATTCGAGGCGGATGGCAGCATCGGCACCGCGAGCCGTGCGTTTCTGCAAGGCTGGATGGGCCGCTACGTCGCCTGGGTCAAACGGAACGCCGCCTGAACCTGAAGGAGGTACCGCGTGGATGCCATGCAGATAAGCATCAGAAAATCCGGGGACCGTGGCGCAGCGAACCTCGGCTGGCTCGAGAGCAAGCACAGTTTTTCCTTTGGCCAATACCACGATCCCAAGCACATGGGCTTCGGCCGGTTGCGCGTCATCAACGAGGACCTGATAGCGCCGGGCGGCGGGTTTCCGACGCATCCGCACAGCGACATGGAGATCATTTCCTATGTGCTGGCGGGTGGGCTCGAGCACAAGGATAGCCTCGGGAACGGGTCGGTCATTCGTCCCGGCGATGTGCAGCGCATGTCGGCTGGCACCGGTGTCCGGCACAGCGAGTACAATGCCTCGAAAACCGAGCCCGCGCATTTCATCCAGGTCTGGATCAATCCGGAACGCAAGGGCCTGCCGCCAAGCTATGAGCAAAAATCGTTTGGGGCGGCGGAAAAACAGAGCAAGCTCTGCCTGATCGGCTCGCCTGATGGGCGTGCTGGTTCCGTCACCATCCACGCCCCGGCCGATGTCTATGCCACGCTCCTCGAACAGGGCGCATCGGTCGTCCACGAGATTGCCCGAGGCCGAAGCGCCTGGGTGCAGATCGCACGCGGCAGCGTCATGCTGAACGAGCAGCGTCTGGAGGCTGGCGACGCGGCGGCGATCACAGGCAGCGGCCGTATCCGCCTGGAGGCCGCCGGCGCTGCCGAGGTTCTGCTGTTCGACTTGAGTCTTGGCTGAGGTCTTGGCTGAGGTCTTGGCTGAGGTCTTGGCTGACCGGCCGATGTCGGGCCAGCACGCCCAACGCCTGTCTTGCGCCAACGCTAGTCTTTCGATCGGCAGCCCGGCTGTTTTCGTCTATAAGGCAGTCAAGAACTCAATCCGTATCGCCGAGGGAGACCGCCATGGCCAAGAGCACCGTCCCAGCCTCAAATGCCCCATCGCCAACCGCTGCTGCCCGCGACGAGATCGACGTGCTTAAAGCCGCCCGCGACTGGATGGCCCGCGACGGCCGGGTCGCCATCGCCACCGTCATCGATACTTGGGGTTCCGCGCCCGTGCCGACCGGCGGGCAGATGGTGATTGGCACCGACGGCCGGTTCCAGGGCTCGGTATCGGGCGGGTGCATCGAAGGCGAGGTGATCACCGAAGCCGAGGAAATTCTCGAATCCGGTAAGCCTAAAACGCTGACCTTCGGCGTGGCCGACGAAACGGCTTGGCGCGCGGGCCTTCCCTGCGGCGGCCAGGTGCAGGTGTTTGTCGAACGCTTGGACGCCAAGACCAGCGGCGATCTGCTGGCCAAGGCCGTCAAGGCGCGCGAGGGCCGGCAGGGCCTCGTCGTGCGCACGCAACTCGACGATGGCAGCAAACGCGTTTACGAGCGCACCGATGCCAACATGCCCGACGACATCGCCGACCGGTTCTCGACGGCAAAAAGCCAACTCAAGGAAACCCCTGACGGCAAGGTTTTCCTGCACGCGCTCGTCCCACCGGCGCGGCTGCTGATCATCGGCGCCACGCATATCGGACAGGTGCTGGCGCAGATTGCCAAACTTGCCGGCTACGAGGTCGAGATCGTCGATCCCCGCACCGCGTTTGCCTCGTCCGACCGCTTCCGCGACGTCACGATCCACGCCGAGTGGCCGCAAGATGCCTTGCCAAAGCTCGGGCTCGATCCCTACACAGCCGTCGTGGCGCTCTCCCATGTCGGCCATATCGACGACGAAGCGCTCAAGCTCGCCGTCAAATCGCCGTGCATCTACGTTGGCGCACTCGGGTCCTCGCGCAACCACGCCAAGCGGAAAGAGCGGCTGACAGCGGCCGGTATCACCGCGGCCGAGCTGGCGCGCATCAAGTCACCGATCGGCTTGGACATCGGCGCCCAAACGCCAGCTGAAATCGCTGTTTCGGTCATGGCGGAGGTCGTTTTGGCCGTGCGCGGCACCAAGCGCGAGGCGGCTGCGGCCGCCTGACCGCGCACCAGCCAATCAGCCCTACTCGAACTTGA
>JANXRM010000393.1 GCA_025353015.1 Hyphomicrobiales bacterium
CAAGCCGGAAACACGGTGGCGATGACCGATGCGGTATCGGCATAGACTTCGCAGCCCCATCGAGCGGAAGCCGTTTGTGATCTTGCGAAAGATCACCGAGGGGATGTGATCCCAGGCATGCACGTTCGGCTGATCGTTGGGCGAGCAGAGCGTGCCACAGCCATCGCAGCGCTCGGCAAAGATATCGCGGGTCTTGTCGGGAGCCTCGGTCGGCTTGCGCGCGACGCCGGGCCGTCCCTTGCGCCGGCGCTTGTCATTCGGCTTGCATGGAACACTAGCTTGCGGGTCCTGCGTTGTTGTCAATGCAAGCGCACAGTTCCTTTCTCTGGAATTCCAGCGAACACCTCATTCATTTTCGCGGCGATTTGTACAAGCGTGAACGGCTTGGCGATGAAGTGCAGTCCAGCATCCAACTTGCCGCTGTGGACAATCGCATTGCGCGTGAACCCGGTCGTGTACAGCACTTTGATGTCCGGCCGCCGACGCAGGGCCTCGGCCGCCAACTGCCGTCCATTGACCTCTGGCATCACGATGTCGGTGAACAGCAGAGCGGTACCGGGATGGGCGTCGAGCTTCTCCAATGCGCTATTGGCGCCGTTCGCATGGATGACCGTATAACCCAGCTCACGCAGCGACGAGACCGTCATCTCGCTAACCCGTGCGTCGTCTTCCACGACGAGGATTAGGTGACCGGAGTTGCCCTTCCGTTTTTCGGGCTGCAAGCCAGGCCAGGCTTCTTCCTTGGCGGTTCTGATCGCTTGTTCAGGACCAGCGTCGTACAGGCGCGGCAAATACATTTTGATGGTCGTTCCGTGACCGACTTCGGAGTAGATTCTAATGTGTCCGCCGGATTGTTTGATGAATCCGAACGCCTGCGACAGTCCAAGTCCCGTGCCCTGGCCAACACCCTTTGTCGTAAAAAATGGGTCGAACGCTTTGGCGGCAACGTCCGCTGTCATGCCTGTGCCGGTATCAGTAACCGTGATCAGGATGTAATCGCCATTCGGCATGTCGTACTGGCGTGCGTAGGCATCATCGAGATGACTGTTGGACGTTTCGATGGTCAACCTGCCGCCGTCCGGCATGGCGTCCCGCGCATTGATGGACAGGTTCAGAAGCGCGTTTTCAAGTTGTCCCGCGTCGGCGTTGGTGGGCCACAGGCCGGCGTTGAGCACCGTCTCAACGCGGATTGTCTCACCCAAGGTTCTTTGCATGAGTTCCGACATCCCGCCCACCAGCCGGTTGGCGTCAATGCGCTCCGGGGCAAGTGGCAGTTGTCGGGAAAACGCCATCAGCCGACTTGTCAGGGTCGCGGCGCGGGTGGCGCCGTCCATGGCTGCGGTCACGAACCGCTGCACATTCGTGTCGCCTGCCGTGAGACGCTTTTGGGTCAGGCTGAGGCCACTGATGATGACCGCGAGCATGTTGTTCAGGTCATGCGCCAGACCGCCGGTCAACTGGCCGACCGCCTCGATCTTTTGCATCTGGCGGATTTGCGTTTCATTTTTCTCGCGGTCGGCAATTGATAGGATCAAATCGCGAGCCTCACGGCGCGTATTCCAGATCCACCCGGCCATGGACCCCATCGCGACGACGAGGGCGAGCAACGAGGCAACCCCTGCAGCGATGGTCACCGTCTGCACGCTTGCCACCCGGCGAACATGAAGCTTGTTTTCGGTCTCAGTCATCGCGGAAACAAGGTCACGAACCGGCTGCATGGCTTCGGGGCCGCTGCCCACTCGAAAATTTGACTGAACCGCGTTGAAATCGGCCGTCCGCCGAAGATCGATCGCCACCTTCAATTTAGCGAAACGGTCCTCGATCGCTGGCTGAAGGGCGGCAAGCGTGCGTTGTTGTTCGGAATTGTCGGCCGTGAGTTGCCGCAGCTGTGCGACCTCTGCCTCGATGGTCGTCACGGCCGCGCTGTAATATTTCAAGTAGCTGTCGTCGCCGGTCACGAGAAATCCACGCGCGCTCGCGTCAGCCTCCAGCACTGTCGCGAAAACCGACAAAATCTTCGTCTCGACCTCGACGGTGTGCTGCACCCGTTCGACTGTCCGTTGATACTCCCAGATCACCCAGGCCAGCGTGCCAAACATGGCAACGAGGATCAAAGCCGAGAGTTCCGGCAGGTGCGCACGGATGCGCGGGTCGAGCTTGTGGAGCATCCGGGTCATCCCGTCGAACAGTTCAGCCATCTTGAAATGTGTGCCTTGGCTCGATGCCTGCCGACCGTCCGCCAGATTGACGCTCGGTGCTGGACAATCCGTGCTATGCGTGCCGACGCGAGCGTACATGAGGGCGTCATGAAAAGCGAACCGCCATTCCAGACGGGGCAGGAGGTGCTGCCTCCCCGAGCACAACCTCTGTCAGACGCTTCGGCGACGCTGTCAGGTCTCAGAGTCTTTTTGGCCGAAGACGAGCCGATGCTCCTGTTGGCACTCGAAGAGGTTCTGGGCGACCTCGGCTGCAAGGTTGTTGGAACTGCCACGCGTGTCAAAGAAGCGCTCGCGTTTTTGGCGCATCACACCTTCGATGTCGCCGTTCTCGATGGAACGCTCGCCGACGGTAGTGTTGACCCAGTGGTCGACGCTCTCATAGCTCGTGGCACGCCCTTCATCATCGCCTCTGGGGTCGCGTCGACTGATCTCCCGACGAAGTATGGCAGTGCCGTGATTTTACAAAAACCCTACAAAGATGCCGATCTGCGGCAAGCTTTGCTTCTCGTCCTGGCGCAAGGTCTGATCGGGCCGAAACCAATAACGTAAACAACGATCTGTATACGTGACCATGACTACACTTGCTGTTGCGAACCCTTGATTTGATCGAACTTCACAGCGACCTCGGATGCATTATGGACCGCGACTCGATGCGCGGCCTTGGCGCCCTTGAGGACGAGATCGCGAAGCCGGCAAGTGCCATGCACTCCCCCTCGTTCGATCGGCAGCAGACAACTCGGAGGGAATGCTGGCGACCGCTGGTCATTCTAAGGCCATAAGCCTTCA
>JANXRM010000013.1 GCA_025353015.1 Hyphomicrobiales bacterium
TTGCGGCGGCTGCGATGAACAGAGCTGCTGCGACCGTCAAAAGCAGCGCAGCGATGATATCCCGTGATGCCATAGCGCTGCGACCAGCTGCACCATCGAAAGGCGCCCCTGGCCCCGCCCGCACCAGCTGCACGCTTTCGGGATCGCCATCGGATTCGAATTTCGAACGAATCTGCATGACGCGATTAAGCCAGGACTTTGCCAGTCACTCCAGAGCGCGCTTGGCCGCGCGACAGAACAACTCAGTGCGCCGCCCAGGCTCGAATCCGGCCGCAATCCAGGGCTAAAATAAGCGGCGATTTGCCAGCAGGCAGGACACCCGGTAACGTTCAGACATCCGGAACCGGCATACCGGCCGCGCCTAATTTTCAACCCCTTTCACCCACATCGCAAGGAATTCACGAACCCATGAGCACGAACCAGAGCCACCTGTTCTCGCCTATCAAGTTGCGTGACCTCGAGCTTTCGAACCGCGTCGTCGTGGCACCCATGTGCCAATATTCGGCCGACAACGGCAGCATGACCGACTGGCACATGATGCACTTGGGGACGCTCGCCAATTCCGGCGCCGGCCTGATCATCGTCGAGGCCACGGGCGTCGAGCCCGAGGGACGCATCACGCATGGTTGCACGGCACTCTCGACCGACGCCAACGAGGCGTCGATGAAACGGGTGGTCGATGCCTGCCGCAAATGGGGCAAGGCCAAGATCGGCATCCAGCTCGCGCACGCCGGCCGCAAAGCCTCGGTTTCGCGCCCCTGGGAAGGTGGCGCGTCGCTCAAGACCGACGCTTGGACGACGAAGTCGGCCTCGGCGCTGCCGTTCGATCCCGCCTGGCACACGCCGACGTCCATTTCCCTGGACGAGATCGAGAAGCTGAAGGACGCATTCTTCCAAGCGACGATCCGCGCCGCGCGCGTGGGCTTCGACCTCATCGAGATCCACGGTGCGCACGGCTACTTGATGAATCAGTTCCTGTCGCCGATCTCGAACACCCGCACCGACAAGTACGGCGGTAACCTCGAAAACCGCATCCGCCTGCCATTGGAAGTGTTCAGCGTCATGCGCGAGGCATGGCCGGCGTCGAAGCCAATGGGTTACCGTGTGTCGGCGGTGGAATGGGTCGAGGGCGGCATCACCATCGAGGACACGATCGCGTTCGCCAAGGCCTTGAAGCAACTCGGTTGCGACTTCATCGATGTCTCGTCCGGCGGCAACGCCTTGAAGCAGAAGATCGAGTTGCGGCCCGGTTATCAGGTGCCGTTCGCGGAGGCCGTGCGCAAGGCGGTGCCGGGATTGGCCGTGATGGCCGTTGGCCTGATCGCGGAAGCCGAACAAGCCGAGTCGATCGTGGCGTCGGGCCAAGCCGACATGGTGGCGCTGGCCCGTGGCTTCATGGACGATCCGTTGTGGGCGCGGCATGCCGCCTGGCGTCTCGGCGTCGACACCGCGATGGCGCCGCAACATGCCCGTGTGACGCCGAAGTCCTGGCCACCAGGCAAGAAACATCTGGCGCAGACGTTGAAGGCGGCGGAATAAACCACCACGGCGCGCGCCAACCACTGCGACGGCCGGAGACCAACCTCTCCGGCCGTCCTTTTAAATGATCTCTGGTGAGTTTGGAGGCGCATGATGGCAACAGCCAAGTGGCCACCGCGTATTTATTGGATCGAGGCACCGACGCCGGGCCGCATCGCGGTCATGCCCCGCCCGCATCCAGACGCGTTCGCCGAACTCAAGGCCGCGGGCATCGATTGCATCGTCAGCCTGCTCGAAGAGGCAGAGGCTGCTCAGCTTGGCCTCGGTAACGAGGCGGCGCTGGCGACGGCCGAGGGCATGGCGTTTCTGCATCTGCCTGTGGTCGATCACGGCATTCCATCGACAATCGGTTCCGTCGAGGCGATGGCGGCCCAGATCTCGCAGCGGCTGCAGGCCGGCGACGGCGTTGCCGTGCATTGTTACGCGGGCCTTGGCCGCTCGCCGCTTCTGATTGCAGCTGTTCTGATCGACAACGGCCTATCGACGGTGGAAGCCTGCGATTTAATATCGGCGGCGCGCGGCTATAGCGTTCCCGAGATGGACGAACAATACTGCTGGTTGCAAGCGTACGAGCTTCGTCACGAGCCTGGCGCGTGTAACTCGTAGGGTGCATCAAAAGGCCAAGCCGCATTGCACCGATGCAGCATTTCAGTGGCGCCCAATCGGTGCAATACGTCGCCGAAGTGGTGGCTATTGGCACCCTACGGTCCAACAACGCCAC
>JANXRM010000028.1 GCA_025353015.1 Hyphomicrobiales bacterium
ATCGCCGAGGGCGCGAGCGCCAGTGCCGGACCCCATGGTGGTGCCATTGATGCGCATGGCAACCACGTGCGTGGGGAGATTGAGCCGCCGCCAATCCGCGACCCAGCGGCCGAAGACGCAACCGATGTTGACGCCGCCGTCGGCCGTGGTCAGCAGCCGCCCTTTGCCTTTGAGCCCGCCTGCGAACCGCGTGCCGACAACCTCGATGGCGCCGGCCACCGCGCCGACGGCCGCCACCACCTCGTCCCGGGTGTAGGGCGCCGGCCGGGCGGGTAGATCATGGGCGAGCTTGAACGCGAACTCGCCTTCGACGGCTGGCATATGCAGCGATGAAATCGCGACCGTTGCGGGACCCTCGTAAACGTAGGGCTCGAGCAGTGCCGCCGAGCCGGGCTCCGTCGTGCCGAGCAGGCGCTGGGCCTCGATGCTGGTCGAGCCGATCTTGAAACCGCGGGTCTTGCAGCCCGACAACACCGCGATCTGGCGCTGGATGGCATAAGCCTCATCGATGGTGGCCGGTTGGCGGATGCTGGCGGCGTCGATGACGGTGCCGGTTTCGCGTGCATTCCAGAGCTGTCGTGCGAGATCACTCATGATGTCTTTTCCTGTGGTGGCAGATCATGGGGCGAAGCCAAACTCGTTTCGCCGCCGTCATCGAAACTTGGCTGGCGGATCAGCAGCGCGGCCATTGCCGCGAGCAAGCCGAGGCCGGCAAAGACGATCAGCGACACGACGTAGGTGCCGGTCCAATCGCGCAACACGCCCGACAGCAGCGGCCCGCAGGCTTGCGCGGTGACCTGGAACGTCAACGCCACGCCGCGAATGGCACCGAAGTTCTTGCGGCCGAAATAGTCCGCCCAGGCGACCGGCAGGACCGTTTGTAGCGCGCCCAAGCCGAAGCCGAACAGGATCGCCGACATGGTGCCCATGAGAGGGGTCGTGACGATTGCCGTGACCAATGCGCTCGCCGACAGCAGCACACCCGAAATGGCGAGCGCCATGCGAACGCTGATCCAGCGTCCGGCATTGCCGAAGGCCACGGCCGAAATCGCGGTGCCGAGGGAGAAGATGGCCACTGCCGAGACGGCGGCAGTTGGCGACAATCCACATTCGATCAGATGCGCCGCCTGATGCAAGCTCATGCCAGCTTGGATCGGGTAGGCCATCAACACGAACAACGACAGCATCCAGAAAGCGCGGGTTCGCAAAGCCTGCGCACGCGTGAAGGCCGGCTCCGGGGGCACCGGTGTGGCCGATGCCGCAGCACCTTTGTCCGGCGCATCCGATGCAGCTATCGCTCCGTCGGGCGCCAGTCCCATGTCTTCGGGGCGGCGCACCATCAGCAACCAGTTCGGGATCAATCCGACGACCAGGACAAGGACACCGATTACGACCCACGCCGAGCGCCAATCGGCGTGCTGCATGACGACGTGCCCAACCAACGGCACGACAATGAGGCCGGCGAGCTGCGTTACCGCGACGATGGAGCTGGCGAAGGCGCGGCGCGCGACGAACCACGAATTGATGGCGCCATAAATGCCGATATCGAAGGGTCCGGCGAAGTTCAATCGCGCTATGCAGAACAGCAGGTAGAACGCCAGCAGCGAATGAATCTGCGACAGCGCCGCGAGCGTCACGCCTGTGGTGAGCACGGCCGCACACAGGATCGCGCGGGCGCCACTGCGGTCCAGTAACGCGCCGACCATGGGCGACGAGATGGCTGCCAGCACACCGCCGAGCGAAACGGCGCCGGACATGGCGGTGCGCGACCAACCGAACTCGCGCGTCATCGGCTCGACGAAAATCGACATGGTCGCGACCGCCGGGCCGCCGCGCGCGATAGCCGCCGCGCAGGCACAGGCGAGAATAATCCAGCCGTAAAAGAATGGCAGGCGGCGCATCAACGCAAGGGGAACAGCGGCTTGGATCATCAGGCGTTCCCCGGGCTCGGATTGGGAGACGCGGACCGTCGCCAGAGCTTGGGACGCGCGAGGCCCAGAAGCAACGCCACCAACACCGACACCGCGGCGATACCGAAGGCAGCTTCAAAGCCCGCCAGAAACGCATCAGATGGCGCGATCGCGCGCGTGAGCGCGAAATTCTCGAAGGTGCGTTGAACGGCGGCATGGGCCGTCGCTCCCGCAACGACGCCCATCGTCCGCGTCACCATCGAGAGGCTACCGGCAACGCCCCGATCCTCCAACGGCAAACCTGCAATGACGAGATCGGCATAGGCCACTTGAAAGAGCCCGACGCCGACACCCTGGATCAGCAGGGCAACGGCGACCGGAAGGATGCTCTCGGCTCGCGCGAGCAGTGCAATGCCGGCGAGACCCACAAGGCTCAAGGCGATGCCGGCCATGGTCACCCGCCCGACGGCCACGCGTTGGGCGACACGACCGGCAAACCAGCTGCCGAAGACGGTGCCGATATTGGCCAGTGCCAGCACGACACCACCGGACACCGCGTCGAGGCCGCGCGAGCGGGCGAGATAGTAGGGAACGAGCAGCATGATGCTGAACGCCGCGAAATTCACGACGATGCTCAGGATGTTCATGACCGTGAAGTCGATGTTGCGGAAGAGCGACGGCCGGATGATCGGCTCGGGGTGACGGCGTTCATGCCCGATGAACAGCCAGAACACCACCACCGCCGTGGCTGCGAGACCAGCCGGCAACAGTGCGCCGACGTCGGCGGCGCTGGCCGCGAAGCCTAGGAGCAAGGGCGCCAGCCAGCCAATCAAAAGAAGCCCGCCCCAGCTGTCGAGGCCTCTCTGGGATTTTGTGCGCGCAACCGCCGGTGGTGAAACAATGAAAAGGGTCAAGGCCAGCGCCGCCAGCGCCAGCGGCGCGCGCGCCCAGAATACGGCGGTCCAGCCGAAACGATCGACCAGCAGCCCGCCCGCGATGGGCCCGAGTGCGGCGCCGGCCGCCAACATCGCCGCGTAGATGCCGAGCACGCGCGTGCGCTCGCTTTCCGGAAAAAGTGTCGTCGCCAGGGCCGGCGCGCAACTCAACGTCAGGGCGATGCCGACGCCTTGCAAGCCCCGCCCGAGCAGCAGAATCCCGAAAGATGGCGCGAAGGCACAGGCCGTGAACCCCGCCGCACTGACGAGAAGTCCCGCTTGAAAGATCGGCCGGTAACCCAGGAGATCGCCGAGCTTGCCGAAAATCAGCAGCAGGCACGAATAGGTCAGCACATAAGCGATGACGATCCATCTGATATCGGCGATGCCCGCGTCGAAGGCGCGCGTGATGCTCGGCAGTGCAATGTTCACGGCACTATCGAGCGGCGCGACGAGGGTGCCGAGGCAGACAACGGCGAGTGCAAAATGTGACTGGACGCGCGAGCTCCAACGCCAACCGATGATCCCCATTATGACGTCTTCCCCGCGTCATCGCAGAGCGATGCTCCGTATCGACGGCGGGGACCCCACGCGGGGATGCCGGAATTCATCGATCGTCGCCGTGGGTGCCCGCCTTCGCGGGCATGACGCTGAATATGTGTTTGGCGCAGAGCAATCGTTCGAGTGGGAAGGCGAGTAGCGGTTTCTGCGGCCGTCATGGGGGCACCCCTTCCCAGGAAGCAGACAGGTTCAGCGGCGCCCGGCTTCAATCCTCGACGCTATCGCCTTGGACTGCGCCGGTCGAGCGGTTCGCGTCGGCAATGATGGCGAGCACGGCTTCTGCCGTAGTGGTTTCGGGCAGTGCCAGGAAATCAGCCTTGGCGTTCATGGCCGGCTCCAGTTCGGCCAGAAATGCGGCTTTGTCCAACTCGAGCGTGCCAAATTGCCGGAGATGCTCGGTTACAAATTGCGTATCCAACAAGGTAAAGCGGCCGTGCACCAGTCGGGCGACCAGATAAACCAATGCGATCTTGCTGGCGTCCCGCTCGGTGGAAAACATGCTCTCGCCAAAAAAGGCGCTGCCGAGCGACACCCCATAGAGCCCACCGACAAGCCGGCCGTTCAGATAGGTCTCGACGGTATGGCAGTGTCCCTGCCTGAACAATGCGCCGTAAAGCTGGCGGATGCTCGGATTGATCCACGTGGACCGGCGGCCGGGACGCGAGGCCGCGCAGCCGTCGATGACGCCATTGAAATCCTGGTTGATGCGGACTTCGTAGTGGCCGGAGCGGCAGGTCTTGCGCAGGCGGCGCGGTACGTGCACGGCGTCGAGGGGGATGATACCGCGCTTCTGCGGTTCGATCCAATAGAGGGCCGGGTCGTCAGCGCTTTCCGCCATGGGGAAAATACCGCAAGCGTAGGCCTTCAGCAGGACCTGCGGTGTGATCTCGATGGTGGTGTCGTCGTGCGCGGCCATGCTCGAAGGTCAGTTCCTGTTCCCGATGTCGGTTCCTTACATAAGCGACCTGCGTGGCAATTGCGAGACGCTGGATCATGCCATGAGGTGGATCACGCCATGACGGTTGGGCCGGTGCTTTATACGGGAGGGGCCTGCGCACTGCCGGCCAACCGGAAAAATGGTTAGTGGAGCCGGTCGCGTCGCATGTTGGTCGGCCGGGTGTTCAGGCCATCACTGATGTCTCCGCCGATGCGAGGATCATATCCGCAGCCTTCTCGGCGACCATCAATGTCGGGGCGTTGGTGTTGCTCGATGTCATCTTCGGAAACACAGAGGCATCGACAACGCGCAGGCCTGCCACGCCATGTACGCGCAGTTCGGGATCGACCACCGCCATCTGGTCGGTACCCATCTTGCAGGTGCCGACCGGGTGATAGACCGTGCTGCCGTAGCGATAGGCATAGTCGAGCAGCTCGTCGTCGCGCTGGATGTCTTTGCCGGGATAAATCTCAGGTCCGCCCGAACCGTTGAAGGCCTGGGCGTGCAGGATCTGCCGGCAGAGCTTGAGGCCAGCAACGATTGTTGCCCGGTCCACCTCGTGGTCGAGATAATTCGGATCAATGGCGGGTGCCTCTTGCGGATTTGCCGATCTGGCGAGAACGCTGCCGCGCGCCTCCGGACGGCATTGCCAGGCGCCGCAGGTGACGCCGGGCGTGGTGTCGAGTTGCCCGATCTGGCCGTTGGGATAGCTTGCCGGTGCAAACGAAATTTGTACGTCCGGGCGCGTCAGTTCGGGCTTCGAGCGTACAAATCCGATGCCGTTGCCCGCTGAATACGTCAGGATGCCATCGCCAAACAAGGCCCAGCGGGCGACCTGGCCGGCCAGCCGCATGCCGCGCGACAGTTCGTTGACCGTGGTTTGCCCGTGAATCTCGCGGACGACGCGGGCGACGTAATGGTCGTGAAAATTGTAGCCGACGCCGGGCAGCGGCGTGCGCACGGGGATGCCGATCGACTTCAGGTGCTCGGGATTGCCGATGCCGGACAGTTGCAGCAACTGCGGCGAATTGATCGCGCCGCCCGAAATGATCACCTCGCGCCTGGCCGTCACCGGCTCCGATTGGCCCCGGCCCATGCCGCGCGCGAAGGTGACGCCCGACACGCGGTTGCCGGCGAAATTCAGTCCAGTCACCAGCACACCGGTTTCGACCTTGAGGTTCGGCCGCTTCATGGCCGGACGCAGGAACGCGCGGGCTGCCGAGACACGCCAGCGGCCAGCGCGCGTCTGCTGCACGTAGCCGATGCCTTCTTGAGTGGCACCGTTGTAGTCGGGATTGTATTTGAGGCCGAGTTCCTGCCCCGCTTTGACGAACGCATGCGTCAGCGGATGGTGGCCGCGATAATCCTCAACGATCAGCGGC
>JANXRM010000055.1 GCA_025353015.1 Hyphomicrobiales bacterium
CGACGTTGCCGCGTTCAAGAAGGCAGAAGAGGAGGCCAAGGTCGAAAAGCTGACGATCAGCGCCGACGGCACACCCAAAGGGGCCGTTCCCTTCGAGCCGGAGCAATGAATTAGGGTGCCTGGCTGTCCTGTCTTGCCACCCCTTGGTTGCATCGCTGCCGCGACGATGTGCGGGCTCAAAGTTCGACGGTCTTGAGTTATGTTAGAATAACGTAACCGGCAAGATCAGTCTTCCATTGCCGAGTTCTTTGCGATGCAAAGTTGCAAGACGATAACCAACATCGCGTCGCATTGGCGCGTCGAGCAGGCCACGCATCCAGAACATCGTGCGTCCCAAAGTGAGCGTCCGGCACCATGAGCACCTCGTCCAAGACCCCGCTTCTCGACAAGATCAAACTCCCGGCCGACCTGCGCCGGATGCCCGAGAAGGATTTGCCTCAAGTCGCGGCTGAGCTGCGACAGGAGATGGTGGATGCGGTTTCCATAACCGGTGGGCATCTCGGTGCCGGGCTCGGCGTGGTCGAGCTGACCGTTGCGCTGCATTGGGTGTTCAACACCCCGGATGACCGGTTGATCTGGGACGTGGGCCATCAGGCCTATCCGCACAAGATCTTGACGGGGCGGCGCAACCGGATCCGTACCTTGCGCCAGGGCGGCGGGCTCTCCGGCTTCACCAAACGCGGTGAGAGTGCATACGATCCCTTCGGCGCCGCGCATTCTTCCACGTCGATCTCGGCCGGCCTCGGCATGGCCGTGGCGCGCGATCTCGATGGGCGCAAGAACAACGTGGTGGCCGTCATCGGCGACGGAGCCATGAGCGCGGGCATGGCCTACGAGGCCATGAACAACGCCGGCGCACGCAACGAGCGTTTGATCGTCGTGCTGAACGACAACGATATGTCGATTGCGCCGCCGGTCGGTGCGCTCTCGACCTATCTGGCGCGGATGACCTCGTCCGGCACCTATCTGCATTTCCGGGAAGTGGCCAAGCAGCTGGTCAAGCACCTGCCCAAGCACTGGGAACGCCGCGCCGCGCGCATGGAGGAATACACGCGGCATCTGTGGCAGGGCGGTGCCTGGTTCGAGGATTTGGGCTTCTATTACGTCGGGCCGATCGATGGTCACGATCTCAATGTTCTGTTGCCGGTGCTGCGCAACGTGCGCGATGCGGGCAAGGGACCGATCCTGCTGCACGTCGTCACCAAGAAGGGCAAGGGCTATGCGCCGGCCGAGGCGGCGGCCGACAAATATCATGGCGTCAACGCTTTCAATGTCATCACCGGTGCGCAGGCCAAGCCCAAGGCCAATGCGCCGAGCTATACGAAGGTGTTTGCCGACAGCCTGATCGCCGAGGCACGCAAGGACCCGAAGATCGTGGCCGTCACAGCGGCGATGCCGTCCGGCACCGGGCTCGATCTCTTCGGCAAGGAGTTTCCGCTCCGGACGTTCGATGTCGGGATTGCCGAGCAGCACGGCGTGACGTTCGCAGCGGGCTTGGCGACCGAAGGCTATAAACCGTTCGCCGCGATCTATTCGACCTTCCTGCAGCGCGGCTACGACCAGATCGTGCACGACGTCGCCATCCAGAAATTGCCGGTACGGTTCGCACTCGATCGCGCCGGGCTTGTCGGTGCCGATGGGCCGACGCATGCGGGTTCGTTCGATCTGGCCTACCTCGGCTGCCTGCCGAATTTCGTCATCATGGCGGCCGCCGACGAGGTGGAACTCAAGCACATGGTGGCAACCGCTGTTGCCATCGACGACCGGCCAAGCGCCTTCCGTTACCCGCGTGGCGAAGGCGTCGGCCTGGACATGCCGGCAGAGGGCGTACCCCTGGAAATCGGCCGCGGGCGTATCGTGCGCGAGGGGTCGGCTGTCGCGATCCTGTCGCTCGGCACGCGGTTGGCCGAAAGTCTGAAGGCTGCCGACAAGCTAGCAGCTTTTGGTTTGCCGACGACGGTTGCCGACGCGCGTTTCATGAAGCCGCTGGATACGGACCTGATCGACCGGCTGGCGCGGTCGCACGAGGTGCTGATCACAATCGAGGAGGGCAGCATCGGCGGCTTCGGCAGCCATGTGTTGCACTATCTCGCAAAGGCTGGTCATCTCGACCGCGGGTTGAAGGTGCGGCCGATGGTGCTGCCGGACGAATTCCAGGATCACGACAAGCCGGAGAAAATGTACGAGCGCGCCGGCCTGCACGCCGCCGGCATCGTCGCAACGGTGCTTGGCGCGCTCGGCCGGCAGGTGCAGGCAAACGAGATCTGAGCGCGCAATCGTCGGTCAGGCAGCGCCGGATTTTTCGGGCTGCGCTGCGGTAACCAAATCCGATCGAGAGACATTGTCTGGTAGCGTGTCGTGAAAGCGCTGGTAGTCTAAATGCACGCGCGCATCTGTGGGTTCGTCGACCAGGATGTCGGCGTAGCGATGGCCCCATTTTAAATCATGATGCCGATAGTTGTGCCGGGCGTGCAGATGCTGTGATGTGCTTTCGTCGAGGCCCGTCACCGTTACGGCCAGGAGGGCGTCCGCCAGTTCGAGATGGTCCGCCGACGACTTCGACAACGGGCTTTCGGCATCGATGGTGTGTAACAGCGTCCAGCTCAGTGCGAAAATCGGGTTTTCCTGACGCTGGAGCTTCAATTCATGGAAGCGGCGGAACTGGGTGCCCTCGGTCGTGTGCTCGTTGCGCACCAACCAGAGCTTGGCGGTGGCGCCGGATATGGAATTCTGCCGGGCGTTGGCGAGGCGGAGCATCAGTGTTGG
>JANXRM010000062.1 GCA_025353015.1 Hyphomicrobiales bacterium
CCGCCTCGAACGCCGCACGATCCCCGATCCGAGGCAGGGCCTGCTCCATCACACGCGCGCCTGTTTGGCCGAGTTTTTAGGGTGGGAATCGGTTGCCGAGCCCTTTGCCATACCACTCACAGCGTTGGAATTCGTTGCGACAACCCGCGATCTGCCCGCTTTTTTTACATGCGCCAGCACCAGCATCAGCGCCGACGGCGTAATCCCGTCGATCTGGGCAGCCTGCGCCAAGGTCGCCGGGCGATGTTTATCGAGCTTGTGTTGTAGCTCCACTGATAGCCCTGGCATCTTGGCGTAGACGAAATCGGCTGGAATCCGCACCGCCTCGTCCCGGCGCAACACGGCGACGTCACCCGCTTGCCGGTCCACATAGGCTGCATACTTGGCGTCAACCTCCAATTGATCCGCAATCGCAGACGAAATCGCATCAATCTCAGGCCAAATCCTCTTGAGCGCGGCCAATGGCGCCACGGGATGCGCCAGCAACTCGAACGCCGAGCGCCGCTTGCCGTCCATGTTGAGCTTGATGCCGTGTGCCGCCGCCTCGTTCGGCGTCATCGACAACGCCTCGAGAACCCGCCGGCCATCGTCCAACGCGGTGTTTTTACGCATGAAAGCGCTTTCTCGCTGTGATCCCACGCATCCAACAGCCATGCCCAGCGGTGTCAGCCGCTGATCGGCATTGTCGGCTCTGAGCCGCAACCGGAATTCAGCCCGCGATGTGAACATGCGATAGGGTTCGGACACGCCCCGCGTGACGAGATCGTCGATCATCACGCCAAGATAGGCATCCGCCCGCGACACCACCACGCCATCGGCGTTCCCTGACGCCAGCAAGGCTGCATTCAGCCCGGCCATGAGCCCTTGCGCGCCGGCTTCTTCGTAACCCGTCGTCCCGTTGATCTGGCCCGCCAGGAATAACCCGGGCAACCGCTTCACCTGCAGCGTCGGCGCCAGCTCCCGCGGATCTACATAGTCGTATTCGATTGCATAACCCGGCCGTTTGATCCGCACGTTCTCCAGACCAAGCATGGTCCTCAGGAACGCCTCCTGCACCTCGGCCGGCAACGACGTCGAAACCCCGTTCGGATACACCGTATCGTCGTCAAGTCCTTCTGGTTCCAGGAAAATTTGATGCGACGCGCGGTCCGCGAACCGCACCACCTTATCCTCGATGGACGGACAGTAACGCGGCCCCGTACTCTTGATTTGGCCCGAATACATCGCCGATTTGCCCAAGTTCGCCGTGATGATCGCGTGCGTCTCGGCATTCGTGTGCGTTACTCCGCAGGCAATCTGCCGGTTGGTGATCACAGCGGTCAGGAATGAGAACGGCACCGGCGGTGTATCGCCCGCCTGCATCTCGAGCTTGTCCCAAGCGATCGTCGTCCCATCGAGTCGCGCCGGCGTGCCTGTCTTGAGTCGGCCCATCGCCAGCCCCAGCGCATAGAGCCGCTCCGCCAACGGCACCGAGGGCGCTTCGCCGAACCGCCCGGCCGGCGTGCGCACATCACCCATGTGGATGAGCCCGCGCAGAAACGTCCCCGTGGTCAACACCACGGCACCTGCGACAAGCTCCCGCCCATCGCCCATCCGCAGGCCAGCCACACGGCCACTCTGCACGATCACATCGTCGGCGCTGCCTTCGATCACCGTCAGGTTTGCCTGCGCCCGGATCGCCGCCTGCATTGCCTGACGGTAAAGCTTCCGGTCCGCTTGCGCCCGCGGCCCATGCACCGCCGGCCCCTTCGAACGATTGAGCAGCCGGAATTGAATGCCAGCCGCATCGGCCACCCGCCCCATCAATCCATCCAGCGCATCGATCTCGCGCACCAAGTGGCCCTTGCCGAGCCCACCGATCGCCGGGTTGCACGACATCTCGCCGATGGTCGCAAACTGGTGCGTGACCAGCGCCGTCTTCGCACCGCACCGCGCCGCCGCGGCCGCTGCCTCGCACCCGCCATGGCCACCACCGACGACGATGACATCGAAACCAGTCTGGGTATGTGCAGCCATAGCGCGGGAAAGCCTTGGGGCAACTTGGGGACTCGGGAACGAATTTGGCCGGAAACTACCCGAAAACAGGGCATTTGGTCAAAAAAAGCCTCACATTGCGAATGTCCGGCATTGCAACGTCAATGTCCTGGCCTGCAACAGCAGTGTCCTGGACTGCTGAGACAGCCTCCTGCAATACAGCGGCAGTATCCTGATTTTTGTAGACACCTGCGGCGCATTTCGAGAGAGCCGCATTTTGGATTCACGTGAAACACAGCAATATCCATACGTTGCGAAATCAAGGATTCACGTGAAACAATCAACAGGCAATTCGAAATCCAAATTTCATGACATCTATTTCCCGATACAAAAACGCCCGAAAATCTCCCCAAGCACATCCTCGACGCCAACCCGGCCGATGACCCGTCCCAGCGCGTCGGCCGCGATCCTAAGCTCCTCCGCCTGCAGCTCCACGTCCATCTGAGCGCCGTCGAGAAATCGCGCCAACGCCTGCCGGCCTTGCTCGATCGCCACCCGGTGCCGCTCTTGTGTCAGGAGAAGTTGCCCCGCTCCGTCGCGGCCCAACCGCGCCATCACAGCCTGCGTCAGACACGCGACCAACGCCGGCAATCCCTCGCCCGTCACAGCCGATATGGAAATGTATCCCGCGCGCTGTTGCCCACCGTCATTACGCGCGATGTCGATCTTGTTCAGCACCACCTGCACACGGTCAGCCACAACCCCGAATCCCTCAGGCAGCTCCCACACGGGTTCCGTCGCATCTACCAGCCACACCACCAGGTCGGCATCTTTGACCCGCCCGAGCGTGCGCCGGATACCCTCCCGCTCGACCAGCCCCTGTGCCTCGCGAAGCCCCGCCGTATCTGCCAGGATCACAGCATAGCCTCCAAGATCCAGCCGTACCTCGAGCACATCGCGCGTCGTGCCGGCCTCCGGCGAGACAATGGCCACGTCACGCTGGGCCAACGCATTGAGAAGACTCGACTTTCCAGAATTCGGCGGCCCTGCAAGGACAACCCGGAAGCCGTCCCGCACGATCTCGCCCCGGTGACCATCGTTCAAGTGCGCGTCGAGTTCTGCCAGTAGCCTCCGCGCTTCCATCCGCGCCCGTGCCAGCGCATCCGCTGCCACATCGCCTTCGTCTGAGAAATCGATCGCCGCCTCAGCGAGCCCCCTTGCCGTCAGCAGCCGGCCACGCCAACCGTCGTAAAGCTTGGCGAGTGCACCGCCGGCTTGGGCGAGCGCCTGGCGCCGCTGCGCCTCGGTTTCCGCATCGATGAGATCGGCGAGCCCCTCGGCCGCTGTCAGGTCCATGCGCCCATTGAGAAACGCGCGCCGCGCGAACTCGCCGGGTTCCGCAAGCCGGCAGCCGTCGATACAACTCAAGGCTTGGAGCACGGCCCGGATAACCGCCGACCCGCCATGAATCTGCAACTCGGCCATATCCTCGCCGGTCTCGGTCTTCGGCCCAGACAGCCATAGCACCAGTGCTTCGTCGAGTATTTCACCCGTCACGGGATGCCGGACCCGCCGGAACGCCGCATAGCGCGGCTGCGGACGTGGCCCGGCCATGCGATCGACGACCGTTCCCGCCTGCGGTCCAGCCACGCGAATGACGGCAACGCCAGCCCGCCCCGTCGCGCTCGACAGCGCATAGATCGTTGCGTCGGCAAAACCGCCATCGGACATGACTGATACCTCGACAGAAACGCGATCACCGCGCGTTGGCGGGCGCCGTCTCGGGCCACAAATCACGCTCCCAGCGCAGCAGGATCAGCACTGTGCACGCGAGCGCTCCCCCTGCAAGCAGCATAGCCGTTGCACTGAAGCCGTTGCGCGTGATCAGCCAGCCCGCAGCCATTAGGCCGAACGTCTGGCTGAAAATTGCCAGCATGCGCACACCCATTACCCGCCCACGCAATCGCACCTCGGACGTTTTCAGCAGCATGACGGCCATCGTCACCATGCACAGGCTTTGCGTAACGCCCGCCATCGCTAGCAGCAAAATGCCCGCGCCCATCGTCTCCGACCGCGCATAGACCATCAGAATCAGGCACCAGACGATCGTCGAAACCATCATCATGCGCGCCAGCCTGATGCGTCCGCCGGCGATGCTCATCACCACCGATCCGATCAGTGATCCGAACGCAAAACTCGCGCTGAGATAGCCAAGCCCCGTCTGGTCGATGTGATAAACACCCCGCGCCACAAAGGGCAGCAACCCACCCGACAGCGGCAGCAACGTCATGTTCATCAGAAACGCCAGCCACATCGCCGCCAGCAGTCGCGGCGTCGACCGGACGTACGCCATACCTTCGACGAGATCCCGCCAGAGGTCACGCCCAACCTTCCACCACTGCGATCTGCTCTCGGTCAATGTCGCGCCGTCCAATTTAACCCCCGGCGTCCGCACGATCAGCAGCGTGAACAGCAGTCCCGTCGCATAGCAACCAGCGATGACAGCATAGGCTGTCACCATGCCGAGACGCGCCAGCAGTCCGGCACCGAGCAGCGCACCCGCGATCCGCGCCATGTCCGAGGTGGATCGCGAAATTCCCATGGCGCCAACCAATTGCGGTGCCGGCATGGTCGCAGCCACCGTCGCTCCCCGCACGGCAAGATCGGACGGCCGCACCAGCCCCGCCAGCGCTGCAAGGCAAAGCACCAGGCCGGGCCCGAGAATGCCAGTGGAAGCCGCAGCCATCATGACCAGCGCCAACAACAGATAGACCGCGCGCATGCAGCAAAGCAGGTTACGGTGACCGATCCGGTC
>JANXRM010000110.1 GCA_025353015.1 Hyphomicrobiales bacterium
TTCCAACCCGGCCCTGGCGCACGCGATCGCCGAAGGGCTGAACTTGCCGCTGACCAAGGCCAGCGTCCGTCGTTTCGCCGACAATGATATCTTCGTCGAGGTGCTGGAGAATGTGCGCGGCTCGGACGCGTTCATCATCCAGTCGACCTCGTTTCCAGCCAACGACAACATCATGGAAATGCTTATCATCGTCGACGCGCTGAAGCGGTCGTCGGCCAAGCGCATCACGGCCGTGATGCCCTATTTCGGTTACGCCCGGCAGGACCGCCGGCCTGGACCGCGGACGCCGATTTCGGCCAAGCTCGTCGCCAACATCATCGAACGCGCCGGGGTCGACCGCGTCATGACGCTCGATCTGCACGCCGGCCAGATCCAGGGCTTTTTCGACATACCGACGGACAATCTGTTCGCCGCACCGACGTTCGCCCGCGACATCCAGGAACGCTTTGGCACCAGCAAGCTCGTCGTCGTTTCGCCTGACGTCGGCGGCGTGGTGCGTGCACGGGCACTTGCCAAGCGCATCGGGGTGCCCATCGCCATCTGCGACAAGCGGCGCGAGCGTGCCGGTGTCGCCGAAATCATGAACGTGATCGGCGACGTCGATGGCATGCGCTGCATCCTGATCGACGACATCGTCGATTCCGGTGGCACGCTGGTCAACGCCGCCCAGGCGCTCTTGAAGCAGGGCGCGACCGAGGTGATGGCCTACATCACGCACGGCGTGCTCTCGGGCGGTGCCGTCTCGAAGGTAACGAATTCGCCAATCAAGCAACTCGTCATCACCGACTCCATCATGCCGACGGAAGCCGTAAAGGCCGCCAAAAACATCCGCGTTCTGCCGATCGCGACACTCCTGGGCGACGCCATCGCGCGGACCGCGCGCGACGAAAGCGTTTCGAGCCTGTTCTACTGATCCAAGGCCCTAGTCCCTGCCACCTGACAACCTGCCGCCCATCGGCTAGAATCGCTCCCATATCAACCAGTGGAGAGCGGCAATGGCCAAAGTTGCGTTTATCGGTTTGGGAGTCATGGGCTACCCGATGGCAGGCCACCTGTTGAAAAAGGGCGGCCACGACCTCGTCGTCTACAACAGAACTGCCGCCAAGGCCGCGGCCTGGGTGAAGGAGCACGGCGCCGGCCGCGCGGCAGCCACGCCCGCCGAGGCGGCCAAGGGTGCCGACTTCGTGTTCTGCTGCGTCGGCAACGACGACGATCTCCGCTCTGTGACCACGGCCAAGAACGGCGCCTTCGAAACGGTAGCTAAGGGCGCGATCTTTATCGACAACACGACGGCCTCCGCCAACATCGCCCGCGAACTCTATGCTGCGGCCAAGGACAAGGGCTTCGGCTTCATCGATGCGCCGGTTTCGGGCGGCCAGGCCGGCGCTCAGAACGGCGTCCTGACGGTCATGTGCGGCGGCGACACGGACGTGTTCGAGCGCGCCAAGCCGGTCGCTTCAGCCTATGCCCGCGCCGTCAACCTGATCGGCCCCGCCGGCTCCGGCCAGCTGACCAAGATGGTCAACCAGATCTGCATCGCCGGCCTTGTGCAGGGCCTTGCCGAAGGCATGCACTTCGCCCAGAAGGCGGGCCTCGACATCCCCATGGTCGTCGAGACCATCTCGAAGGGCGCCGCCGGCTCCTGGCAGATGGACAACCGCTGGAAGGCGATGATGGAGGGCAAGTACGACTTCGGTTTCGCGGTCAACTGGATGCGCAAGGACCTCTCGATCTCCATCGAGGAAGCCCGCAAGAACGGCGCCAACCTGCCGGTGTCGGCGCTGGTCGACCAGTTCTACTCGGAAGTGCAGCATTTGGGCGGCGGCCGCTGGGACACGTGCAGCCTACTCGCCCGCCTCAACAACCAGAACGCCGAGAAGAAGAGTTGAGTGGGCAGTGCGGCCGTTCTCCGTTGCGGTGCCGCGGGGAACGGCTCGGCCAGGAACACCTGCACCCAGAATTGCTGCAAGCGAACTCAGTGCAGAGAAACGTCTAATGGGCATCACGACGCGCATCAGCTAATCGACATCGCTGGACATGCGATAGAGTTCGACGACCTCGGGCAGACTAGCCACGGCGGCACGGAATTTTCCGAGCCACGCCAGGCTGTGCTCGTCTGTCCGGATCGACACGAACACGGTCACGCCGGCGTTGACCTGGCCCGGATCCAGGATCGCGACCCGGCGCTGGATGATGCCCGTCTCCTCCAGTTTCTGGATGCGCCGCCAGCAGGGTGTCGTCGACATGCATATCGCCTGACTGGGAAAACCGGCGACTTGCCGGCGCCGACAGACAAACACGCCTTGCAGCCTGAGCGACCGAAGTAGGCCTTCCGCACGTCACCGATGCCATGCTCTTCGCGTCGATCCGGGCGTGGACTTTGGCTCGCAGCGTCTCTCAGCCACGTAGTGCCTTGCTGACCTCCAGCACATCCTCATATGTTCGCAAACCCGGCCGGGGAGATTGGACAAGCACTGCCATATTGCCCGGCTTGTGCTCGTTCCTAAGCATGCGCATGTGCGCCTTCGGAATCTGATCCCATGGCATAACTTCGGACATACAGGGGTCGAGACGGCGCGCGATCATCAGGCGATTGGCTTGGCTGGCCTGTTGCAAATTGGCGAAGTGAGAGCCCTGAACGCGTTTCTGATGCATCCAGAGATAGCGGGCGTCTAGTGTCAGATTGTACCCGGTGGTGCCCGCGCAAATAACCACCATGCCGCCACGCTTGACCAGAAGTACGGAGACGGGGAATGTCGATTCTCCCGGATGTTCGAAGACGAAATCGACATTATTGCCTTTGCCGGTGATGTCCCAGATCGCCTTGCCGAAATTTCGCGTCTCCTTCATCCAGGTATTGAACTCTGGAGTATTCACCTTCGGCAGCTGCCCCCAGCAATTGAACTTCTTGCGGTTGATCACACCACGGGCACCCAACTGCATGACGAAGTCGCGCTTGTCATCCTCGGATACGACGCCGATCGCGTTGGCACCCGACGTGGCGCAAAGTTGCACGGCAAATGAGCCGAGCCCACCCGATGCCCCCCACACAAGGACGTTATGACCCGGCCTCAGGATGTGCGGTCGATGGCCAAACAGCATACGGTAGGCCGTCGCCAGCGTCAGCGTGTAGCAGGCACTTTCCTCCCACGTCAGATGCCGAGGCCGTTCCATAAGTTGCCGATCCTGCACGCGTGCGAATTGTGCAAAGGAACCGTCAGGCGTCTCGTAACCCCAGATCCGCTGCGAAGGCGAGAACATCGGGTCGCCGCCGTTGCATTCCTCGTCGTCGCCGTCGTCCTGATTGCAGTGAACGACGACTTCGTCACCGACTTTCCAGCGCTTCACTTTCGCACCGATCGCCCAGACAATGCCGGCGGCATCCGATCCGGCGATGTGAAAAGGCTGCTTGTGAACATCACGGATGGGCGAAATGGGGGTGCCGAGGGCCGCCCAGACGCCATTGTAGTTAACGCCGGCCGCCATCACGAGCACGAGCACATCGTGGGAGTCGAGCTCCCAGGTCGGCACGACCTCGACCTTCATGGCGGTGTCGGGTTCGCCGTGCCTGTCCTCGCGGATCGTCCAGGCATACATTTTAGCCGGCACATGGCCGAGCGGCGGAAACTCACCGACCTCATAAAGGTCCTTGACGGCAGGCGTCGCTAGCTTGGATTTCGGTTTAACAATGTCGGTGCTTGCATTTTTCTTGGGCGTAGCGGTTTTGACCATGTTGCCCTCTCCCGTTCATCATTTCCACCACCGGATTGGCCGGCCGGCCACCGTGAGTTTGCCAGTTGCAACGCCACACGGGACACAACCGGGAACAATGCAGAACGAGAACATTCGAAATACCTGAGTCGCACCTGAATACTCCTTTAATTTACGCCGAAGGGCAACAAAATTGCGCACTGCACCAATACGTCCGACTGGGCCATGTCGTCGCGGCATCAGCCACTGCAGCTTGATGTACTCAGCCTCGTGACCTTCGGATATCCAACTGATAAACCAGAAAATAACAATCCCGCAAGGTGTTCTACCCGTCCGCATGCCGCTATGAATTTCGACCCGTTTGTGCCGGCGGCTGAATCGCGTTATTGTGCGCTGCACCGAAGGTATTATGTGGCCCTTGGAGGAGCACGGCATGACGACCGTAAGGGATGAACCCTGGATTTTCCGCACCTACTCAGGACATTCAACGGCCGAGAAATCGAACGCGCTCTATCGGTCGAATCTGGCCAAGGGGCAAACCGGGCTCTCGATCGCGTTCGATCTGCCGACCCAGACCGGCTACGACCTGGATCACCCGCTGGCAAAGGGTGAGGTCGGTAAGGTCGGTGTACCAGTCTCCCACATCGGCGATATGCGGGCACTGCTGGACGCAATACCACTCGACCGAATGAATACGTCGATGACGATCAATGCGACAGCGGCTTGGTTGCTGGCGCTCTATGTCGCCGTCGCCGACGAACAGGGCGTGCCCAGGGCCAAGCTGGCCGGCACCATTCAGAACGATATCATCAAGGAATATCTTTCGCGTGGAACGCACATGTTTCCACCCGAGCCCTCGTTGAGGCTGATCAAAGATACGATCGTGTTCTCTTGTCGCGAGATGCCGCGATGGAACCCGATCAACGTATGCTCATACCACTTGCAGGAAGCGGGCGCGACGCCGGTCCAGGAGCTGGCGTTCGCGCTATCGACGGCCGATGCGGTTCTCTCGACTGTGCGCAACTCCGGCGAGGTAACACCGGACGCTTTTCCCGGGATCGTCGGCCGTACGTCTTTTTTCGTCAACGCCGGGCTGAAGCTGATTACCGAGATCTGCAAGCTGCGCGCGTTCACCGAACTCTGGGACGAACTCTGCGAGCAGCGCTATGCCGTGTCCGACCCGAAGCTGCGCCGTTTCCGCTACGGCGTGCAGGTCAACTCGCTGGGGCTCACCGAGCAGCAGCCTGAAAACAACGTGCACCGCATCATGATCGAGGCTTTGGCCGTTACCCTGTCAAAGAAGGCGCGCGCGCGCGCGGTCCAGTTGCCAGCTTGGAACGAGGCGATGGGTCTGCCGCGGCCGTGGGATCAGCAGTGGTCGCTGCGCATGCAGCAAGTGCTGGCCTTCGAGACGGACATCCTCGAGCACGAGGACATATTCGACGGCTCGCACGTGATCGACGCGAAGGTGGCGGCCATGAAGCGCGAGGTCTTGGCTGAAATCGCGCGCATCGAAGCGATGGGTGGAGCGGTTGCTGCCATCGGATACATGAAGGAGCAACTGGTCGCCGCCAATAGCGAGCGGCTGCGTGGCATCGAATCCGGCGCGCGTACGGTTGTTGGCGTCAACAAGTGGACCGAGTCCGAGCCATCTCCCCTCGCCACTGGCAACAGCACATTCATGACAGTCGACGCAGGCAGCGAGCGCGAAACGATCGACAAGCTCGGTGCTTGGCGGCGGCGGCGGGACGACGCGGCAGTCAGGGAGGCTCTCGCCGAACTCGAGCGGGCCGCGCGCGGCGGCGACAGCATCATGGAGCCGTCCATTTTGTGCGCGAAAGTTGGCGTGACAACAGGCGAATGGGGCAGCGCCTTGCGTCGCGTCTTTGGCGAATATCGCGCGCCGACCGGTATTCAAATGGTGACTGATTCCAGCGAGTGCGCCTCAGGCCCCGCCAGCGAGATCGGGCAGCGCATTCAAGTCCTGCGGCAGCGGCTGGGTGGCCCGATACGGCTCCTGGTCGGCAAGCCCGGACTCGACGGCCATTCCAACGGCGCTGAACAAATCGCGCTCCGCGCGCGCGAATGCGGTATCGACGCGATTTATGAAGGCATCCGCTTCACGCCGGAGCAGATCGTCGATCGCGCCGCCGAGAAGGCCGTGCACATCATTGGCCTTTCGATCCATTCCGGCAGTCACGTATCGCTGGTTCGCGATGTCATTGAACGCATGCGCACCGCGGGACTGGGCAAAGTCCCGATCGTGGTCGGCGGCATCATTCCGCAAAGCGACGGTGACCTGCTCAAGACGCTCGGCGTTGCAGCCGTCTATACGCCGAAGGACTTCGAAATCGATAGCATCATCGGCGACATCGTAGGTCTTGTCGAGCGAAGCCACGGGATCGCGCCGCCGCGCTGAAAATGAACCAGTCACGCTTGAGGGCCACGTCATGAGCAAAAGCCGGTCGGGGAATTATTTCGAGGATTTTGCGCTGCATCAGTCGATCCGGCACGCCACACCGATCCGCCTTGGCGATGCCCACGCTGTGCAATTCCAGGCCTTTTACGGGCCTCGGTATCCCCTGGATACATCAGACGATTTCGCGCAAAGTCTCGGTTATTCGAGGGCGCCGCTGTCGAATATGTTGGTATTCCATTCGATATTCGGGAAAAGCGTGCCGGACATATCCTTGAACGCTATCGCCAATCTAGGTTATGCCGAAGTCAGTTGGGGATGCGACGTCAAGCCTGACGATACGCTGATGGCTGAAAGCCGGGTGATCGGCCTGAAACAGAATTCGAACGGCAAGAGCGGCACCGTTTATGTCCACACCATTGGGGTAAACCAGCGCGGCCAGCAGATTTTGACGTTCAAACGGTGGGTCATGGTGCGCAAACGGGACCCCGGAAGCCCCGCACCAGTTGCACACATTCCTGAGCTGCTCTCAGCCGTCGCTCCGGAAACGATCTCCGTCTCACCCGAAGTGAGAATTCCAGCCGGCACGTTCGATACTGAACTCAGCGGGTCACCTCATGCCTGGGAGGCCTACGAACCGGGGGAAGCAATTGCCCATTTCGCAAGCGTCCAGATGACCGCCGACCACATGAATGCGACGCGGTTTTTCGGTCACAACACTGCGATGGTGCATTTCGATGCCGCAAAGACGGGCACCGGCAATCGCCTGATCTACGGCGGCCACGTGATGCAGCACATCTTGTCGATCAGCCACAATGGCCTCGAGAACCTGCTCGACATCGTCGCCATCAACGGTGGCTCGCACACCGCCCCTGTCATCGAGGGCGACAGCCTGCAAGCGCACTCGAAAATCCTGAGCAAGTCTAGAATTGCGGGCCGCGATGATGTGGCATTGCTTCGAATAAGGGCAATCGGGGTCAAGAATGCCAGCGATCTTGCCGGCGGTACATTGCCTTACAAGATCGATGACACCGCAAAACCAGGGCAGTCGATCTACGATCCGCGCGTCGTGCTCGACCTCGACTACTGGGCGCTCGTGCCGACAGCAAAATCATTGCGTCCGAAAGGCTTGGCTGTGCCGGTCAATCACAGGTTGAACGGCCGCTTCGACGATGCTGTATTCCATCGGCGACCACGCGCGGAACGGATGATCCACTTCTTTCCGCCGCAAAACGCCAAGATGCGGGACAAGGCGAAACAACTGGTCGCCAGCGGCGATGTCGATGTGCTTCTCGGCAATTTCGAGGACGGTGTACCGAATTCGCAAAAGGAAGCGGCACGAGCGGGTTTCATCGAATTCGCCAGGGATATCGATATGCGTGACACCGGACTCTGGATCCGGACCAACCAAATCCGCCAAGGAAACGGTGCGGAAAACCCGATTTTTGCCGCTGATGTCCATGACGTCATGTCTCGTGTCGGCAAAAAACTCGACGTGATCATGATCCCTAAAGTCGAGACCGCAGCAGATATCCGGCACGTGCACAAATTGCTCACGGTGTTGGAGGCAGAGCATCGCATAACAAAGCCGATCTTGAT
>JANXRM010000145.1 GCA_025353015.1 Hyphomicrobiales bacterium
AGAAACGCGATCACCAGCATCAGCCGGTGCTCGGCGCGGCGCGCGCTCTGCGACGTGCGACGGGTCTCGCGGCCAACGGATACGTCGTTGGCGGGGAGAAGCTCAAGCTGATGTGTGAATGTCGTCATGGCCAGATCCTGCCATGGGACTGGCTGACAACGTCTTAACGCGATGGCCTCGACGCTGGAACTTCTGCAAAGCTTGACGGCAAGGTTTGAAATTCCTTAACAGGCTGACGCATAGCGGCGGGCTCCCAGCATGAAGCATTGGCAAACCCTGGCACCCGCGCCCGAGATCAGGAGACGACCATGGCCACAGCCTACGAACCCAACAACGTCTTCGCAAAAATTCTGCGCAGCGAACTCCCCGCACAAAAGATCTTCGAGGACGCCGAAACGCTGGCGTTCATGGACATCATGCCGCGCTGCGACGGGCATGTGCTGGTGATCCCGAAAGCTCCCGTGCGCAACATGCTCGATGCGACGCCCGCGCAGCTTGGTGCGTGCCTCGTCACGGTGCAGCGGATCGCTCGGGCGCAGATGACCGCCTTCAACGCCCAGGGCATCACCATCCAGCAGTTCAACGAAACCGCCGGTGGCCAGGTGGTGTTTCATCTCCACTACCACGTGCTGCCGCGCTGGGATGGCGTCAAGCTCGGGCCGCATTCGGCGACGATGGCGAAGCCCGAGGTGCTGGCCGCTCACGCCGACAAGATCCGCAAGGCGCTCGCGTGTTGACGGCCGGACCGGTCAGTTGTGCGCACTGTTGCACTCTCTGGGTGCGTGTGCTCTTTTTCCGGCAACTCCCGGAGGAACCCCATGCCGACTGTCGCCGCCACGACCCTGCTCGAACGCGCAGGCCCGAAACGTTCCGATGCCGCCTGGATCGCCGCCCACCGGGCAGCCGACAACGGCCGCTACATGGTTTTCTGCAACCTGAAGCCCGTCATCGTCTCCGGCGCCGACCGGTCGAGCGCCACGCTGCGCTGGCTGTCGCGCGCCGAGGTCGCCAGCCTGACGCTCGATGACGCCAACGCCCTTTTCCTCGGCCTCGACCGGCAGTCGGACATCGCGCATTTCGCCATCGCCATTTCCGAGGACAAGGCGCGCACGCTACCCGGTGCCGCCGAAATGCTGCAGCCGTCGGTCGATCTGCGCACGCTCGCGATGCAGGGCATCCTCACTCCCGAGGAGCAATCGCTGGCGGGCCAGGCACGGGCCTTGGCGCAATGGCACGAGAACTGCCAATGCTGCGGCAAGTGCGGCGCCAAAACGGCCGCCAACGACGGCGGCTGGCGGCGGAAATGCTCGGGCTGCGGCTTGGACTGGTTTCCGCGCACCGATCCGGTCGTGATCATGCTGGTAACGGACGGGCAGCGCTGCATTCTCGCGCACGAGCACCGCTACCAGAACAACATGTACTCGACGCTGGCAGGGTTCTTGGAACCCGGCGAGGACATCGAGCATGCGGTGCGGCGCGAGGTGCTGGAGGAGACCAACATCAAGGTCGGCCGCGTCGCCTATCACTCGAGCCAGCCTTGGCCGTTCCCGCACTCGCTGATGATGGGTTGCATCGCCTACGCCGAAACCACCGACATCACCATCGACCCGAGCGAGATCGCCGCTGCCCGCTGGTTCAGCCGCGAGGAAGCGCTGAGCATGCTGGAGAAACGGCACCCGGACGGCCTCACCGCCCCCGGCCGCCACGCCATCGCGCACATCCTGCTGAAGAGTTTCGTCGAAGGGAAGTGTTGAGCCATGCGCAAACCCGTCACGTTCTACAGCGAAGGCGTCAAGCTCGATGGTGATTTGTTCCTGCCGGACGGGATCAAACCCGATGAAATCCGCGCCGGGATCGTGCTCTGCCACGGCTACACCGGCGTCAAGGATCTCTATCTGCCGGACAACGCCCGCGTGTTGAACGAGGCGGGCTATGTGGTGCTGACGTTCGACTACAAGGGCTGGGGCAAAAGCGAGGGCCCGCGCAGCCGCTTGGCGCCGATGAGCCGCGTCGCTGACGTGCAGGCGGCGCTGACGTTCCTCGGCCTGCAGAAGGAGGTCGACGAGGACCGGCTGGGCATCTACGGCACCAGTTATGGCGGCGCCACCGTGGTGTGGACGGCGGCCATCGACGAGCGCGTGAAGTGCACGGTGTCGTGCGTCGGCATCGGGCACGGCGCCCGTTGGATGCGCTCAGTCCGCCGCCCCGACGAATGGCACGATCTCTTGGCGTTTTCGAAGAAGGATCGCGAGCAGCGCGTTCTCTCAGGCAAGTCGGAAATGGCCGATCGCAACGCTATTCTGTTGCCAGATCGCCAGTCGGCGGAGTTGGCGGCGGCGGCGCGGAAAAACAATCCGAACGCCATCAACACGCTGCCGCTTGAATACATCGACGAGACGCTGCAGTTCCATCCCGAGTGGGTCGTCGACAAGATCGCGCCGCGCCCGATCCTGTTCATTACGACCGATGACGACCGTCTCGTGCCGCCGGAGGAAACGCTGGCGCTGCACGCCAAGGCCGGCGAGCCCAAGGGCCTCGTCATCCTCAATGGCTACGGCCATTACCAAGTCTACACGGAGCCCGCCTTCTCCGAGGTGATGGCGCCGACGCTCGCCTGGTTCGACAAATACCTTCCGGCGTCGCTCGATCCGCGGGAGCCCGCGAAAGAGACGCTGACCGCGTGATACTCTGCTTTACCGCCCGAGCTTGTAGAACTCGTCGTTGGGGCGCATGGCAGTGACGTTTGCCATGCGATTGGACATGGCGAAGAACGCTGCGATGGCCGCGATATCCCAGACGTCATCGCGGCTGAAACCAGCGGCTTCCAGGCGGGCGAGATCGGCATCGCCGACCGTTGCCGACTGCAGCGCCACCTGCATCGCGAAATCCAGCATCGTGCGCTGCTTTACCGTGATGTCGGCCTTGCGGTAGTTGATCGCGATCTGATCGGCAATGAGCGGGTTCTTGGCGCGGATCCGCAGAATGGCGCCATGCGCCAGCACGCAATACTGGCATTGGTTGGCGGCACTGGTCGCCACCACGATCATCTCGCGCTCGGCCTTCGTGAGACCGCCGGGCTTGTCCATCAGCGCGTCGTGATAGGCCATGAAGGCGCGGAATTCCTCCGGCCGGTGCGCCAGGACGAGGAACACGTTCGGGATGAAGCCGGACTTCTCCTGCACCGCCTCGATGCGGCTTCTCACATCGTCCGGCAGGTCGGCAAGCTTCGGCACGGGAAAGCGGGAGATGACGGGCGCGGACGCGGGCATGGGCAGGCTCCGGGAGTGAGGTACAGAGAATGGGGATCAGGTTATAGGGACAAGGGACGAGGTACCAGAGAGTAGGGGATAGTAGGAGGCACGTCTTTCGCTTGCTTCGGTGCAAGACGCCTTCGGCCTTTGCACCCCACGGGCAAAAACAAGTGCCTGGCTTCAGCCGTGGCACCGCCACAGGCTCTCGAGGTGCCAGGCTGAAGCCAGACACCGGCCGCCCCAACCCCCGCGTTTTCCCTTGCCGCATCGCCCAATTCCGCTATAACGCCCCGGTCACCCGCTCCGGTTGGAGGCTGAACGGGGGACCGCTTGCGCGTGGATTGGCTAATTGGCCGGCACACGAGTTGCAGCGGCGGCCTTGTCCCGCGGGGGCTTACCCCTGCAGATAGCGCCATCCCCGGTGTCTCCGCTCTCTAGGGTTGCTTTGCTTGGGCCTTTCTCATCTTTCGAGGTGACAGCGCCCGACAGAGGCTACGCGCCGGACGGACAACCAGAAAGGAAGGCCAGAACATGGCGCTCTATGAGCATGTGTTCCTTACGCGTCAGGACGTCTCGCAAACGCAAGTCGAGGCGCTGACCAAGGAATTCACCGAGGTGATCGAACAGGGACAGGGCAAGGTCACAAAGACCGAGTACTGGGGTCTGAAATCGCTCACGTTCAAGATCAAGAAAAACCGCAAAGCCCATTATTCGCTCATTAACATCGACGCCCCTTCGGCGGCGGTGAACGAGATGGAGCGCCGCATGGGCCTGCATCCCGACATCATCCGTTTCATTACCGTCAAGGTCGAGGTGCACGAGACCGAACCCTCGGCGCAGATGCGCAAGAGTGACCGCGACGAGCGTTCCGACCGGCCCGGCGGCGGCTTCCGTGGTGAGCGCGGCGGCGGCGGTGGCGGCTTCCGTGGCGGTGACCGCGGCGGCGCAGGCGGTGGCTTCCGCGGCGGCGGCGGTGGCGACCGAGGCGACCGGCCCCCCCGCGAGGGCGGCTTCCGCGGCGGCGCTGGTGGCGACCGTGGTGATCGTCCGCCGCGTGAAGGCGGTGGTTTCCGTAGCGACCGTGGCGATCGTCCGCCGCGTGCCCCAAATCCCGGCACCCCCAATCCCGTCACCCCTGCTCCGGAGAAAACCTGATGGCCGACGCAGCAGCACCCGCCCAGGCCCGCCGGCCGTTCCATCGCCGGCGCAAGACCTGCCCGTTCTCGGGCTCGGCGGCACCGAAGATCGACTACAAGGATGCGCGCCTGCTCGGGCGTTACATCTCCGAGCGCGGCAAGATCGTGCCGAGCCGGATCACGGCCGTTTCGGCCAAGAAGCAGCGGGAATTGGCGCGCGCCATCAAGCGTTCGCGGTTCCTGGGGCTCTTGCCCTACGTGATCAAGTAAGGATGTAGGTTGGGTCAGGTCGCGTTGCACTTGGCGACCGTAACCCACCGACGTTCGAGAACCCGACAAAGATCAAGCCCGGTAATGTTGGGTTACGGCGGCCGAAGCACTATGGCCCGCAGCACTGTGGCCCGCAGCACTGTGGCCCGCCTAACCCAGCCTACGCAGGTTGTATCAGACGGATGTCGGACCCAGAGGGCCGGTACCCACGTAACCATCAGTTGAGTTGGCCACGCCGCCAGCTCTAACCGCTGAAAGCGGGACAGCTTTTCATGCAGATCATAATCCTTATCGGCTTGGCCGGCGGACTGGCGTCCGCGGTCCTGTTCGTGGCAGCGACCGTCAGCGGCGGCGCGGTGGTAGGCGGCATCGATGGCCGGATTCTGATCTATTTTCTCGCCGCACTTCCAGCCTTTCTTGCAGGCCTCGGCTGGGGTCCGGTTGCCGCCGTCGCCGCTGCCTTAGCTGCCGGAGTAGGTTGCGGCTTACTGCGCGGCCCCGCGGCCGGCCTGATGGTTTTCGCCACACAAGGTCTGCCGATCGCGTTGGTATGCTATCTGGCGCAACTCAATCGCGCGGCTGAACTGCCCAATGAGGCGGCGTCACCGCCCCCCGGCGCCCCGGCTCCTGCGCCGCCAACCGCGACACCAGCCGCGGCAACAGAATGGTACCCCGTGGGCCGCCTGGTCGCCGCTTCGGTGCTGATGGCCGGCGCGTTTGCCCTTCTGACCGTGCTGCTGCTTGGCACCAGCATCGACGAAGTCCGCACCATCATCCGAAAGCTGGTCGAGACCGTGTTCTTGAAGCAGGTTCCGGGCCTCAAGGACCGCGTCGTTGGCGAGCCCGAAATTCAGGCGCTGACGGAACTCATGCTTTACGCGTTCCCGGCGGCCATGGCCCTGACGTGGCTCGGCACATTCCTGATGAACTTCTACATTGCCGGCCGCATCACGCTGGCATCAGGCCGCTTGTCGCGCCCCTGGCCTGATCTCCCCGCCACGGCATTGCCGCGCGGCGTCGGTTTCGGGCTTGCGCTGACGCTCGCCGTCGCCGCGCTGACAACAGGATATCCCGCGCTCGTTGCATCAGGTTTCGCCGGCGCAATCCTCTTTTCCTATCTGCTGCTCGGTCTCGCCATCCTGCACCATGTCAGCCGTGGCAAGCCGGCCCGCCCTTTCATGCTCTGGGGCGTCTATGCCGGGCTTGTCATCCTCAATCCTTGGGCAGGCCTCGTGGTGGCGGGGCTCGGTGTCCTCGAACCCTTCTTGCCCTGGCGGCGCCCGCCCCGGCCAGGCAACACGCCACCTACCTGACTGGCCAGCTGAGTGGCGAACTGTTTGCCGAGCTCATCGGCTGGTAACCGGCGTTACTGGGACAACAATCGCATATCAGAATTCAAGATTTCAACCTTTTGACAAAACCAGGAGAACCACCATGCAAGTCATTCTACTCGAGCGTATCGGCCGCCTCGGCCAAATGGGCGACGTCGTCAAGGTGAAGGACGGCTTTGCCCGCAATTTCCTGCTGCCGCAGAAGAAGGCGCTGCGCGCCACCGACGATAACCGCAAGCACTTCGAGAAGGAGCGCGTCCACCTCGAAGCCCGCAACCTCGAACTCAAGGGCGAGGCCGAAGGCATTTCCGGCAAGATCGACGGCAAGACGTTCACGGCAATCCGGCAGGCCGGCGATACCGGCCAGCTTTACGGCTCCGTATCGACCCGTGATATCGCCGAAGTCGTCACCACGGGCGGCTTCTCGGTCAACCGCAATCAGATCCTGCTCGACAAGCCGATCAAGGCGCTCGGCTTGCACCCGATCCGCGTCCAGCTGCACCCGGAAGTGATCGTCAAGGTATCAATCAACGTTGCCCGTTCGGACGAAGAAGCCGAGCGTCAGGCCCGCGGCGAGGACGTCAC
>JANXRM010000171.1 GCA_025353015.1 Hyphomicrobiales bacterium
GCCTGGATCGGGCGGAGGCGATCGCGAAAGAGGAGGGCGCCCGAAACCGCGATCAGAACCGGAGAGAGCGAGTTCAGGACAGAAACGTTGATTGCGGTCGTATATTGCAGGCCAACGTACTGCAGGGCGCCAAAAACACCGCCGCCGATGGCCGAAAGCAGCACCAAGGTTTTCCAATGCGCCCGGATTGCTGGCCAGTCCCGGCGCAGATGCGGGACGGCGAACGGCAACAGCAGGAAGACCGGAATGACCCAGCGGGCCGTCGAGATGGCTAGTGGTGGCACATGCCCGGCGCTGGCGCGTCCGGTCACATGGTTTCCCGCCCAGCAGAGCGCGGCCAGCGTCAGCAGCGCGTAGGGTGCAAAACCCGTCCGCGCCGGTCCGTCCACAGATACCGGCTCGCCCATCCTGCAAAACTATCCCGCCAAACGATCGGCCCGCTTAGCCCGTGATCCGCTCGATCGAGGCGCCACAGCGCGAGAGCTTTTCTTCCAGCCGCTCGAAGCCGCGGTCGAGGTGGTAGACGCGGTTGATCATGGTCTCGCCTTCAGCCATTAGGCCGGCAATAACAAGCGAAACCGAGGCGCGCAGATCGGTCGCCATGACGGGTGCGCCCTTGAGCCCCTTGACGCCACGGATGGTCGCCGTATCGCCGTGCAGCTGGATATCGGCGCCGAGGCGGGCCAATTCCTGCACGTGCATGAAACGGTTCTCGAAGATCGTCTCGCGAATGACGCTGGTGCCCTTGGCGCGCGTCATCAGAGCCATGAACTGGGCCTGGAGGTCCGTCGGGAACCCGGGAAACGGTTGGGTTTCAAGCGATATCGGCTCGATCCCGGCGCCGTTGCGGGCGATCCGGATGCCATCGGGACTATCGGTCACCGAGACGCCGGTCTTTTCCAGGGCTGCGATCGCCGTGACGAGCAGGTCGCGCCGGGCGCCTTCCAGCACGACGTCACCGCCGGTTGCGGCAACCACACAGGCGAAGGTGCCGGCTTCGATACGGTCGGGCAGCACGGTATGGATCGCGCCGTCGAGCCGCGTGCGGCCCTGGATGCGCAAGGTCGATGTGCCGATGCCCTCGATCCCAGCGCCCATCTTGACGAGGCATTCGGCGACGTCGCCGACTTCAGGTTCGCGCGCCGCATTCTCGATCACGGTTTCACCCCGGGCGAGGGAGGCTGCCAGCAAAACCTGATGCGTGGCGCCGACCGAAACCTTGGGGAAAACGATCTTGTTGCCGCGGAGACCGCGCGGCGCCTTGGCCACGACGTAACCGGCATCGATGTCGATCTCGGCGCCGAGTGCCTTGAGGCCATCCAGATGCAGGTCGACGGGGCGGGTGCCGATGGCGCAACCGCCGGGCAGCGAAACTCGGGCTTCCCCCATGCGGGCGAGGATCGGCCCGAGGACCCAGAAGCTCGCGCGCATCCGCGAGACCATTTCGTAGGGCGCCGTCGTGTCGACGATGTCGCGGGCGGTGAGGTGGAAGGTATCGCCCATGAGCGTGGAAGGGTTGGCGCGCTTGCCCTCGATCGAGTGATCGGCGCCATGATTGCGCAAGATGCGGGCCAGCATGTTGACGTCGGCCAGATTGGGCACGTTCTTCAGTGTCAGCCGGTCGGATGTCAGCAGGCTCGCGATCATCAGCGGCAAGGCGGCGTTTTTGGCGCCCGAGATCGGTATGATCCCCTTCAGCGGCGTGCCGCCGGTGATCTTGATGCGATCCATGGGGTATCCTCCTGGCGTTGCCGCGTCAGTTCATTCCGCACGGACTGGTCATACAATCTGGCACGTCATGCGACACGTGCATGGTATCCGCGTATTCGCGCCTTTCGCGTGATCCGCAAGCCCTCTGATACCACGCCAGGGGGCTGCGAACGACGACGCCCGACTCAACGACACCGGTTATATGAGAACAGCGATTAGATTCATTCGCAAAAAAACGATGCCCTGGCAATGCGGGGGCGGGTCGCAGCCCATTGTTGGGAGATTATTTACCGTTCAAGCGGGTTAGGTCTTTCCTGCCACAGGCTTGGATTTGAGTCGCAGGCTTTTGTCGGCCATATCTTGCCCGCCAAGCGGGCGGCCTTTGGCTTTTCGGCGCTGCAAATTCGCACGCAATTCGGCAGCGAGACGCTGCTGGCGCGACAGCTGCCCTTCGGCCGGCGGCGGCGATCCCTCGCCTGAAGACGTGGTCATGGATACGGGCCTTCGTCTTGAAGTTGAGTGATATTGTTATTGCACGTTATCGATCGCGTCCAGGCCAGAGGCCGCGACGGTCGCCGGCTTTGCCCATCGCTGTCCCCGTTCGCTGGCTACGTCCGTGCGTCGTTTTTTCCCAGAGATACGGCTGGCGCACCAGCTGGACCACAGCGCGATATCCGGCAGCCGAGATCAGCAGCCAGTAGGCCGGCATTAAAAGTGCGTGCGCGGCGAGGTTCGCCCGGCCGCGGCGGACCACAGCCAACATGCCAACGCCAATGGACGACATCAGGCCAATGCCGAAATTGACGATGGCCAGGCCCCAGAGCAGGCGTTCCAGGGTGGTTTCAGGCCAGGTCAAGAACCGGCCTGACCAGGCGCCATGCAACACCAGAAGATAGATCAGCGGGTGTGCTAGGACGGAGATCAGGATGCCACCCATCAAGATCTGCAGGCCGGCGAACGGCACCGGTCCGAGTTCGGAGAGGAGCCGGCGCGGTTGGCGCATATGCACCAGATAGGTCTGCATCCAGCCCTTGAGCCAGCGGGTCCGCTGGCGCCGCCAGTTTCCCGGATCGGCCGGTGCTTCTTCCCAGGTCGTCGAGGCAATCGTCGCCGTCCGCAGGCCCAATCGCGCGAGGCGGATGCCAAGGTCGGCATCCTCGGTGACGTTGAAAGGGTCCCAGGCGCCCGCGGATCTCAGCGCCTCTGTCTTGAAATGATTGGAGGTTCCGCCGAGGGGCAACGGCAACCCCAGGCGTTCGAGCGCCGGCAAAATGGCATCGAACAGAACTGAATATTCGAGCGTGAACTGCCGCGTCAGGAAACCAGCGTCGGGATTATAAGTATTGAGCCGGGCCTGAAGGCACACGACGTCTGCGCTGGCCGTCGCAAATCGCGCCAAGGCGTCGCGAAGTTGGCGGGGTTCCGGCCGGTCCTCGGCATCGTAGACGACGACGTAGCTCCCAAGAGCGAAACCAAGGGCATAATTGAGCGCCTTCGGTTTGGTCCGGGGCCCGCCCTCCGGCACGACAATGACGCGGACGTTGCCGGGCATGTCGATGGCAGCGGCGGCCGATTGGGTGACTGCATCCGTTGCTTCGAGGATAAGCAGGATGTCCAGCTGCGCTGCAGGATAATCGAGCGCGGACAACGAGCGCATCAACCGGGGGAGCACGTCCGCTTCGTCGTAGAGGGGGACGAGAATGCTGTAGACCGGTAAGGTCTCGTCCTCGCCGGGCGGCTCGTGAGTTTGGTGCGCGTTTCGGGGAGTGCCGCGCAGGAGCTCAGCCAAACCGGCGAGGCGGATGACGGCGACGCATAAAAACGGGATCGTCAGCGCGAGCAGGAAGGCCGGCAGGGCAACGTTCGGGAACAGCAGCCCGCCAACGACACCCGCAATGAAGGTTGGCAGCATCAGCTTTTGCCACCGGGGCATAGGCGCGGCCGCCGAAAACAGTGGATCGATCCGGCCAAATCCGCAGATCGCGTCGGCTAGCCTGGTTTCGTCCTGCCGGCTGTGCCTGAGCCTGGCGAAATCCGCCCGTGTGGCGAGGAGCATCCACTGGCCCTCGGCCCGAGCACGCGCGACGACGCTCGCGATGTCGTCCGGTTCATAGGCGTAAGCGTCGATGGCGACGCCTGTGCGCTCGCCGTCGCTGAAGGCGATTCCGTCAGACCTGACATCGCGGCTCGTGTTTCGGTACAACCAATGGCTGCCTCCCGTGACGTTTTCCCCGCGTAGGCGGGGGCCCACGACGGGGTGCGGCGTTTCACCGAGAGTCGCCGTGGGGGCCCGCCTTCGCTGGCATGACGTTGAAAATGTGGTCGCCGTAAAAACAAGCACCGCAGTCGCATTGCTTGCCGCAACGCCGTCTGCTGGGACAAGGCATCGGCCGGCGGCGGTTTCAGCTCCGAGGCTCGAGGCCAAGGCTTCGACGTAGTCCGTCTCGTCCACCCACCCGACCGAGACCAGGATGTGATGTACTGGTGCGTCCCAGGTGGCGGCCAGGGCGGTCGCCCGTGCCAGGGTGTCCGGGTCGATCAACTGGTCCATCAGGAAGTCGTAGGTGCTGATCTGGGCAGTGGCCGGGCGGTCAGTCGCGAGCCGGCGATCGGGGAGCACGCATGATGGCGGGTTTTCTCTGTCGTCCTGGCATTCCGACAGTGGCCGTTCCAGTCGTTGGCGAAGCGCAGTGGAATAGGCTACCCTTGCTGCGAGATTCGTGGCCTTCGGGGCACGGCAAAGAATCGGCAGTGGGCCATCGTCCGGCCGTGCTGGAAGTTGCTCTAATGGCCGCAGATGCAACAGGGATGTGGCCTTTCGTCGATGCGTCTTCGGAGTTGGCAGAACTGATGGCACCAGTTCGACACATTCAGCGGGCAAAAAGTGCACGCTTCGAGTCTGAATAGACCGATGCCGCAAGACTTTGAGAAAGCACATATGTCAGCCCGACCCAACGTCCACCGCAGCATACGCCTACGGATCGCCGGCGCAAGTCTGGCCATGTTGGCGGCCGCGACTGCTGCCGTTTGGCCCGCCGCGTGGCCAGCCTCGAGCCAGATTGCCCCGCCCGCGGCCGATTCGGGCGATCTGCCGCGTCGCGTTGCCATCCGATTCTTGACCGACAGCGATTTTCCACCGTTCCATTACTACGACGAAGATGGTGTCCTGACGGGGTTCAACGTCGATATCGCCAAAGCGGTCTGTTTCGAGCTGGCAGCGGCGTGCGACATTCAGGTGCGGCCCTGGGCCGATCTCATTCCCGCATTGAAGCGCGGCGACACGGATGCCGTGATCGCGTCGCATACGGTCACTGCGGCCACTTTGGTCGACGTTGATTTCACCGACCGCTACTATCATACGCCGGCTTGGTTCGTCGGCCGTCGCGGTGGTGCCGCGATCGTCGCGACGCCGGAGGGATTGGAAGGCTTACGCGTCGGGGTGACCAAGTCCGGTCCGCACGAGGCCTATCTCAAGACCTTCTTTCGCGGCAGCGCCATCGTGCCGTTCGACAGCCCGGAACTGGCGCGAGACGCGCTTACAGCGGGCAAGGTCGATCTGAATTTCGACGATGGCATCAGCCTGGCGTTCTGGCTCAATGGCACGAACTCGCGCGCCTGCTGCGAGTTCAAGGGCGGTCCGTTCAACGAGGCCAAGTTCTTCGGCGATGGCGTCGGCATTATGGTGCGAAAGCAAGACCCGCAACTGAAGGGCCTGATCAACCAAGCCCTGCGGCGGGTGCGCGAAACTGGACGGCACGAAGAGCTTTTGCTGCGCTACTTCCCAAGCCGGATCTATTGATCCTGACGCGCGACCGGCAATAATCCGGGGCGCTGTTTGTCAAACCAGCTCACCCGGTTTCGAGCGCTGTGCGCGATATCACTCCGCTGGCCGTGGCCTTCTCGCGTGGCTTGGCGCGATCCTCCTGGATGGCTTTCCAGGCGTGATACATGACGTAGGCGGTCGAGGCGGTATTTGCGAGCAGCACGGTCAGGGCGGCGCCGGTCGTGCCAAGCACTTTAATTGCCGGATAGACGGCCAACATTGCGACGACAAAGCCGAGCGCGAAGGCGCGGAAGATGACATCGGTTCGCTGCGTCGCATAGAAGAAGAACACCCACACCTCGCGAAAGAAGGCGATGGCATAGGTCAGGCCATAGAGCCTGAGGATCGGCGCGAATTGTTCGTAACCCGTGCCGAACGCCAAGCGTAACGACGTCTCGGCTGGCAAGGATACGAGCAGGATGAAGCCCCAGACGACCACCCCGAGGATGCGTGTCGTCCGCCGGAGGTAGGCCTGCAAGTGGTCGATGCCGCCGGCCGCGAAAGCACGCGAGGCGCCACCGGGCACGAAGTTCTCGAGCGCCACCCAGATGAAATGCGTGACGCCGATCAGATATTGCCCCGCGCGCAAGCCGCCGATGGCCTGATCACTGAGCGCCGCGCCGAGCCCCAAAGCGATCGCCTGATCTTGGCCGAAGGTCAACATCAGCATCAGCGCCAGCCAATGGGCAAAAGGCCAATGGCGGCTCCAAACGGTCCGCAGGATCGGTTGACGGATGCGGGCTCCGCGCAAGTGCAGCCAGAGCGGCACCAAAGCCGCCAGTCCCGATATCGCGAGGGCCCAGAGCGCCGTCGTCACGTCGATCCGATAGCCGTGGTACCAAAGCAGGGCCATGGCGCCGAGGAACAGCGCGTACCGGGCTGCGTCCATGTAGAACGCCTGCCAGCCGATGCGCTTGGCAAACAGCATGCGGCGGGCGGAGTAGAGCAGGTTTTGTGTCGCTGTGTAGGCTCCAGCCGAAAGAATGAATGCCAGTGCCACGCCACCGTCGCGGAAAGCATAAATAGCCCAGGCGGCCAGTGCCACTGCGCAACCCGCCATGACCGAGAGGGCTGCCGACCATGCCATCACGGCCGCGTAGTAGTTCGTCGTGCGTCGCACCTTGAGCCCGGATAGCGCCATCATCGGCGCGACCACGAAACAACCCTGCAGCGATTGGGCGAACATCTGCAGAATGAAAATGATAGCGAGCTTGCCGAATTCGGTGATGCCGAGCAGGCGGGCGACGCCGATGCCGATCAGGAACGTCATGCCGCTGACCAGAACCTGATCGCCGAGGGCGAGCAGCACTTCGAACTGCCCTGGCTTCGCGAGCTTCTGGTAGAGCCGCAATAGGATGCCCGTGCTGAATGGCTGCTGTGTTGGCTGCTCGTTCATGGGCCGAAGTCGCTCGAATTCGCGGTCCTGTCCAGCCCAAAACACCAGACGGTTAATCGGGACGGCGCGCTTACTGTGGCGCCTCAGCTGATCGGCGGCGTCGTTATCGCGCGCCCTTGGCCTTGATCACGGCGGGCAGCGTCTGCAACAGGATCTGAAGGTCCAACCAGAACGACCAGTTCTCGATATAGAGCAGGTCTTGTTCCCGTTGCACCGAAAGATCGCCATCGCTGCGCGAGGTGATTTGCCAGAGCCCGGTCAGGCCCGGCATGACGGTCGAACGGATTGCCTGGAACTCGGTATCGAAGCACTTGAGATGATAGGGCGGGAAGGGCCTCGGGCCAACGAGGCTCATTTCGCCTTTGAGCACGTTCCAGAGTTGCGGCAACTCGTCGAGGCTCAAGCGCCGCAAGAGATGGCCGACGCCCGGCAGAATGCGCGGGTCGTTGACCAGCTTGAAATTGCTACGCCATTCGGCGGCCATTTCTGGATCGGCAGCCAGCGCCTTCTCGAGCCGTTGTTCGGCGTCCTGATACATCGTGCGGATCTTGTAGACGTTGAACGAGCGCCCGCCGTAGCCGATGCGCTGCTGCACGAAGATTGCTCGGCCGGGATCCGTCACGCGAACGAGCGCTGCGAGGATGAGAATGATCGGCAGCGTGATCAGTACCGCAGGCAGCGTCAGTGTCACGTCGATGATGCGCTTCACGGCGCGCTCGAACTTTGTGCTCGGCCCTCCCGGCCGGGTGTGCGCAGCCTTGGGATCGGCGAGAGCAGCTTCGGGACGCAGTCGAAGGGTGTGCACGGACTTCATATCCTTGATGAGGGCGAGTTGTTCAAATGGAAGTTGGCCAAGTGCCGCCTCGACCTCGGCACGATCGCGCCAGGGAGCTGTGACGACAGCAAGGTCGATCCGTGGCTCGATGAGCGCTGCATGCTCGAGCCGGCAGAGCAGAGGCAATGGAAGTTCGAGGCCGACCGCTGGCTGGTCTGGCAATGCGATAAAGCCGATCGGCCGCACGCCAACCTCAGGGTGTGCGAGGAGAGCAGCAGCGATTGTGCGCGCATCCTCGCCGGTGCCAATGACGGCTGCGGGCACGCCATTCTGTCCCAGCTGACCGAGGACGGCGCGCAAAAGCTCCTGCCCGTAATAGCCGCAAACAAGCAGCAAAACGCCGCTCAACCCGGCAAACAAAAGGGCCGGGAACCAGCCGTTGGCCGGGACCGTGAGCAACAGGCAGAAGCTCGCAAACAACAGGGCGCTGACGGCCCGCATCCGCAACCGTTCGCACGGCCCGGTGCCCGGCAAGCGATAGACGCCGATGGCTGCATGCGTGCCGACAACCAGCAATGCCGGCAGCAGTGCATCGAAACGGAAGACCCACGCAGCCGACCATGGCAACACACGAATGAGGATGGTGGCGGCCTTGATCGCCAGCATGGCCGCGAGGAAGTCGGTGAAAAGGATTGCGACAGGCAATCGTGGCCACCAGCCGCCAGCGCGGGGAGCCCCGCCGACCAGCCCGGTGCCATTGCGCAGAACTGAGGGCGTGGCGCGCGTTTCGGGACCACTGATGTTCAAGAAGTCCCCCTATGGTGTCGGCGACGCTAACGACCAGACCGGACGTAACGAGCCATCCATGGTGCGGTGCCTTGTTGGTTAAGGCTAAGCCGTGCCTGCCGGTCTTTCAGCAAGCACCACCTCTCCGATAACCTATCGTATGTGATCAGTTTAGCTACAATGCAAATCGTCGTGAAGACAAAAGGTTATTTAGATAAGTTAAGAATGTAAGAGAAGTGGCCGCGCCTTAAGCCTGTCACCTGATTGGCGGCGAGATTTGTTGACCGTGAGGGAATGCTGCACGAGACTTGCAGACGTACTGCCAACAGTGCCGCGCATGCCGGCCGGGCGTGAGACGAGGCGCTACGGCGTTCTGATCGACGTGCCGCAGGGCGCTCTGACGAACGCTCACGGCCGATCGCTGTCCCGTTCTGACGTCAACGTTGAATTCCAGAGCCTGATGCATCCGATGAACATGTATGAAGCCCCTGGAAACGCGCCGGTAGCGCAGGCACCGGCGTTGCACGCCTTGTCCCGGTCTCTCACCGACTGGTACTGCGTCCTGCTGATGTCGGTTCTGATCGGCTATGTGTTCATCGGCAAAGGATTTGCCTATCAGGGTGTGCCGCCGTTGCTGATCGGCGAAGCAACGCTCTTGGCTGGGCTTGTCAGTTACCTCTTTTCGGGTGCCGGTCTGGCGCCGCTCGCCACGGGCGCTGCCCGCCTGCTCGCGGTTCTGATGGCGTGGGTCGTGCTCCGGACGCTTCCCTATTTCGGCGAGTTCGGCATGGACGCACCACGCGATGCCGTCGTTGTCATGTACGGCATCTTCGCCTTCATCGTGATGGCGCTGCTGATCGAAAAAAAGGCACGCTTGAACAGCTTTCTCGCCGTCTATGGCGTGGCGGCAACACTGTTCGTGCTCGCAAGTCCCGTGATGTTTGTCGTGACCCGATTTTTCGAGGCTTACATTCCAACGTTCCCGGCGCCGAGCGGCGAGCCGATTGCGCTCTGGTCATTCCGGCCGGGGCAGTTCGGTGTGCATCTCGCCGGTGCTGGCCTCTTCGCCTTGCTCGGGTTGCAGACGGTCAGCCTGCCCTGGCTCGGCGCTTTTCTAGCCACCGCCGTGATGGCTTCGGCGACCAGCCGTGGCGCCATGCTGGCGCTGGTCGTTCCGATCGGCGTCGCGGCGGTTTTGGGCGGGCGCGTTCGGCAATTGGCCGGCATACTTGGCTATTGCGTGGCAGGCCTTGCTGTCGTTCTCGTCATCGAGACTGCATTCTTTGAATATCGGGAGGTCGACACGCTCAGCTCCTACGACCGGCCGATCGGTGTCAGGCAGGTCATCGCCGGCGTCTCAAGCATGTTCGACGGCTCGACGGCGCAGTTGTCCCAGACCAAGGAGTGGCGCCTGCGCTGGTGGGAAATTATCCAGGAGCACACTCTGCGAGGCCCCTATTTCTGGACCGGCAAGGGCTTCGGCATCAATCTGGCGACGGCCGATGGCTTCCAGCAGCCGAACGGCGATAATCAGCCGCCGCTGCGGGATCCGCATAGCGTCCATGTGACGATGCTGGCGCGCGCCGGTGTGCCGGGCCTCGTCCTTTGGCTCGGCATGCTGGGCGCCTGGACGTGGCTGTTGATCGGATCGATGTTCCATGCCTATGGCCGGGGCGAAAGGAAATGGGGCGATGTCCTGCTGTTCATCCACGGCTACGGCATGGCTGTCATCATCGAGTCGTCGTTCGACATCGGCATGGCCGGCCCGATGATGGGGATTCCGTTCTGGTGCTTGTTCGGCCTCGGGATCGCTGCGGCTATGATCTATCGGTCGCAGCCCGTCGTTCCGGTTGATTAGCTCGCAGACGGCTGGCCAATTCTGGTGGCGGCACAAGTCGCAACCTGTTCGATGAACTGCGGGGCGGCATGAAATCAAGCTTCGGACGCCGGACCTTTCTTGGCGGTGCGGCCTCTGCCCTCATGATGCCGGCCCGCGCCGGTTTGGCCGCCAACTGCAGCGATGCCCGCTCGCTCGGCGCTGCCGCAGTCGATGCTGGGGTGCAGTTTGGCTGCTCGATCGGCGTCGACGTCCTGCCCGATCGGCCCTACGTCGACCTGATGCTGAGGGAAGCGCGCATCCTGACCACGGATCTCGCGTTCAAGCTGCCGTTCATCAATCCCGAACGTGGACGTTTCGACTATGGTCCCGCCGATCAGCTCGTGGCATTCGCCCGGACGAACAAGCTGCCCTTGCGCGCCCATACCCTCTTCTGGGATCTCGCCAATCCCGAATGGGTGGTCAAGTTGTCGGCCACCGAGCGCCGGGCCGAATTCGATCACATTCTCGACACCATCGTGTCCCGTTACCGCGGCCAGATCCATTCCTGGGATCTGGTCAACGAGCCTTTCTGGCCGGAGTTTGGCGAGCCGGGCGGTTTCCGCCGCGGGGCCTGGTATGACGCTATGGGTGCGGGGTATGTGGACCGGGCTTTCCAACGGGCCGCTGTGCTCGATCCCGCTGCCAAGCTGGTATTGAACCAGGACATGACCGAACGTGACGATGCCACGGGGCTTGCAGTGCGCAAATCCTTGCTGCGGCTGGTCGATGAACTCAGGGCCAAGGGACGCCGGATCGATGCCGTCGGCTTGCAAGGCCACATCGACCCGTCGCTGCCGTTCGATCCCGGCGCATTCGAAGCGTTTCTCTGGCAGCTCGCGGACCGTAAAGTTGCCATCTACATCACCGAGCTCGACGTGCTCGACACAAGCCTGCCGAAGGACATCGCCCGGCGCGATCTGGAGGTCGGGCGCCAACTGCGCCGTTTCCTCGACATCGTGCTCAAGGTTCCGGCGGTGGAAATGATCGTGACCTGGCAACTCGCCGACAACAAGAGTTGGTACCGCAGCGACTGGTATCGATCGGTGACACCTAGTCTTGCGAAAGACTGGCTCGCACGGCCGCTGCCGTTCGACGACCGCCTCGAGCGCAAATCGGCGTGGTACGAAATGGCGGCGGCGTTCTGCGGCCGCAAGGCCGGTGGGCAAGCGCTCCCAGGCAAAAGGCTCTAGCCGCGAGCAGCGCGCGCTGGCGACACCACCGCTCGATACCGGTGTGGCGTCAGTGGGGACTTGTGGTGCCGGACGGGTTTTTCTTGGCCGAACCCCAGGCCGCCCGGAACGGCCAGCTTTTGGCTTCGCTCTGCAGTGTCGAGCGGAACAAGAAGGAGACGGAGCGCAGGCCGAGCAGGGCAAAACATCCGAGCTTCGTCAACGGACCGACAGGCTTGCCGAGCGGGGACGCAAGAAACGTCGTGAACATTCTGACCGGCCGCGAATAGGCCGTCTCTGTCATCGACATATACGTTTTTGCTTCGGATTTGGCTTTCACTTCGGTGATGCCGGGATGGTAGCAGCGATGGAAGAGGGGCGACCGGTCCTGTCCGAATCGGCCAAGCAGGGCTAGCTCGAGAACTGTTGCCTTCTCAGAACCGAGAAAGTTCGGCAGCAGCCCGGTTCGCGCCAGCGCGTCGCGGCGAATGATGCCGAAAATCTGGGCGTTGCTGCGGCAGCGGAACAGCACGTCGTAGAAGCGTGCAAGTGCGCTCGAGGATTCGCCGACGTCGATGGGATCGATGGCATAGCGAAGCGTCGTGCCCGGGATGATGAAATGCCCAGTCGCAGCGTCGCGTTCGAAGGGGATGCCCTGATCGTCGACACAGATCACGTCGGTTTGCGATAGAACGACATCTGGATTGTTATCCATGATGCGGACGCAGGCTTCGAGGTATGTCGGGCCGTAGCTGTCGTCGCAGGCGGCCCACTTGAATAAGGGGGCTTGGGCCAGCTCGAAGACCTTGTTGAAATTGGCGCAGGCCCCGACATTGCTCGAATTGCGGTGATAGCGAATGCGAGGATCGCGGCTCGCCCACTCGGCGCAAATCAGAGGCGTCGCGTCGGTCGAGGCATTGTCGGACACGACGATCTCGAAATCGCGGAAGGTCTGCGCCGTCAGGTTTTCAAAAAGCGCGGGCAAGAACCGTTCGCCATTGTAGACGGGAACGCCAATGGAGAGCCTGGGGTTATGCGTCATGATGATCCGTGGCTTGCGAACGTTCGCCGGTGGCATTCTTTTAGGCGGCCTCGCATGTTTGAAATAGCGCTGTCGTCGGATATGCTTACGAGGCTGGGTAAATATTACGCGTGACTTTGCTGTAGCCCGCAGGGGCGGGTCAACTCCAAAAAGGAGGGTATTCATCGGAATGCGATCCGTTCGGCCTGGTCGAGGCTGGCGGTTCGGCTCTCGCAGTTCTGCTCGCACATGTGCACTGATGTTTCGCCGGTGAACGTCCATCGCCGGTAAACCATTTGCAGCGTATCTCGTCGCACGATGACGCCTTTTCGACTATTCCGGACCAACGTTCGTTGTCGGTCGTGAGTGTGAGTTGTGAGTAAGATATGCGGCACTCTGTGATCACGCGGACGCGCGCGCCTTTGCGCCTGGGGCTTGCCGGCGGCGGCACGGATCTGTCGCCCTATAGCGAGGATTTCGGCGGTGCCGTGCTCAATTGCACGATCGACCGTTATGCCTACGCCTTCATCGCACCTCGCCAGGACGGCGGCCTGGCCTTCCGCGCCAAGGATCTCGGGCTCGAGGAAACGTTCAAGAGCCCCGAGGATGCGTGCACGTCGAAGCTCGATCTGCATCGCGGCGTTTATCTCAGGATGGTGAACGAGTTCAATCGCGGTCGCCATATTCCGATGACAATGACGACGACGGTCGACGCCCCGCAGGGCTCCGGTCTCGGCTCGTCGTCCGCGCTGGTCGTGGCTATGATCGACGCCTTCCGCGTTCTCCTGGAATTGCCGCTTGGTCAATACGAGGTCGCCAAGCTCGCCTACGAAATCGAGCGTGAAGACCTCAAATTGTCGGGCGGCAAGCAGGATCAGTATGCCGCCACATTCGGTGGCATCAACTTCATCGAGTTCTTGTCCAATCGCCGCGTTATCGTGAACCCCTTGCGGGTGCCGGTCTGGATCCGCAATGAGTTGGAATCGTCGCTGGTGGTCGCATTTTCCGGCCAGTCGCGCAGTTCGGCGGCCATTATCGATCAGCAAAAGGCGGCACTCACTGGTAACTCGGTCAGCGCGCTCGATGCCATGCATCACCTGAAAAGCGACGCGATCGATATGAAGCGCGTCCTGCTGCAAGGCATGATCGGCGACGTGGCTGCGATCCTCGATCGCTCCTGGGCTTCGAAGAAGGCAACCGCCTCCGGCATCTCCAACAGCCGGATCGATGAGATCTACACATTGGCACGCAGCAATGGGGCCATCGGCGGCAAGGTGTCCGGCGCGGGTGGCGGCGGTTTCATGATGTTCATTTGCGCGCCGGAAAACCGCCTGCAATTGATCGAGGCATTGAATGGTGCGGGCGCTAGAGCCAGCCCCGTCAAGTTCACCGAATTGGGATGCGAGACATGGCAGACAAAAGCATGACGTCGATCCTGGGCTATCTGGCTCAGTCGCGGGATATTGTCGAACTCTCGATAAAGAGCGAGCCGTTCCTGGCGTCGGTCGCAGCCATCACGGATGCGATCGAACTGTCGCTGCGCAACGGCGGCAAACTCTTGACGTGCGGTAACGGCGGCAGCGCTGGCGATGCGCAGCACATCGCCGGTGAATTCGTTTCACGGCTGAACTACGATCGGGCGCCTGCTGCCTCCATCGCCTTGACGACGGACACCTCCGTCATCACCGCCATCGGCAACGACTATGGCTACGAGCACGTGTTCGAGCGTCAGGTGCTGGCCCTCGGCCGGCCCGGCGACGTGCTGATGGCCATCTCCACATCGGGCCGCTCGCCAAGCATTCTGAAAGCCATGCAGGCGGCCCGCGAGCGCGGGATGGTCGTCGTCGGGTTCACCGGCAAAACCGGCGGCTCGATGCCACCGCTCGGCGATCTCATGCTGCATGTGCCGTCGGATGCGACGCCCCTCATTCAACAGATCCACATCACGGCCGCGCACATTATCTGCGGGCTGGTGGAGGAGCGGCTGTTCCCGCGCGGAGCGACCGCCGTTGCTTAAGCAGGCCATGATCCTCTGCGGCGGTTCGGGCACGCGGCTCGGCAGCCTGACGGCGTCGACACCCAAGCCGTTGCTGGCGGTGGGCGGCGCGCCGTTTCTCGACGTGCTGCTGCAGGAACTCGGCCGTCACGGCATCAAGGATGTCGTGCTGCTCGCCGCGTTCGAAGCGGAGCAGGTGCAGGGGTATATCCAGGACAACGCGATCGCTCGCCGTTTCGGTATGACGTTGCGTTTGTCGATCGAACCCGAGCGGGCCGGAACCGGTGGCGCTGTTTTTCATGCAGCCGAGTTTGCCGAGCCGGAATTCTTGCTGCTCAATGGTGATTCCTGGTTCGACATCAACCTGTTGGGATTTGGCGAAACGACCGCGTCTGCTGGTGTCGGCGTCGTCATGTCGGTGCGCGAGATTGACGATGCCACGCGTTACGGTGTCGTCGAGATGCAGGGCGACAAGGTCGTTGATTTCCTGGAGCGTCCACGGGCGCCTGGTCCGGGGCTCGTCAACGCTGGCGTTTATCGCGTTCGAAAATCGATCTTTTCGTCGCTCGAACCGAAATGTTCGTTCGAGCGGGACATTCTGCCGAAGCTCGCGCGTGATGGCCGTGTGGCCGGCGTGGCGCAACGTGGCTACTTCATCGATATTGGTGTGCCTCAGTCCTATGCAAGCGCTCAAATCGAAATCCCGGCGCGGCAATGCCGGCCAGCCGTATTCCTAGACCGCGACGGCGTTCTCAACCGGGATCACGGTTATGTCGGCACCGTCGAGCGTTTCGAGTGGATCGACGGCGCGCGTGAAGCCGTTCGCGCTTTGAACGACCGCGGCTACCTCGTGTTCATTGTGACCAATCAGGCGGGCGTGGCGCGCGGGCATTACACGGAAAACGATGTCGCTGTTCTGCACGCCCATATGCGTCGTGATTTGAGTGCTGCCGGGGCGCACATCGACGACATCAGGTATTGCCCCTATCACGTCGACGCGAACGTCGATCGCTACCGGCAGGCCAGTGATTGGCGCAAGCCCGAGCCCGGCATGCTTCTCGATCTGATTGCGGCGTGGAACGTCGAGGTTGCGGCCAGCCACTTGATCGGCGATCAACCGACGGATATCGAAGCGGGCCGGGCTGCGGGCGTTGCCGCGCATCGGTTTGCGGGCGGCAATCTCGCCGATTTCGTGCGCGGCCTCGGCTTGATCTGAAGTCGTTTCAAGGCTTGCAGCAGGCGCCGGCTGTTCGGTCGAGCCTGCACTTCGAGACCCAACAACCACGGAGCAAGCGATGTTGGGGCGCGCAAGGGCTTGACCCAACCGACAAGTACGCGACCGACCCCGGCTATCGCGCCGCCGACGCTCAGGCGCGGCGCGTCAGCCAACGGCGGCTTGGTTCAACCAGCACGATCTCGGCCAGCAACACGGCGCATTGCACGTAGCGTGCGGCCAGCCGGCGCGGGTTCGTCAACAGCCGCCACAGCCACTCCATACCGTTGTCGCGCATGAAGGCAGGTGCGCGCACCTGGGCGCCGGCAATGAAGTCGAGGCCAGCGCCGACGCAAATGAAGCCAGCCGCGACACCTTGATCGAGGGCGCGGGCACCCAGAATTTCCTGCTTCGGCGCCCCCAGCGCCAGAAAGCAGATGCGCGCGCCTGATGATTTGATGCGTTGGATCGCGGCATCAGCCAAGGGGCTGCGAGGATCAAATCCAAGCTGCGGCGATTCTTTGCCGACGATCCGAAGTCCAGGACAACGGCGGGTCAGCTCGGCCGAAACTTTCTCCAGTACCTCGGGGCTGGTACCGAAGAGATAGATCGGCAGTCCGTTGTTGGCGCAGGCTTGCGAGAGCGGGATCACCAGATCGGCCCCGGTCGTGCGCTCGACGCGCGGACTTTCGCGCCGGCCAAGAGCTGCGATGGGCCAGCCGTCGGCAATGACATAGGTGGCGCGGCGCATGGCAGCGGCAAAAGCCATATCGCTGCGCAGCTTCACGAGCAGGTCGAGATTGAGCGGCGCAAACAAAAATCCTTCGCCGCGTTTAGCCGCCCGCGTCAGCGTATCCAGGCTTTCGGCGGCATTGGCGAGATGCAGCGGCCAGCCGTCGACGTGCGCGATCGGTGCCACGGCTGCGCGGTCGTTCGGGTTTTGAGCGGAGCGGGTCATGGGCGTATCCTTGTTGTCGTTGGCGGCTCGTTCGATAGGGGCAGCCGCGATCGCAGTGTTGGTGGACCCCGGGGGCATCGCTGTCTGATCTCGGCCTTTATCGCCTGCAATGCCTGGCCTGATCTCGGAGCCAAAGCGCGAGCGAATGGCGAGCATGGGTTTTTCGATCAAGTTGAAGGAGAGCCACGCCGCTGAAATGGCCAGCACCCAGCCAAGCATGAGGCCCGGGACTTGTGTGCCCGTCAGATATTTGCCGAGCTCAAAGGCCGCGGGATGCCAGAGATAAAGCGAATAACTGAGCCAGCCAACGAGGATCGGCCAGCGCGAATTGAGAAGCGCAATCGCCGGTGAGGACCGCGATCCGAGGACAGCTGCCAATATCACCGGCATCAGTGCCAGCCCTTGCAGGCTGTAGCGCAGCGTATCGCGAAACAACGGATTGCGGATGACGAGCGTCAGCGCCAGGACGCTTAGTCCAGCTGCGACTGCAAGCGGGTGCCTCAGCCGTTGGGCAAAGCCGGCGCCGGACGGCGACAGCAGCAGCGCGGCACAGAGTGCGCCGAAGGCTATGGAGTCGAGCCGCGCCTCGCTCGCCTGATAGGCGTATTCGTAGATCAAGCCCGGCGTCGTCATGAACGTGGCGGCGCCGACCCGGATGAGCAGCGCGGCGGCGCATACCAAGGCCAACGCGATCGTCAGGCGGCGGAGATTTGGGGCGAGCCAGATGAACAACCAGGGATACAGCAGGTAGAAATGCGCCTCAACCGACAGCGACCAGAGGTGATTGGCCTGCGGCAAGACGTTTGCCGGCGCGAAGATGACGAGATAGTTCATAAAATAGAAAAAGCCGCCGAGGACGCCGAGTGTGGTCGGTGCCATGGCCTTGGCTGCATAGACGGCGACGATGACGGCGACGAAAACGAAGAGCGCCGGATAGAGCCTGAGGGCGCGACGGAGATAGAAGTCGCGGATCGCGATGTGCCCGCGTTTGGCCTGTTCGCGGATCAGCAACGTCGTGATGATGAAGCCGCTGATGAAGAAAAACATGGTCACGCCGAAACCGCCGGGCACGATCCAGCCGAGACCTGAATGCGAAACCATGACGATCAGGACGCTGAGCGCGCGTAGTCCATCGAGCGACGCCACTTCGCCTGAGCCGAGCAGCCCCCCGTCTGACAACCCCCCGCCTGACAACTGGCCGCCTGATAATCCCGTGCCAAGCGACCCGGATTTCCTGTCATGGGCCAGCTTGGCGTCGCGGCGCGATGGTGGCTCTTGTCCTTTATTCATCGGCATAGAGGCCGATCTCCAATCCGGTCGGGGGCTCGAGTGCACGATTGCGCAGCAAAAATGTCGATTAACATCCGACGTCCTATCGATCCGGCAACCAGACATCATGCATCCGTCAGGAGCACCGGCCGCACATTGGCTGTCCGATCCAGGATTTCGTAGGCATTTTGATAGTCGCTGCGCAATGTGACGCCGTCACGGGCGACCAGGACGACCTGGGTTGCGCCGGAGCAGAATTCCGACACGTGGCGATCACGCATTGTCACGCCGCCGTCGATCACGACGAGATCGTAAGGCCTTGCCAGTCCGGCAATGGTGCTTGCCACACGGACCGAGCGGGCATCGCTGCTGCGTCCGACCGGCAAGATGTCCAAGGGGTAGCTCTCGGACTTGACGATGGCGCCTGCCGCTTGGGCCGTACCCGACACGATATCGAAGAACCCGGGCAAGGACGTGCCATTCGGCAGCAATCCGGAAACCGATTTGCTGCGCGTATCGGCGTCGATCAGAAGCACGCGATCGCCGGCGGCTGCGGCCGCGAGCGCCGCATTCACGGCCACCGTCGACTTGCCCTCGAAATCACCGATGGCGGTCACCAGAATGATCATCGGCTTTTCGTCGATCGAACGCGCGTCGAGCTCGGCTGTCAGCCGTGCCAAGGCGAGGGTCGCCGGTGCATCGGGCTCGGTCAGTGCAAACGCCGGCACGTCCGAACGTTGCGCGGTGCCCGTCTGCCAACGCTTCTGGCGGCGGACGACGTCGGAGAGCTGCGGCACGACCAGCAAGCGCCGCGCGCCGGCGATCGAACGAAATTGCGCCTGACCACGGAGCCTTGGATCGCTGCGCCGGCGCCGCACGGCGTCGTTCAGGCCAAACGCCAGCCCGGATAAACCGCCAAGCGCCAGCAAATGCAGCAGCGTCGGCGGCTTGGCGCCACGCGGCGGGATCGCCGGCGATAGCACCGACGCCAGCGCCGTATCGATCTTCGTCTGTTCCTGCAACTCGCGCGAACGGGTCAGGAATTGCGACGCGATGACTTTCCGCGATTCCGCCTCGCGCTCGAGCTCGCGGAGCTTGACCGTTTTTTCGTTGGTGGTCGAAGCCTCGGTCTTCAGCTCCTCATAATTTCGTTCGAGGTTGCGGGCGTTGCTCCGTGCCCGTTCCGCTTCCAGCCGGATATTGTCGGCGAACCGTGCAAGCTCCTCGCTGATCAATCGCCGTGTGTCGGCAAGCTCCCTCTGCACCTGGCGCATCGATGGATGCGTCGGCATGAGTGTGGCCAGCAGCGACGCTTCGCGACGGCGGATGGCTGCATACTGCGTCCGCAGCCGCGTCATCGTTTCGGAGCGCATCGCTTCGGGGAGGGCATCGGGCTCGATGCCAGCCCGCTTCATGCGCGTGACCTGGTCGAGCAGATCGCCGGCCTTGGCAGCCTCGTTGCGTGCGACCACGAGTTGCGAATTGAGTTCGGCGAGCTGCTGCTCGTTGACGAGACGGCCGGACGCGCCGACGATGTTGTTCTCCCGCTTGAAGCGTTCGACGTTGGCCTCGGCCGTGATAACGGTGCGGCGCAGCTCGTCGAGCCGTCCGGACATCGCATCGACGCCGCGTTGGGTTGCCTGGACGAAGGCTGAGAACCGCGTTTGGACGTATTCCTCGGCGATGAGGTCGGCCAGGCGTTTCGATTTGGCCGGGTCGCGGGTGGTGACGGCGACGTCGATGACGTAGCTCTGTGGCTCGCGGCGGACTTTGATTGCGCGCTGCAGATAACGCAGGGCTGTCAGATCAGGGGGCGTGGGTTCTTCGCGCTGCCCGAGGGCGGCTTTGAGCTTGGCGCGGGCCGTTTCCATCAGGCGTGTGACGGTGCTGTCCTGGCCATTGAATTCCGTGTCGGCGCCGAGCTTTTCATGCGCCACGACCGCTCGCAGGACATTGTCGGATGTCAGGACGCGCATTTCGCTTTCGACGAGCGAGACGGCCTGCTCCCCGGATCCTGTACGCGACGTGGTCTCCTTCTCGACGATCTGCATGCCGCGCGGATCGATGTAAATCCGGACGGAGGATTCGTAGTAGCGCGGCAGCACGAGTGCCAGCATGCCCGCGGCCACCGCCATTGCAAGGCCCGTGAGGGCAATTCGAAAGGCATGCTCGCGTGCGGCAGCCACGATCTCGCGCACGGTCAACTGCTGCGAGACGATGGCTTCGCTGCTGTCGCCCAGGTTGAGCTGGACCGGAGCAACCGCAATGGGGGATTTCGGCACGATTGAAATCGTCCTTCTCCTGCAAAAATGCCCGGACGTCGCTTGGACGTCGAGAGTGGTTGCCAATCGCTAGCAAGTCCCGAGCCAAGGCGCCATCGCGACTGGGAAACGCGATAAACGCCGGGCGCAGCAGGGTAAATTTCAAGCGGGCTTGCGCCTTGATTGCGGCTCGACGGCACCGGTTCGTCCCATAACGAGACGGTATGATCGCCGGGGGGCGGGTCAATTCCGAACCTGCCGGCCCCGGCTGCTTCCCGGCACGTTGGCACTTGCGATCCTCAACGCCATCTTCGTGCCAAGCGCGGTTTGAGAACTCGAATGGGTCTTGCAAGGCGCTGCCAGAAGGCGCAAATTAGGACGATGTTCCGAGGGGGGCCGGCACGAGCCGGCTGAGACCATCCGAATCCGCGGTGGCCACCCTTAGAACCTGATCCGGGTCATGCCGGCGAAGGGACGGAAACCATGGCGCAAGCTGCACGCACGATTGTTTCGATATTGTTCATCTCCGGCCGTGAGCGGCCCGGTAGGGCATGGGGATGCGCGGCACGACGGCCAGCGCTGTCTTGGCGCCTTCTGGCCCGGCGCCTTCTGGCCAGGCGTCTTCTGGCTAGGCGTCTTCGTGCCTGTCAGCCGGCCACCGCGCCCGTAGCCTGAGGAGGCCGCAAGATGGCACAGGCCAAACCAACGCGCAGTGCACCGGCAGCGGCGGTTTCGCCCCTGAAAGGCGCCAACGTCCTTATTGTCGACCAGAATGCTGCAACGGCAAAGCTGCTCCGCGCATCCTTGGAGGACCGTGGGGCCGCCGCTGTTGAAATCGCCGTCGATGAGGACGAGGCACTGGACGTGCTTGGCAACGTTCCCCGGCCAGTTTTATTGGCGATGATGGACACCCTGACGGGCGGCGGCACATGCGTCGCGGTGTTGCGCGTGCTCTGCAAGCACCGGGCGCGTATCCACGTCACGCTGCACGGCCGGCACGCGCCTGAACAGTACGCGGTACCGCGAAATCTCGTGGGGGCAGCGTCCTATGTTCGCTTGGCGACAGCCGACAAGGCCGTCGAGACCGCCGAAACCGTTATTCGGCAGGGTCTGACGGTGCATCGCATTCTTGATGACCGGATCGTACCACCGACGCTCGACCGGGAAGCTGCGCGCGCGGTCTATGGGGCTCCGCCCGGCCAACCGTTTCCCATTACGCTTCGACCATGAGAGGGGCAGCGAGCCTGTGACACTCGATGGTTACAATGCCTATTGCCGTGCCCTGCCGCACGCAAGCCACGTCGTGCAATGGGGCGGCGCGCAAGTCTGGAAGGTCGGGGCGAAAGTCTTCGCCATCTGCTGGGACGGTGCGCCGGTTGCGAAGTGGGCAACCGAAGGCGCCGAGCAAGAAGCCGGTCAACCGGACCTGCTCGTGACCTTCAAATGCTCGCCCATGAGTTTCGATCTCCTGAAGGAGCAACCTGGCTTGAGGCCCGCACCCTATCTCGCGTCCCGCGGCCTGAAATGGATCCAGCGGACGAGTGCCGAAAGCATGGACGACGACGCCTTGCGCGACTATCTGGCCGAAAGCCACCGCATCGTCGCTGCCGGCCTGCCGAAGCAGACGCAACTGCAACTGGGGCTGGCGCGAGCCGGAACGGCCCTGAAGCCGCTAACGAAATCAACGCAATCACGCGACACACGAGAAATCCGAGGAGGAAACGAATGAACAAGATGACCCGCAAAAAGGACCTGATGGTCCCCGAAGTCACCACGGGCCCGATCGCGGGCTCAGCCAAAGTCTACATGTCGCCCGCGGGCCACGCCGACGTGCGCGTACCGTTTCGCGAGATCACGCTGCAAAAGGAATCCGGCGAGCCGCCGTTCCGCGTCTACGATCCCTCCGGTCCCTATACCGACAGCGCCATCAAGATCGATCTCGAAAAGGGACTTGCCCGGCATCGTGCCGCCTGGGTCACCGATCGCGGCGGCGTCGAGACCTACACCGGCCGCGACATCAAGCCCGAGGACAACGGCAACGTGAAGGGGAAGGCGCTGGCGCGCGACTTCCCGAACAAGCCTGCCCCCATGCGCGGCTTGGCCGGCAAACCGGTCACGCAGTATGAGTTCGCCAAGGCGGGCATCGTGACCAAGGAGATGATCTACGTCGCCCACCGCGAGAACCTTGGCCGCGCCAAGGCGCTCGACCGCGCCAAAGCCGCCATTGCTGATGGCGAAAGCTTTGGTGCCGCCATCCCCGAGCACATCACGCCGGAGTTCGTGCGCGACGAGATCGCCCGCGGTCGTGCAATCATTCCCTGCAATATCAACCATTCCGAGTTGGAGCCGATGATCATTGGCCGCAACTTCCTGGTGAAGATCAACGCCAACATCGGCAACTCGGCCGTCACGTCCTCGGTGGAAGAGGAAGTCGACAAGATGGTGTGGTCGATCCGTTGGGGCGCCGACACGGTCATGGACCTGTCAACGGGCCGCAACATTCACAACACGCGCGAGTGGATCCTGCGCAACTCGCCGGTTCCGATCGGCACCGTGCCGATCTATCAGGCGCTGGAGAAGTGCGGCGGCGATCCCGTCAAGCTGACTTGGGAGATGTACAAGGACACGCTGATCGAGCAGTGCGAGCAGGGCGTCGACTATTTCACCATCCACGCCGGCGTGCGTCTCGCCTACGTGCCGCTGACTGCCAAGCGCGTCACCGGCATCGTCTCGCGCGGCGGCTCGATCATGGCCAAGTGGTGCCTCGCGCATCACAAGGAGAGCTTCCTCTACACGCATTTCGACGAGATCTGCGACATCATGCGCGCCTACGACGTTTCGTTCTCGCTGGGGGACGGCCTGCGTCCGGGCTCGATCGCCGACGCCAA
>JANXRM010000235.1 GCA_025353015.1 Hyphomicrobiales bacterium
GCCTGCTCCGGGCATGCCGCAAGGGGCGGTTCCCGAAGGCGCGCCTGCGCAGGCTGGCCCCGGCGTCATGGACATCCTGAGCCAGTTCTTTTCGTCGCCCGCCGCAGCGCAGGGATTGCCGCAGGTCGCGCAGAAGAAGGCGCCGGCCGCCGTTCCAGGCGTCGACCCGGCGACCATCAAGGCGATCCAGCGCATCATCCTTGAGGCAGGCAAGGACAAGCTCGGCCCGACGGGCGCTGACGGCGTGCTCGGCAACGAGACCAAGTCGGCCCTGATGAAGTACGGGATCGACCCCTCCCAGCCGCTCGACGCTACGCACATCAAAGCCCTGCGTGACCAGCTCGACCCGAATGTGCTCGCCGGCAAGAACGCTGAGGCAGAACTGGAGAGGCTGAAGACCCAGGCCGCGATTGCTGCGGCGGCGAAAGCCAAGGCGGAGGCCGAGTCGGCAGGAGTGACGCAGTCGGGCAAGAACGCCGAGGCGGCCAGGACGGCGGACGCAGAGGCATCACAGCGCGCCATGATTGCGCGCGGCGTTGGCCTTGGCGGCGGCGCCCTGGCGGCCCTCATGGCACTGAAGGGCAATCCTGCAGCTCTCTTGCGGAAGATGATGTCCAGGGGCGGGGAGGCGGTGGCCGAGGGGGCGGCCAAAGAGGGCGGCGGCCTCGGTGGCGCTGGCGAGCGGCTGTTCGAGAGCCGAACGGCAGACATGAGTGGCGCCTCGAAGCGCATCGACGACCTCATGGCCGGCGCACCCAAGGGCGAGAACCTCTTTGCCTCGCCCGCCGGCAATAACATCATCGGTGAGCTGAATACGGCCTACAAACAGGGCGGCACTAAGGCGCCGTTCATTCGCGAGCCGAGCGGGAAATTCAGGCCAGAGAGAGCCGAGGACGGGTGGTTCAGGGGTTCCTCAGACGACGCCAAGCTCGGCGGCGAGGGCATGTCGAAAGTGCCGTTCGAGGCGGCGCTTCCCATCGGTCTCGTGATCGAGGGGGCGCCGAACGCTGCCTACGGCTACGGCTTCGACCGCATGGCCTTTGGCGACCACGACAAGGGCGCGGAGCGGCGGGATTTGCGTGATGGCCTCGGCGCCCTTGGTGGCGGCTCCCTGGCGGCTGCTGCCGCCATCGCTACCGGCCGCAAGATCCAGAGGGCAAAGATCGGCGATATCCCTGGCCAGTTAAGTCGTCCCTGGTGAACGCCAGGACCGCAGTCTCGAAGGATCTCTCCGAGGCTGCAGCCAGTAAAGATCTCGGCAAGATCGGCGCAGATCGCCTCGGCTTCGACCGGGGCATCGCCAGTCGCGGCGTCGATCGCGCCCTCCTGGACGAGGCCACGGGCGCCGCGGAGCGGATTGGCAAGAAAGCGATCGGCGACATCGAATCCAAGGCCTCCTCCGACTTCACCCTGAACGGCATGGGGCGAATAGCCGGCGACGTCGAGAGGATGCGTGACATCAAGGGGAGGCTAGAGAAGGGCCTGTCCGAGCAGCAGGTGCAGTCGGCGGCCAGCAGGAACGCGCCGGAACTTGCGGCAGCCCACGGCGAGAAGCGGATGTCCCAGGTCGGCGCCGAGAAGGCGGCGGCCGACGCGGCTAAGGCGGCGGCGGATAAGGCCGCAGCCAAGTCAGGCTTGGCCATGACGCAGGCCAAGGTCGACCAGCGCAACCTCGGCTTCAAGGACGGCAAGGACATCTCGGCCGAATACCGCACGACGCGCAGCCAGCGGCTTGAGGAGGTCAGGAATGACCCGAACCACGCGGTCCACAAGGAGGTCGCCATGATCAACGAAAAATACGGCGCCCACCCGAACCCCGACGCCTCACGGAACAAAGCGAACGACCTGCGCGAACTCTTCGACAAGCACAACATGCCGCACGGCAGCAACGAGAGTGTGCGGCGGACAGCCCGGCAAATCTCCGAGATGGACATTAAGCGGACGGACTTCGAGCAGCGGGTGGTGAAGGCCCTCCAGAAGCAGTCGGCCCAGCAGGGCGCGCCCATGACCCCGAAGGAGCACGACGAAGTGCACAAGTGGCTGCAGGAGGCCGCGACGAAGAGCAACATCGAGCTGACGCCGCGGCAGGTCACCGATCTGATCAAGAAAGGCACGAAGCTGCCCTAGTGGGCGCATCGATCAGTGGGAATTGTGCAGGCCGTAGATCACGAGAACGGTCGTCAGGAAGACAAATGGGCAGAACCAAAGGGCGAAAACTGCTTCCTCGCTGAAGTCGGGAGTAAACCTGCGGGACCAAGAGCGATCTTCCTTCAATCTGGCGATGGCCTCTCGAACTCCGTCGTGGGTCTTGGCCAGCTCGCCTATGCTGGCCGAATTGTAGGCGGCAGCTATGAATGCCCCCGTCTGGTGCGTCGGGTCCAGCCGCTCCAGCTTCTGCAGATCCTTCATGATATTGGTCAGCAGCACGTCACGCAGCTTCTGCTCGGAAGAGACGTTCGCGTCATGAAAGGGCGCGGGGCGGAGAGGCGTGACGCTGGACATGATTGTTGCTCCTGATGGGGGTGAATTGTTACCGCGTTTTATGGTGTGCTGCACATGCCCGGCACGGTCGACATCTACAACGATCAGGTGCTCGGGCCGTTCATGCGGCAACCCTGGCGCGACATCGGCCTGAAGCCATCAGACTTCAGGCCGACTGACCTAAACTCTCAGCGTACACAGGAATACCCATTCAGCAAGGTGCATCCGAATGAGTAGGGCTGGATCAGTAGGGATATGTCTGCCAGATCCCGAGGTTGGGATCGACATCCTCGGGCTTGACCTCGACTGCGCCATCCCACGTTCTGGCCTTACGGCGGGAAAGGTGCGCGTAGGCGCCCTGGTAGAGGTAGATGCCGACGACGTCGTCAGGATCTTTCAGCCCCCCCGTGTAGAGGTGCGCATTCTCGGGCGTCACATCGTCAAGAACGTCGGGCAAGGCGGGACTGTCAGGACGTCTCACAATGGGGCTCGCGGAGGTCGAGTTGGCGGCCAGTCGCTCGTGCTCGGCCGCCATAGCCAGAGCAATACTGGCTTGAGCGACCGCCTCGTAGGCGCGGATTTCCGCCTGAGCTTCGAGGTCCCGTCGCTCGTCTTCCTCCGTGAGGATCAGGCCGAATTCGCCGGACAATATCAGGCAGCCAACTTCGCCGACACAGCCCAGGCGGGTGTCTGGCCGGCCATCCTCGATGGGGCCGACCCGTTGTAGAACGTCGAGATCGAGGGCGACTTCGACGTCCAGCTCGGCACGCCTGGATGGTCCATCAAGTCGGACCTCGTCTGCACCCCCGGTAATGCGGCCGATCAGGGTCCAGCCTTCGCGGATGATGAACCGGCCATCAATGCGACGGCCACGGCGCGTTGTAACGTCCAACTCGCAGATGGAGCGGTAGGCGGGTCTCGGGAACATGGGAGCTGTTCTCCTGGGTTTGCCTCGGCGATCGAGGCCGCATGCCGCGACTGCGGTGTCCACCGTGCTGGAGTTGCCGGTTGGCGCGGATCACTCGATCCGCTCTTCATGCCGGAAGTTCAAATACGGAAGGTCCGGGGAAACGTCAAGGCAGATCGCTGTGCGCGCCGACACTGAATCAAAGTGCACAATCGTCGCATCACAACCGGGCCAAACGCTCGCCGGGACGCTACTGTCAACGCAGGGAATACTACGCGGCCAATCATACGGACACGGCATTGCAGCTCGCGAGCACGAGGTTCGAAGTCAGTGAGCCGGGATGCCTACAGCTCAACTTCCAGTGGGGGCTGGAAACTCAGCGCTCGGCGTACCATAATATAGTCGGTTACTTTGAGTGATTGCGGGGAACGAGATGAGTAAAGATCTTTCACAGGTACCCTACGGGCAGCTCCCGGGTACCTCGACGTTCGGTTTCGCTGAGGAGTTCATCGACAATCCTGAACCGCGTTGCCCCTGCGTCCTGCTCCTGGATACTTCTGGGTCGATGGCCGGCAGGCCGATCGACGAGCTGAACGCCGGACTTGCCAGCTTCAAACAGGCGCTCGAACAAGACAGCTTAGCCAAGAGGCGTGTTGAAGTTTCCGTAGTTACTTTTGGACCGGTCGAGTGTCACAATGGTTTTCAGACTGCCGATATCTTCACGCCGCCACTTCTCGACGTGACTGGCGACACACCAATGGGCGCTGCTATCACGAAGGCAATCGAACTCATCGAGGATCGGAAGCGCCACTACACTGCCGCAGGCGTCGCCTACTATCGGCCTTGGGTTTTCCTCATCACCGACGGCGCGCCGACCGACGACTGGCGGGCCGCATCTGCGGCGCTGAAAGACGCCGTGAACAAGAAAAAGCTGGCCTTCTTTGCGGTAGCCGTTCAAGGCGCCGATGTCGGACTATTGTCGGAGCTGAGCCCGCGTAAGCCACTTGCACTCAGAGGACTCATGTTTCGGGAGCTTTTTGGCTGGCTGTCGAACTCGCTCGGCGCCGTGTCACGATCGAGCCCGACCCAGGAGACTTTGGCGCTGCCCCCGCCGTCGGATTGGGCTCAGCTCTGAGCGCGTGCAGTGCAACCGCGTTCGCGCGATCGATGGGCGAGATCATTTCCACTGCATGGTGTCTCAGTGATATGGAAATTTGCCGGAGCCTCGGTGACAGGGGCGTCACACCTGAAAGCCGATGCCCCTTGCCAGGATGCTCACCTATGCGTGGCGGTCCAGAATGGTGACGGGCGCAACGTCCTGATCCTTGCCGTTGCCGACGGCGCCGGCAGCGCGAAGTTGGGCGGCGAAGGCGCGGCCATTGCAACTAAAAGCATCGTTGCCCAGGCGAAAGCTTGGCTCGCCGACGATGGTTCAATTAGGAAGCTCGATCAGCGGCGGGTGTCCGACTGGATCGACGGCGTGCGTGAGTGCATCGCCTCTGCGGCAGGCGAGGCCCGCCTGACGATGAGGGACTACGCGTCAACCCTTTTGTTCGCTCTGGTCGACGAGGGCGCATCCGCCTTCGTTCAGATTGGCGACGGCGCCATCGTCACCTCGGAAGACCCTAGTCTTTGGGACGTGCAGTATTGGCCTCAGCACGGCCAGTATGCCAACCAGACGTTCTTCGTCACCGACGATGAGGCGCACAAAAACATGAAATTCGCCCACGGGCTTCAGCCCGTGCGAGAGATCGTCGTCACCACCGACGGGCTCGAACGCGTGCTGCTCGACACGATTGAGCGCCGGGCGCATGCCCCGGCCTTTGAGCGCATGTTGCAGCCGCTCCGCAACGTGGCATCGGGCGGCCATAACGAGGGCCTGTCCCATGCGCTGGCGGCATATCTGGCATCACCGGCCGTCTCAACGCGCACCGACGACGACGTGACGCTGGTGATCGGCGCGCGGCTCGGGCTGTGAGAGGGCGACATGGCAACAGCAACGTTGCCCCTTGTGCTCGCTTCGGGCGCCCGCCTTGAGCTTGGGGAACGGCTCGGCAGTGGCGGCGAAGGCACTGTGTTCGCCGTGCAAGGTGCGCCCACCCTCGTGGCTAAAATATACTCAGGCACAGTCGAGCCCGACCGCGAGCGGAAGTTGCGCGCCATGGTGGGCATGGGCTCGCCCGCACTCGATGCTGTCACCGCTTGGCCCGTCGACCTCGTGCTTTCCTCAGGCAGGCTCGTCGGTTTCATGATGCCCAAGGCACAGGCCGCGAAAGAAGCACACATCCTTTATGGGCCGAAGAGCCGGCGGCGAGAGTTCCCGAACGCCGGCTTTCGTTTTCTCGTGCATGCCGCGATGAACGTCGCGCGGGCCTTTGCCGTGATCCATGAGCGCGGCATCGTCATCGGCGATGTCAACGAGCGTCTCGCCATGATCGACCAGGACGCCGTGGTCAGGATCATCGATTGCGATAGCTTCCAGATCACGGCGGGCGGATCGCATTTTATGTGCGATGTTGGGGTGCCGACGTTCACGCCGCCGGAACTGCAGGGCATTCCGACCTTTCGAGGCGTCACGCGCACGGAGCAACACGATCTGTTCGGCCTCGCCGTACTGATCTTCCACCTCTTGTTCATCGGCCGCCATCCGTTTGCGGGAAGGCGCCATGATTCGACGGCTGATGCTACGATTGAGACGGCGATCAAGGAGTCTCGCTTCGCGTACTCGGCGCATCGCGAGCGCACGCGCATGGAACCGCCACCGCACATGCCGTGCCTGGAAACCTCGGGTGCCTTGGCACAGTTGTTCGAGGCCTCGTTCGCGCCCAGCGCCGCGTCTGGACGATCATGAAGGCCCAGCGCCGTGCAGTGGAGCGAGGCGTTGGAGCAGTGTCTCGCCAAGCTCGTCAACTGCAAGGAGAACGCGGCGCATGCCTATGTCGACACGGGTAGCGGCTGCCCCTGGTGTGCCATCGAGCTGCACACGCGGGTCGAGCTTTTCAACTACGTAGAGCCAGCCGGCGATGCTGCGACGCGGATTGATGTCGAGGCGATCTGGAGGTCAATCGACGGCATTGTGGTGCCGCAATTGCGTGGTCCCGATCCCGATCGCCTCAAGGCTCAGTTGAGCCCTTCAGCCGAGGCGCTATTCATACGCCAATG
>JANXRM010000253.1 GCA_025353015.1 Hyphomicrobiales bacterium
CAAGAAGGGCGAAGGCGGCGCGTTCGTGTCCGGCGGCCGAATCGCGCCCAAGGGTGCGTTGCCGGTCAACACCAACGGCGGCGGGCTTTCCTATTGTCATCCCGGCATGTACGGCCTGTTCCTGCTGATCGAAGCCGTGCGCCAGTTGCGCGGCGAGGGCGGGGCGCGCCAAGTCCCCGGCGCCAAGACGGCCATCGCGCACGGCAACGGCGGCGTGCTGTCGTCGCAGGCCACGGTCATTCTCGGCACCGCGGATACATTGTAAGTTGAGCCACCCACGGCACAGGCGCTAGAACGTTCACCCGCGTTGGATCGCTTCGGATGACCATCACGTTCTCGGACATTTCGTCAGTCCACTTCCCTCCCCTTGCGGGGGAGGGAGCGAGGGTGGGGGGTATGTTCCGCGCTGATCGGCCGTTCGCGCTCCACACACACCCATCCCCCGTAAAGGGGGAAGGGAGCAACAAAAGCTGTCGCTCCAGTAGTCAATGCACGTTTTGCATTCGCTACTGATCAGACAATCTCGAAATGAGTTTTAGGAAATCGGAAATCCTGACCATGGCGACCATCGCGAACTTCGGGCTCGACGTCGGCATCTACGGCCCGCTGGCCAACCCGGCGACGATCCTTGGCCTCGCGCAACACGCGGAAGCTGTGGGTTTCGAGTCGATCTGGCTCGCCGACCACGTGGCGTTTCCGGTCACGTTCAAGTCGGAATATCCCTACAGCGCCAAGGGCGAGTTCCCGACCAAGCTCGACGAGCCGCTGCTCGAACCGGTCGCCACCATGGGCGTTCTGGTGGGCGCGACGAAGCGGGTGCGCATCGGCACCGCAGCGCTTGTCATGCCTTACCGCAACCCGTTGCTGCTGGCGCGCATGTTGGCGACGCTCGACCAGTTCTCGGGCGGCCGCATCGAGCTTGGCGCGGGCACCGGCTGGCTCGAGGAAGAGTTCGTGGCGCTGAATACGTTCGACTTCAAACAGCGCGGCCGGGCGACAGACGAGTACATCGAGATCTTCAAGGCCATCTGCGCTGGTGGCGAGGTCGGCTACCAGGGCCAGACCTATTCGTTCCTGCCGGTCATCTCATCGCCGGGCTCGTTGCAGCGCCCGCACCCGCCTGTGCACATCGGCGGCCTCTCGAATCCGGCATTACGGCGCGTGGCCAAGCACGGCAACGGCTGGATCGCGGTGACGGCCAGCCCCGAGACTTTGGCCGAGCGCCTTGTCGTGCTCAAGCGCCTGTGCGAGGAGCAGGGTCGGAAATTCAGCGATTTGAAGCTCGCTTACAAGATTTTTCTTGGCATCGACAAACCCAAGCGCAGCCGCTTCGATGCCCGCGAGCCTGGCACTGGCTCCGTCCAGGAGATCACCGACGACCTCCGGAAAATCCTCGCCCTTGGTTTCACACGCATCATCGTGCGCTACCGCGGCGATGGCGCCGACGAGTTGAAGCGCCAGATTGACCGCTTCGTGACCGAGATTGTGCCCAGCCTCGCGTGATTGGCGTCAGCGCAGCTTGAGCGTCGCCAAGCCAACGAGCGCCAGCACGACCGAAATGATCCAGAAGCGCACGACCACGGTCGATTCCTGCCAGCCCTTCTGCTCGAAATGGTGATGCAGCGGCGCCATTCGGAAGACGCGCTTGCCCGTCATCTTGAAGGACGCCACCTGGATGATGACCGAGAGCGTTTCCAGCACGAACAGCCCGCCGACGATGGCGAGCACAATCTCGTGCTTGGTGGCGACCGCGATCGAGCCCAGTGCGCCACCGAGGGCCAGAGAACCCGTGTCACCCATGAAGATCATGGCGGGCGGCGCGTTGAACCAAAGGAAGCCGAGGCCCGCGCCAACCAATGCGCCGCAGATGACCGCCAACTCGCCGACGCCCGGCACGAAGTGGATCTGCAGGTAGCCCGCGAAACGGAAGTTGCCGACGAGATAGGCGATAAGGCCGAACGTCGCGGCGGCGATCATAACCGGCACGATGGCAAGCCCATCCAAGCCGTCCGTCAGGTTGACGGCGTTGCCAGCGCCAGCGATGACGACGATGCCGAGAACGACGAAGAACAGCCCGAGATCGAACACCAGGGTCTTGAAGAACGGCAGCGTGAGGACGGGCTTGCCGAGCCGCATGATGGCATAGGCGGCCACGCCTGCGACCAGAAACTCGAGCGCCAATCGCGCCTTGCCACCGAAGCCCGAGGCGGTTTGCTTCGTCACCTTCAGGTAGTCGTCATAAAACCCGATCGTGCCATAAGCCAGCGTCACGCCGAGCACGATCCAGACGTAGGAATTCCAGAGGTTGGCCCACAGCAGCGTCGAAACCGTGACACCCGAGAGAATCATGAGCCCGCCCATGGTCGGCGTACCGCGCTTCGAGAGGTGACTTTTGGGACCATCCTCGCGGATCGGTTGTCCCTTGCCCTGCTTGACCCGCAGCAGATCAATAATCGTCGGCCCGAACAGGAACACAAAAAGCAGCGCCGTCATGATCGCGCCGCCAGTGCGGAACGTAATATAGCGGAAGACATTCAGCGCGCCGATATTGTCGCTGAACTGGACGAGTTCGTAGAGCATTCCTCACCTCTCGCCGCGGGCCCCGTAACATCCCCGGCCCGATTCGAAGCTCCGTTCTAGACGGAACCATGGCTGCCGGCAAAGTGCTTCTTAATGGCGGCCACGACCGGCGCGAGGCGCGAGCCATTTGAGCCTTTGACCATGATCACATCGCCGGCCTGAATATCCTTGAGAACATGGGGGATTAGCTCGGCGGACGTGGGTGTCCAGACGCCGCGGCGCTCGGCAGGAAGCGCGTCGAACATGTGATGCATCATGGGGCCGCAGGCGTGGACGCGATCCACGTTCTCCATAACATCGCCGATAAACGCGCCGAGTTCGGCATGAAACGTCTGCGATCGCTCGCCCAACTCCAACATATCGCCGAGAATGAAAACGCCGCGCTTGTACGGCGCCTCGACCTCCAGATTTGCAAGCACCATGGCCCAATGCATCGATGACGGATTGGCGTTGTAACTTTCGTCGATCAGGAGGACGGGCTCGCCGGCTTGCATGTACTTTGTCCGCGCACCGCGGCCCGGTGTCGGACCGATGCCCGCGAGCGGCGCGAGCGCACGGTCAGTCAGCAGTCCCAGACGCTCCATGCAGAGCGCGATGGCCAGTGAATTCGTCACGATATGCTGACCTGGGGTGGCGAGTTTGTAACGGACAGCCCGCCCGTCGATTTCAGCTTCAACGTCGGTTTGCGCATGCTCGCCATCGCTGCCATGCAGCGCGAGGCGACTTTTGGCATTGGATGTCTCGTGACCTCCGAACGTGCGTATTTGCCCCCCAGCTGATGAGGCGGCCTGCCGCAACACCTCAAAATGCGCGCTATCCCGCGGAATAATCGCCGCCCCACCCGGCTCCAGACCCTCAAAAATCTCCGCCTTCGCCTTGGCCACGCCCACTTCTCCGTCGGGAAAATTGCCCACGTGCACGGGCAGCACGTTGGTGATGATCGCCACGTGCGGCCGGACCATCTTCACCAGAGGGCTAATTTCGCCGGCATGATTCATGCCGATCTCGACAACCGCATACTCCGTGTCCGCAGGCATCCGCGCCAGGGTCAGCGGCACCCCCCAGTGGTTGTTGAAGGATTTCTCCGGCGCGTGTGTTTTTCCAGCGGTTGCGAGTGCTGCGTGCAACATAGCCGTGGTGCCGGTTTTGCCGGCGCTTCCGGTCACGGCGACGACGCGGGCTGAAGATGGCAGGCGCGCGCGCGCGGCCCGTCCAATCGCCTCGAGCGCCGTCAGCGAATTGTCAGTTCGCAGCAGAGCGCCGTCGCCAGCTTTGCGCTGGTAACCTCTTTCGACGAGGGCTGCCGATGCGCCGCGTTCAAAGGCTGTGGCGACGAAGTCGTGGCCGTCGCGCGCATCCTTCAATGCGACGAACACCTCGCCGGGTTGCAGCGAGCGCGTGTCGATGGAAAAGCCCGAGATCGGACCGGCTGGCGTGCCGTCAGCGGTGCCACCGGACGCGCGCACGAGATCGTCCCAGGTCCAAAGCGCGTCAGCCATTGGTGGCCTCCCGGATCGCTGCCAAAATTTCCTTCTGGTCCGAGAACGGCAGCACCTTGTCGCCGACGATCTGGCCGGTCTCGTGGCCCTTGCCGGCGACGATGAGCACGTCGCCTTTGCCGAGCATCTGGACGCCTTCGCGGATCGCCACGGCACGGTCGCCGATCTCGCGTGCGCCCTTAGCGCCGGCCAGGACTTCGGCGCGGATGCTGGCCGCCAGCTCGGTACGCGGGTTGTCGTCGGTCACGATGACGATGTCGGCCTTGTTGACGGCGATGTCGCCCATGATCGGGCGCTTGCCCCGGTCACGATCCCCGCCGCAGCCAAAAATGCAGATGAGACGCCCGGTCGCGAACGGGCGGACCGCATCGAGCGCCGCGATCAACGCTTCCGGCTTGTGCGCATAGTCGACGACGGCAAGCCCGCCGTTGTGCTCGCCCATGATTTCGAGGCGCCCCGGCACGCCCTGCAAATGCGCCAACGCGTCGAGCGCGGAGGCGGCCGGATCGACTGCCAGCACAAGACCGGCCGCAACCAGCGCATTCTCGACTTGATAGGCGCCGACCAGTGGCAGAAGCACGTCGCGGGTGCCTTCCACTGTCTTGATCGTCAGGCGCTGCTTGAAGCCTTCGCGGGCGACATTCAACAAGCGAAGGTGCTGGCCTTGGCTGCCCACGGTGATGAGGCGGAGGCCCCGCGCATGGGCGGCCTCGATGGCGCGGTCGGCATAGGCGCCGTCCGTATTGATAACGGCAGCACCGTGCTCGCCGGGACTGATCAACGCGCGGAACAATCGCAGCTTGGCACCGAGGTAGTGCTCCACATCAGGATGATAATCCATGTGGTCGCGGCCGAGATTGGTGAAGGCAGCAGCCGTCAAGCTCACCCCATCGAGGCGAAACTGGTCGAGGCCGTGCGAGGATGCCTCCATAGCCAGATGCGTCACGCCCTCGGCCCGCAACTCGGCCAGCAGACGCGCCAAGGTCACCGGATCGGGCGTCGTCAATGTACCGTAGACCGCACCACCAGGCTTAACGATGCCCATGGTCCCGAGCGACGCGGCCTTGTGCCCGAGGTGGGCGAAAATCTGCCTCGTAAACTCCGCGACCGACGTTTTGCCGGATGTCCCAGTCACGGCGACTGTCGTCTCAGGTCCGGGTCCATAGAACCGCGCTGCCATCAGCGCCAAGGCCTGCCGCGGCTCGGACGCGCGCAGCACGGCAACGCCTGCAGGCACGGAAACGGCCGTACCTTCGGCCGCGAGCACGGCAACCGCACCCTTGGCGATGGCGTCGGCGATGAATTTGGCGCCATCGGTCTTCGACCCGGCCAACGCCGCGAACAGGAACCCCAGCCGCACGGCCCGGCTGTCGGCGGTCAGCCCCGCAATCTCCACTGCCAAGTGCAGGGTGTCGCCCTTGGTCTCAGGTCCGATGAGGTCTTCAAGCTGCATGGCACCTGCGTTGGCTTGTTGAATGCCGTACAACCGCCGGACCTGCCGCCCGGCGCACGCGATACCCGAGGCTGCCCCCGATTTATGGCTCTTTATGGTGCGTCGCGGGCGGCGTCAAATCGGCGGCACGCGGGCAACTGGCTTTTTCAGCCGCCGGCCTTCAACAACTTGGCCGCGGCGGGTGCGAAGTAGGTCAGGATGCCGTCGCAGCCGGCCCGCTTGAAGCCGAGCAGCGATTCCATCATCACCCGGTCGCCGTCGAGCCAGCCGTTGAGGGCGGCGGCTTTCAGCATCGCGTACTCGCCGGACACCTGGTAGGCAAACGTCGGCATGCCGAATTCGTCCTTCACGCGGCGGACGACGTCGAGATAGGGCATGCCGGGCTTCACCATCACCATGTCGGCGCCCTCGGCGATGTCGAGCGCCACCTCCCGCAAAGCCTCGTCGGTGTTGGCAGGGTCCATCTGGTAGGTGCGTTTGTCGCCCTTGAGCGTGGCGTTGGTGCCGATGGCATCGCGGAACGGACCGTAGAAGCCCGAGGCGTATTTAGCCGCGTAGGACATGATCTGCACGTCCACGAAGCCGGCTGCGTCCAGCGCCCGGCGGATGGCGCCGATGCGGCCGTCCATCATGTCGGAGGGCGCGATGCAGTCGGAACCGGCTTCCGCCAGCGCCAGCGACTGGACCACCAGGACCTCGATCGATGGGTCGTTGAGGATGCGGCCGGTCTCGTCGAGAATGCCGTCGTGGCCGTGGCTGGTGTAGGGGTCGAGGGCTGCGTCCGTGATCAAGCCGATCTCGGGAACCGCCTTCTTGATCGCGCGCACGGCCCGGCACATCAGGTTCGTCGCTTTCAGCGCCTCGCTGCCGGTCGGATCGCGCAGCTTCTTGTCGACGTAGGGGAAGGGCGCGATCGCCGGAATCCCCAGCGCCGCCGCACGTTCAGCCTCGGCCACGGCCTCATCGATGTTCAGCCGGTCGACGCCCGGCATGTGGTCCACCGGCACCCGACGCGTCGACCCGTCGATCAAGAAGATCGGCCAGATCAGATCATTGGTCGTGAGAACATTTTCTTGCACCAGCCGCCGCGACCAGGGCGACTTGCGATTGCGCCGCAAGCGGACGGCCGGGTATTGGCCGGGCTCCGAGGGGTGCCCCGCCGCTTCGCGCGACGGCGATTGGGTCCGGGTGTCCATGCGACTGCTGGGCGAGGTTTTCATGGCGGTATTTTCCACGTTTTGCCGGCAAATGAACGCCAGCCTAAGACATCGGCCGGACATTCCAGCCGATGCCCTGGCGAGGCAAGCGGAAAGTGGTCACGGATGTACAGGCCGCTCGGCGATTCGACGCTCGCAGCAGGTGTCGGCCGAAGGCCGGGTAGAGGTACGAGACCCGACACCACAACGGCTGGCGCCAGCCCCGTCGGGTCTCGCAAGTGCAGGCTCGACCCGACCTACGCCGGATGCATTGAAATGCTTTGGCCCCAGCCGGTCTGTCGTCAAGCCGCAGCCTTCCAGCCCTTGATGACCGGCAGCACTTCCGTCGCGAACAGCTTGAGCCCGTTCTCCGCGATGTCGAACGGCACGCCGCCGAACCGGAACGCCACGTTCAACTCGAAGTCGCCGACCACCTTCCGCCGCTGCTCCAGCTGGCGCAGGATGCGGTCGGGCGTGCCCCAGCTCGCGGCCTGCATGAAGCCTTCAACTGCACCCGAAAGGCCGGCTTTGCGCGCGATTTCGGCCTTCTGCTGGTAGGCGTCATAGCCCTTCACGGTCTTGAAGTGCTCGCCGAGGAATTCGTAGTGGTAGAAGTTGCTCTCGACGAACTTGCCTTGGTACTGCCGCGCCCAGTTTTCGGTCACGGCGAGCGAGGGACCGCAGATGCAGAAGTCCGTGAGCATCAGTGTCGGCTGCTCGGTGCCGTGGTACTTGCGATGCAGCTCACGGCCGCGATTGATGACCGGTGCCCGCATTTCCCAGGGCCGGTCGGCGAACATCACCATGTGTGCGCCAAGCTTGGCCGCGGAGTCGACGGAGTCTTCGCTGGACGCCACGGCGTAGATGCGATTTTCGAAGCTGTGCTGCGGCCTGGGGCGTATCTCGATCCGCGGCTGCTTGTAATATTTGCCGTCGGCCTCGATGAAGCCGGTTTTCAGCGCGTTGACGATCATTTTGGCTGCCTCGTCGAAGCGGCCACGTGACTCGTCCATACTCAAGCGGAACGCCTCGAACTCGCGGCGGGCCAAGCCGCGTCCCATGCCGAGCCGCAGCCGGCCTTTCGACAACAGGTCGAGGACGGCGGCATTCTCCGCCACGCGCAGGGGATCGTGCCAGGGAATGATGACCGCGGCGGTGCCCACATCGACGTTCGGGCACAAGGCCGACAGATAGGTCATCAGGTGGATGTTGTCGGGGCAGAACGAGTAATCGTTGAAATGATGCTCGGCCGCCCAGAGCACGTCGAAGCCGCTTTCGGCTGCCGTTCGGGCCAGCTTGATTTCCTCGTCCCACACGCGCTGATCGCTGCAATTTTCCCAGCCGTAGCTGGCGAAAATCATCATCATCCCGACGTCCATACCGGCATCTCCTCAGCACATGGGGTACGTTCACCCTCTAGCTCATGAACGACGAGACTGCCATCGGTCGGCGTTGCAGACAAGGGAAGCGCGGGCCCCGAAAATGGACCGGGGCAAGGGTCGGACAGAACCGACTTATCCACAGGCTCCTGTGCATAACATCGAGACGACTTGAACTGTGATCGACGGAGCCTCGAGCGGTGGATATGCTCTAGATATTCAGTTTGCGTATCCCTTGCGCCCAGCCCTCCCCCAAAATGGCGACGCAAGGAATAAGCCCCAGCACCAGCTGGGGCTTTTTTTTTTGCCCGCGCGACGGTTTTGTCCAGCAACTGTATCGCGGATTGAGCTCAGGCCGCCTTCTTGAGGTTTTCGGCGACCTTGTCCCAGTTCACCGTGTTCCACCACGATTTCAGATAGTCAGCGCGGCGGTACTGGTGCTTCAGGTAATACGCGTGCTCCCAGACATCGACGCCCAGGATCGGCTTGACGCCGAGGTCCATGTGGGGCGTGTCCTGATACGGCGTGTTCACGGCCGAAAGCTTCTTGTCCCTGCCGACGACCAGCCAGTCCCAGCCCGATCCGAAGCGCCCCATGGCGGCTGCGTTGACCGCTTCCTGCATCTTTTCGACCGAGCCGAACGCGCCGTCGATTGCACTCTTGACGTCGGCGGTTGGTGTCTTTGCGCCACCCGGCGTCATCAATGACCAGAAAAACGTATGATTCCAATGCCCACCGCCAGCATTCCTAACGGGCGTACGCACCGCCTCGGGAACGCTAGAGAGGTTCGCCAGGAACGTCTCGATCGGCTGCTTGGCCAGATCGGGGAACTTCTCCACCTGGGCATTGAGAATGGTCACGAAGGCATTGTGGTGGTTCTTATGATGATACCCCATGGTCGCCGTATCGATATAGGGCTCGAGCGCCTCGTAGGCATAGCCGAGCGGCGGCAAGCTGAAGGCGGGCGCGGGTTGCTGGGCGAGCGCCAGCCGCGAATGGCCAACTCCTGCCGTCGCTGCAATCGTCGTTCCGGAAAGTAATTGTATGGTCTGGCGGCGGTTCATGGCCTTTTCCTCGTGTTTGGCGGACTGGATGCTGTATGAGGGCATCGAAACACGCGTTGCCCGCAAAGGGTACGTGCACCGGATGGCGAAGTTTCGCGCACGAGGGATCACATGTGCGTGATCTCAGTCCGAATCCCGCCTTTTCGGACGATGGCTAACGGGTGGACCCGACAAAACCGTGACGAACCCAGACCCGACCAAGCCCGGCAAGGCAAACCCGGCGCAGAAGCAGCGCCTCGATCAAGCCCTGGTCACCCGCGGGCTCGTCAAATCCCGCGCGCGCGCCCGCGATCTGGTTTTGCGTGGCGAAGTGAAAATCGACGGAGCGATCGAGACCAAGCCGGCACGGACGGTAAGGCCCACGCATTGCGTGGTGCTCGCTCCAGGGGCCGGGCAATATATCTCGCGCGGCGCGCTGAAGTTGCGGGCAGCGCTCGATCATTTTGGCTTGGACCCAGCCGGCCGCGTCGGCCTCGATATCGGCGCATCGACGGGCGGCTTTACGGAAGTCCTGCTCGCGCGCGGCGCCACGAAAGTCTTTGCCGTCGACAATGGCATTGGCCAATTGGACCCGACGCTGGCTGCCGATCCGCGTATCATCTCGCTTGAAAACACTGATGCCCGCCTTCTGACCGCCTGTGACATCACGACCCCGGTCGGCGCCCTTGTCGCGGACGTGAGCTTCATATCGCTGACCAAGGTCTTGGGACCACCCCTGCAATGGGCAGCGCCGGGCTGCTGGCTGGCCGCACTGATCAAGCCGCAGTTCGAAGCTGAACGAGCGAGCATCCCCCGACATGGCATCGTCACAGACCCGGCGGTGCATGCCGTTGCCGTCGCACGTGTCGAAACATGGCTCTGTGGCCTTGGATCCTGGCGCGTCCTGGGTACCATCCCGTCGCCGATTACCGGTGGCGACGGCAACCAGGAATTTCTGATCGGAGCCATCCATGACTGACCAGGTGACATCGGACGGCCGCGAAAGCCTCACCCCGGCACACTTCACCGTCGTCGGCCTCGGCACGGAGGGAGATGGCCTTGTCGAAACGCCGTGGGGGCCTGTCTTCGTGCCCGGAGCCCTGCCCGGCGAGCGGGTCGCCATCACGGACGGCCACGCGACCGGCATCGAATTCAACACCAATCAGACGCGACGGGGGCAAGCGCTGTGCCCGCATTTCGGCCGGTGCGGCGGTTGCACGCTGCAACATATGGGCGGCGACCTCTATCGCCGCTGGAAAGCCAACCTGATGCGTGATGCGCTACGCACACACGGCATCGAGATTGTCCCGCGCCCGTTGATATCGGTGCCCGAGGCGTCACGCCGGCGGGCCGTGCTGGCGGTGCGGCGCGATGGGAATGTGATCGAACTGGGGTTTCACGAACGCCGATCTCAGGCCATCGAGCGCCTCGAAGCGTGTGTCATCCTGAGCCCTCAGATCATGGCAGGGCTTACCGGGATCAAGGCCCTTGCAAGCCTCCTGTTGGCCCGGAAAAGCGAGGCCCGCGTCGCCGTGCTCGACACGCCGCACGGCCTCGACATCGATTTCGCCGGCGCCAAAGCCACCTTCAACGTCGATGCCCGCACGGCCGTGGTCGAGGTTGCAAACCGCTCGCGGATCGCCAGGATTTCCGTGGACGGCGCGCCAATGCTGACCCGCGCCGTTCCCGCGCTGACGATGGCTGGCGTCCAGGTTGTACCGCCGCCGGGTGCCTTCGTGCAGGCCGCCGCGGAAGCGGAAACCACCATGGTAGCCTTGGCCGCAGAAGCCGCAGGCAATTCTAAACGTGTGATCGACCTGTTTTCGGGCCTCGGCACATTCACGTTTGCTCTGGCTGCGCGCGCCCGCGTGCTCGCCATCGACAGCGACCGCGGCCTGATCACGGCGCTCGCCGATGCCGTCCGCAAGGCGTCCGGATTGAAACCTATCGAAACAAAAGTCCGGGACCTGTTTCAAGACCCGTTGTCGCCACTGGAACTCGCCGGCATCGACACGGTGGTTTTCGATCCGCCCCGCGCTGGCGCCAAGGCGCAGGCCGAAGCGCTGGCGAAATCCAAGGTTAAAACCGTTGTCGCAATCTCCTGCAATCCTGGGACTTTGGCGCGCGATCTGACAATACTTATCGACGGCGGCTACAGCCTGAAATCGGTGACACCTGTGGATCAGTTCCTCTACACCCCACATCTAGAAGCCGTCGCCATTCTCAGGCGGTGAAGCTGGCAGAACTGCCGACGGGAACGACCGACGGGTTCGCAATTCGACGGCGATGCATTAAGCTACGCCCAACGCGTCCCCAAACCCGCGCCTCCCCGCGTTGCCACATCAGGAGAATTCCATGCGCTTTGGCGTCAACGTTCTTTCGCGCGGCCCGATGGCGAGCCAGGATGGGTGGCTGACGGTATCGGCTGTCGCCGAGCGCCTCGGCTACGATTTCGTCAGCGTCAACGATCACATCGTCGTCCCCACCGATATCAGCTCGCGCTATCCCTACAGCGAAGCGGGCGACTGGGGCGGCGCCACGGCCGGCCAATGCCTGGAACAACTCTCGGCCCTGTCGTTTCTGGCTGGTTGCACGCGGCGCGTGCGGTTGCTCACCTCGGTTATGGTCGTGCCGCACCGCCAGCCGATCCTGGCTGCCAAGATGCTAGCCACCGCCGACATCCTTTCCGGCGGCCGCGTCATCGTCGGCTGTGGCGCTGGTTGGATGAAAGAGGAATTCGAGGCGGTCGGCGCGCCTGATTTCGACGACCGCGGGCGGGTGACGGACGAATACATCGAGGCCTTCAAGGAACTCTGGACCAACGACAAGCCTGCCTACAAAGGCAAACACGTCGCCTTCGACAACATCCTGTTCCGCCCGAAGCCGATCCAGAAGCCGCATCCGCCCATCTGGATCGGCGGCGAAAGCCCGGCTGCCATGCGCCGCGCCATCAAGCTTGGTGAGGGTTGGTATCCGGCCTCCAGCAACCCGGCGAACCGGTTGGACACGGCCCCTCGGGTTGCGAAGGCCATCGAGGACTTCAAGGCCATGGCCGCCAAGGCCGGGCGCGATCCCAAGTCGATCGCGCTTGCGCATGTGGTGCTTTGGCCCGTGAACTGGGAGGCGGAAACCGCCCATTCCGGCGGCCGGCGCTCGTTGACCGGCTCGTCGGCCGAAATGCTGGCCGACGTGGAGCTCATGAGCAAAGCGGGCATCGGAGATATCTGCGTTTCATTTCATGGCGCTAGCGTCGCCGAAATGGTAAGCCGCATCGAACGTTTCGCCGATGAGATCGTGGCAAAGGCACACGCGTAGCGGCGCGACCGCCTGTCAGAAATCTGGGAAGTGGGCGTTATGTCGCCTTCACAACGCCCCAGTGTTCGTAGTCAAATCGCGTGCGAGATATTGCATTTGGCGCGAAATCGAGCGATAAGTGGTGGGTCGAACTCGCTCTGGTGCGCACTACACGACGGCATGACCGTGCTGAAACTGTTATTCACTCCATTGCGTGTTTTGATGGTTGCGGGCAATTGTGCCGGCGGCCCTGCCTGCATTGGAGACACTAAATGTCGACTGGTACTGTGAAGTGGTTCAACACGCAAAAGGGCTATGGCTTCATTCAGCCCGACGAAGGCGGCAACGATGTGTTCGTTCACATCTCGGCTGTCGAGCGGGCTGGACTGACCGGTCTACGTGAAGGCCAGAAGATCACTTACGAGATCGAAAAGGGCCGTAACGGTAAGAGCGCGGCTGTCGACCTCAAGACCTGAGGTTTGCCCGGCCGAAACGTCTCGGGGCGGGCGCCAAATGTCCGCCCCGATGAGTACGCATTGAATGCACATCAGTTCGGTTCACCGCACTTCGATTCACCGCAGTTCGGTTCACAGCGGCTCACTTAAGAGCGGTCACTCGACGGCGCTCCCCTTGTTGTTATTCTAACTTTGACGCAATCTGTCCGCGACAGTCTCCAGCGGTTCCAAAACCTCTGGATATCGGACTGGTCCACTAGGCCGGACGAAGTTTGAAGACGTCGCAGTTTGAAGACGTCGCGGTTTGCAGCCGTCGCGGCTTGAAGGCATAGCTGACGGCACACCCGTCAGGACCGTTCACGCGTCCATCTTTTGCATAGATCTATCGCCAAGGATCTGCCAAAGATCCACGAAACGTCCGCGCGTCCGGATCCCGAGATCCCCGCCGCCCCTAGGAGATTGCATGGCAAAGGAAGAAATGCTCGAGTTCGAAGGCGTGGTGGCCGAAGTGCTGCCGGACGCCCGCTGCCGCGTGCAGCTCGAAAACGGGCACGAGGTGATCGCCTATACTTCCGGGCGCATGAAAAAGAACCGGATCCGGATCCTGGCCGGCGATAAAGTGACCGTCGAGATGACGCCCTACGATCTGTCCAAGGGCCGCATCAATTTCAGGCACAAGGATACCCGCTCCGGTCCACCACCCGGCGCTGGCGCAGGCCCGGGTGGCGGTCAACGCCGCCCACCAACGCGCCGCCGCTAGACGGCTCGAAGCCTGCGAATACCAAGCCTGATCCAACCGGATCAGGCTTTTTTTGTTGGTACCTGAGCGCCACCACGCCAACTCGACCGTTGCGCTTCCACCATTGCTGCTTTTCAATAGGTCGCAATGAAATGGACGGGCCGTAACCCACCCCGTGATCGGAGAACCTGCGATGGATTTTCGCTTCAGCCCCGAAGATAACTCCTTTCGCGCCGAGGTGCGCCACTTCTTCCAGACCGAAATTCCGCTGGCGATCCGCCGCAAAGTGATCGAGGGGCGGGAGCTGACGAAAGCGGACATCGTCACCAGCCACAAGGCCATGCACAAGCGCGGTTGGGCCGTGGCGGGCTGGCCGAAAGAATGGGGCGGCACCGGCTGGACGCCGGTCCAATTCTACATGTTCGGCGAGGAGATGCAGTTGAACGGCGTGCCGCCACCGGTCGGCTTCAACGTCAACATGCACGGTCCCGTGCTCATCCAGTTCGGCACCGAAAAGCAGAAGAAGCAGTTCCTGTCGCGCATTGCTGCCTGTGACGACTGGTGGTGCCAAGGCTTCTCCGAACCGGGCGCGGGTTCCGATCTTGCTTCACTTAAGACGTCGGCCGTGCGTGAGGGCGACCACTACATCGTCAACGGCCAGAAAACATGGACGACCCTCGCCCAGTATGCCGACTGGATGTTCCTGCTCGTGCGCACGGACCCGGCCGCCAAAAAGCAACTCGGCATTTCCTATTTGATGCTCGACATGAAGACGCCCGGCATCACGGTCCGCCCGATCATCACCATCGACGGCGGCCGCGAGGTCAACGAGGTCTTCTTCGACAACGTCAAAATCCCGGTCGCAAACCTGGTCGGCGAGGAAAACCGCGGCTGGGATTGCGCCAAGTACCTGCTCGGCAACGAACGCACCGGCATCGCCCGCGTCGGCACCTCGAAAATGCGCGTTGCCCGGATCAAGCAACTGGCGCGGCAGGTGCAATCCGGAAACGGCTCGCTGATGGACGACGAGCGGTTCGCCGAAAAGGTCGCCGCCGTCGAGGTGGAACTGAAGGCGCTCGAGATCACGCAACTTCGCGTCGTCTCGGAGGATGCGAAAGCCGGCCGCGGCGGCAAGCCCAACCCGGCGTCGTCCATCCTCAAAATAAAGGGCAGCGAGTTGCAGCAGGCGACCACGGAACTGCTGATGGAAGTGGCGGGGCCGCTGGCGCTGCCGTTCGTCGGCGAGGACGAGGCGTCGGGCCACAACGAAGCCCCCGGCGGCGCCGATTGGGCCGGACCGATGGCGCCGGTTTATTTCAACAACCGCAAGGTCTCGATCTACGGCGGCACCAACGAAATCCAGCACAACATCATAGCCAAGGCTGTGCTGGGGTTTTAGGGGCTGAGTGGGCGCCTGGCTTCAGCCTGGCGCCGGTACAGGCCGACAACGGTGTCAGGCTGAAGCCAGACACCTCCCGATTACTTCTTCATTTGGACTCCCCCATGGACCTCGACCTCACCGACGACCAGCGCCTGCTGAAAGACAGCATCGACGGCCTGACCAACCGCCGCTACGCCGACCTCAAGGCGCGGACAGTTATGATGAAAGAGCCGAAGGGCTATAGCGCCGAACTCTGGCAGGAGTTCGCGACCCAGGGCCTGCTCGCGATCCCGTTCGCCGAAGCCGATGGTGGGCTCGGCGGCGGTCCCGTGGAAATGATGCTGGCCGGTGAAGCCATCGGCCGCACGCTGGCACTCGAACCTTTCATGGCGACGGTCGTGCTGTCGGGCGGCTTGCTGCGTCATGCGGCATCGGCCGAGATGCGCGCCAAGCTCGTGCCTGACATCGTATCGGGCGCTGTCACCTATGCTTTCGCGCACCAGGAAAAGCAGGCGCGTTTTGACCTCGCCGACGTCGGCGTCACAGCGAAAAGCGACGGCCGCGGCGGCTTTACACTGGAAGGCGAGAAGTGCGTCGTGCTCTATGGCGACAGCGCCGACAAACTGATCGTTTCCGCGCGCATTTCAGGCGACCGGCGCGCCAAGGACGGCATCGGACTTTTCTTGATCGACAGCAAAGCCCAGGGCGCCTCGCGCCGTGGTTACCCGACGCAGGACGGCCAACGCGCCGCCGACATCACGCTCGCCAGCGTCAAGGTCGGCGCGGACAGCGTTATCGGCACGCCGGGCCAAGCCCTTCCCGCCATCGACCGGACCGTGGACGAGGCCATCGCATTCCTCGCCGCCGAGGCCGTCGGCGCGATGGAGGTGATGCAGGCCCTGACGCTCGATTACGTCAAGACGCGCAAGCAGTTCGGCGTGGCGATCGGCTCTTTCCAGGTGATCCAGCACAAGTCGGTCGACATGTTCACGGCGCTGGAGCAGGCGCGGTCGATGGCTTATCTGGCGACGATGATGGCGAGTGAAGACAACGCCGACGAGCGCCGACGCTCGATTTCGGCCGCGAAAGTGCAGATCGGCCGCTCGGCGCGTTTTGTCGGCGAGGCCGGCATTCAGCTGCACGGCGGCATCGGCATGACCATGGAGTACAAAGCCGGTCACTATTTCAAGCGACTGACCATGATCGAGATGGCGTTCGGCAACAGCGATCATCATCTGCGATTGCTGGCGAAAGCGGGCGGGCTGATCCCGGCGGCGGCGTAAAGGCGTACGGTACGCAGGGCCAACAGCTGACATCGCGATTGCGTTGACCAAGCCCTCGCCCTAGCCCTCCGCCGGGCGGGGGAGGGAATTGCGGTGGTATTCGACGCAACAACTGTGCGGTCGTCACGGCAGTGGCAGATGTCAGCTTTTACCGAAGCCTTTGCCGGCGACGCGGTACTCGGGGCGGGGCGGGCTGAAAATGTCGAGTACACGGCAACCTTCGGGACCGGCGCGCATGGTGTGCGGAATACCGCCGGGTGTGCGCCAGAAGTCGCCTTTTGCGACGGCGATTTCTTCGCCACCTTGATAGCGGATGGCGGATCCCTCCAGCAGTACGCCCCACTGTTCCTCGGGGTGGTGATGCATGGTGCCGGCAGCGCCCGGCGCGATGGTGACGACCGACAACATGGCTTGTTCGCCCGCAAAGATGCGGGTGGTGACGCCCGCCGCCAACTCGCGAGACAGACCGTCGCTGGGATCGTCGAGGTTATGGAATTCTTGGGATCGGGGCTGCTTGTTGGTGTCGGGCATGGTGGTTTCCGG
>JANXRM010000255.1 GCA_025353015.1 Hyphomicrobiales bacterium
CTCGCCGAAGGCGCCGACGCTGCCGGCATGACGCGCTCCATTCCGCTCGAAAAAGCCATGCAAGACTGCCTCGTCGCATTCAAGATGAATGGCGAAGCGCTGCGCAACGAGCAGGGCTATCCGGTGCGCCTAGTGGTGCCCGGCTGGGAGGGCAACATGTGGGTGAAATGGCTGCGCCGCATCGAGATCGGCGATCAGCCCTGGCACACGCACGAGGAAACGTCGAAATACACGACGCTGATGAGTGACGGCCGCGCGCGCCGGTTTACGTTCATTATGGACGCCAAATCGGTCGTGACCAATCCGTCACCGGAAGCGCCACTGCTGGCCAAGGGCCGCAACGTGCTTTCGGGCCTCGCGTGGTCGGGCCGGGGAAAGGTGACGCGCGTGGACGTGACGCTCGATGGCGGGCGGAACTGGCAGGAAGCGCGCATCGATGGGCTCGTGCTCGATCGGTCGCTGACGCGATTCTACGTCGACTTCGATTGGGATGGCCGCGAGTTGCTGATCCAGTCGCGCGCGCACGATGAAACGGGTTACGTGCAGCCGACCAAGGATGAACTGCGCAAGGTGCGCGGCCTCAACAATATCTACCACAACAACGGTATTCAGACGTGGCTGGTGCGCCCGAACGGGGAGACCGAAAATGTCGAAATTTCCTAAGTTACTTGGTGTTGTCGTTGCCCTTGGCTCGCTTTCGATAGGCATCAATGGCGCGATGGCGCAGAAGATTGGCGTCGGACGCGAGGCCACACCGGCTGAAATCAAGGGGTGGGATATTGCGGTCCGGCCTGATGGCAAAGGTTTGCCGCCGGGCAAAGGGACGGCGGCCAAGGGCGAGGATGTTTTTCAAACGCTTTGCGCTGCCTGTCATGGCGAGTTCGGCGAGGGGAAGGATCGCTGGCCTGAACTGGTCGGCGGCCACGGCACGCTCAAGCATGAGCGACCCTTCAAGACGATCGGCTCATATTGGCCGTATGCGAGCACGATCTTCGATTATATCAAACGCGCCATGCCGTTTGGCAACGCGCAATCCCTAAGCAACGACGAATTGTATTCGCTGACGGCTTACCTGCTGCAGACGAACGACGTCATCAAGGATCCAAATCTGGAGCTGAATGCGCAAACGCTGCCCGCGATCAGGATGCCAAATGCTGACGGGTTTTATGACGACGACCGGGAGAAAGCGGAAAAGCAGTTCTGGACGCAAACGCCCTGCATGAAGGCTTGCAAAAAGGAGGCAACGGTTTTGAACCGTGCGACCATACTTGATGTCACGCCTGGAAAGACAACCCGGAACAAAGCCGATTGAAAGGCGCAACGGGTGTGGACTATTGCGCCAGCGATTTGTCCTGACGTGCTAGAAAACGAGCTTCGATTTTCTGTCACTCGCGCACGAACTTCGCCTTTCGCTTACCCAGGAATGCATCCACGCCCTCGGCAAACTCAGCGCTACCGAAGGCAATAGCCTGACCCACGGCTTCGCGCTCGAAGAAGTCCTCGACGCTCGCCTCGTAAGCCCGCTTCATCATGACCTTGCTCATGGTCATCATGGCCGCCGGGCCATCGGCGATCTCTTTGGCCGCGGCGAGCGCCTCCTCCATGAGCTTTTCCGGGGGGACAGCGCGATTGGCCAAACCTATGGCGACGGCTTCCTCCGCCGAATAGCGCCGGTTCAACATAATCATCTCCTTGGCGCGAAGGCTGCCGATGGCCCAGGGCAGGGTCTGCAGCACGCCCAGGTCCGGTAGCGCACCGAGCTTCGAATAACCACTCATGAAATAGGCGTCGCGGCTTGCAATGACGATGTCCGCCAGCAAAGCCAGCGCGAGGCCGCCACCGACGGCGGCACCATTCACAGCCGCGATGACGGGCTTGTCGCCATCCAGCAATGCGCGCGCCCAGGCATGCGTCACCTGCATGCGCGCGCGCACGGCCGGTGCTTGACGCCCCGTTGGGTCCTGCATCGACCTGATGTCGCCGCCCGCGCAGAACGCCTTGCCCGTGCCTGTCAGCACAATGGCGCGGACGCGCGGATCGCTCTCGACCTTCGGCACCAACGTTTGCATGCCCGCCTTTATGGCCGGCGAGAGCGCGTTCATGGCGGAGGGATCATCGAGACGCAGGACCGCAACGGCCCCATGCATTTCGAGTTTGACAGCGTCTGACATTTCAATCGTCCTGCGTTCGAGGTGACCTGCTTCGCCGACGTTACAATTGCCGGCTCAACTCTTGGTCTTCATGGCGGGGAAGTCGGCGCTATACTCTTCGCCGCAAAACGTTCCGCCCTGATAGAATTCGGATGGCTCGTCTTTGGTTGGCAGCGCATTTTTCATCACGGCCTGGGCATAATCCTCCGATCGCCCTTCGGGCCGGTAGCCGAGCGATCCGGCGTGGCTGTTGTCGTAGAACGACCGCTCGTTCTGCGAGACCCCATACATCACCTCGTAGACGAGGTTCGGCCGCTCGAGCCCGATTCGGATGAGCTGCACGAGATCCTCCGGCTTGAGCCAGATCGACAGGCGGCGGGGATCGATTGGCTCGTCGTTGACGTTGCCAATGCGTAGCGACGTGACGCCGATGCCGTGCTTGTAGGCGTAGAGCGAGCCAAGCCCCTCGCCGAACAATTTCGACAGGCCATAGCGACTATCAGGGCGCGGAATGACCTTGGTGCCGATCTTCGTCGAACGTGGATAAAAGCCGACCGCATGATTGGACGAGGCGAAGATGATGCGCTTGACGCCCGCCTTGCGCGCCGCCTCGAAGAGATTGTAACAGCCGACGATGTTGGCGTTGTGGATTGCGTCCCAGGGCGCCTCGCCCGAGATGCCGCCGAGGTGGATAACCCCCTCGACGCCGGCGCAGAGCTTGTCGACCGCCGCGGCGTCGGCAAGATCGGCCTGGACGAATTTTTCGGAAGGACCGAGGTTGGCTGGCTTTTTCAGGTCGGAGAGCAGCAGATCCGGATAAATCGGTGGCAGCAGGCGCCGCAGATGCCCACCGATCCCGCCGGCCGCACCGGTTACGAGCACACGCTTCATGAGGCTATCCTTTGCTTGGTGAGCAACCGTTTTATGGACCGATGTTAGGTGCCGCAGATACAGACGCCAAGTTCAAAAGAGATCGTTTGGCGCACGCGTTGTCCGGGGCAGACGGGCAGATGGATTTGAAGGGAGAGCCGGATGGGCGCGCCACGGGGCTGGCACGAGCAGATATTCCGATACTGCGAGCGGGGCCTCGACCCGGCGTTCTGGGCCGAGCCTTTCAATGCGGCGAGCAATTTGGCCTACCTGGCGGTCGCACTCGTTATGCTACGACGTCTGTTGCGGTTGCCGCGGGATCTCCCGCGCGACCTCCGCGCCGCCCTCTCGCTCATGGTGCTCCTCGTCGCATTGATAGCAATCGGGAGTTTCCTCTTTCATACGCTCGCGACACGGTGGGCCGAGATTGCCGACGTCGGGCCTATCACCGCCTTCATGGTACTTTATACGGCATTCGCGTTGCGCCTGTGGATCGGCCTCGGGCACGGCGTGACGCTGGGCATCCTCATAGTGTTCCTGGGGCTGAGCGCACTCTTCGCCCGCATCGATTGCGCGTCGGTACCGGCTATGGCGGCCTTGGGCGCGGCGCCCGGGCCATGCTTGCGGGGATCTCTCGGCTACGCACCCGCTCTCATGGCGTTGGTGGTGACGGGGCTTTGCATCGGCGTTCGGCAGGCGCCAGGCCGCGCGTTGTTGATGGCCGCGATGACATTGTGTGACGCCATGATGCTGCGCTGGCTTGACCAGGACATGTGCCACGCAGCGGGGATCATCGGCGCTTTGCGCGGCACGCACGCATTTTGGCATTTACTCACCGCCCTCACCCTTGCGATCTTGATGCACGCCGCGTTCGAAGCAGCAGGCATGCCGCCCCTGCACGCCGCGGCCATGCATTGCGTTCCGTTAAAGTCGAAACCAGATTAATGGCAGGGCGCCATGAGGCTCGATGCGCTGCGAATTTATCACTACGAATTTATCCCTTGACCCCGTTCACTCAAGTTGCAACGTTGAGATAGCGATTGTCGATCAGCCGGCCGCTGCATCGACGCGTTATCCTGTTGCCAATCCCATGCCATTGCTGTAGACGCAGGGCACACTAAATGCGCTGGTAGCTCAGTTGGATAGAGCATCAGACTACGAATCTGAGGGTCGTGGGTTCGAATCCTTCCCAGCGCGCCAATAAAATCAATACTTTACAGAGTCAGCGCGCTCGCTTCAATGTCGACGGACATGCGCTGCTGGCCACCCGCTGACCACGCGAAATCAAACAGGCACATACAGAATTCGACAGATTAGGATGCTCTTTGCCTCATTGCAGCTCTCGCAGATTGAGCAAAAGGCTGCGAGCTGACAGCGCACACATTGCGGCGTGAGGCTTGGGCGGTGGCTAAGCACGCGCGTGTCAGCAGCAAACTCAAGCCGAGTTGCCGCCTCAACCCAAGGGTGGCCAGTTTTGCGCTCGCTGAGGCGCCTGAAGCCTCGGCTACCAGGGTAGCGGCCGACCACTGAACCCCCGCCTGTCGCCTCGCTTGGCCCGCTGGCGGCCATTCGACGTCATCGCCGCCCAGGGCACTGAAATAACCGTTATTGACCACCGTTTATTTGACCTGCCCGAGCGCCTTTATGGTTGATGCTGCAACCCCGCAAGCTACCCTCATGCCCGGTGCCCAGGCAGCTAAAAAATACGCCAGATCAGCGTGTTGCTAGCCCGGACACCCCACCCTCTGAACATCGGAGACGTGGCTGGCGAGGCCAAGGATTGGCCCCGCCGGATGTTGCACGAGTCAGCAACAAGGAGTTGAACGGATGATTGGACGACAAGCCAAAGTTTTCAGCCGCCGGGACCTCCGGCACTTGCGGGCGGTAGCACGACAGGGACGCACCCCGTTGCGGGACGACGTGATCGTGTTGCTCGCCGCCCGCGCCGGGCTGCGGGCGTGCGAAATCGCGCGCCTCACCTGGGGCATGGTTCTCGACCCGAACGGCAAGGTGGCACCTGTGATCGAGGTCAGGGCAGTGATATCGAAGCGGGGCTCGGGCCGCCGCGTACCGATGCACCGGGAACTGCGCCGGGCGCTGAAGAGCTGGCAGGCGCAGCAGCCACGGGAACGCACGCAACCGGACAAGGTGATCGTGCCATCCCTCAGGGGCGGGGCGATGCGGGCGAACAGCATCGTGAACTGGTTCGTCGAGAATTGCCGTGCCGCCAAATTGACCGGCTGCTCATCGCACTCGGGGCGGCGCACCTTCATCACCAACGCCGCCCGCCGGGCGCATTGGGCCGGGGCCAGCTTGCGCGATGTGCAGGTGCTGGCCGGAAACCGCTCGATCGAAACCACGCAGGGCTACATCGACGGCGACAGCGACGCGCAACGGTGCCTCGTCGCCCTGATCTGACGCAACTCGCTCAAGGAACAAACCATGAATATCGACTCACAAGACCCGGCGAGTCCCGAGGCCATCGCGGCCCGGCGCACCGCCAACAACGCGTTCAGGAGCACACTGGCTGGCGGCCAGTTGCTGCTGTCGGCTGGCATCGTCGGGCTCGGCGCCGACAATCAGGCGCTCATCGTCGCCAGCGTGCGCGGCTGCGTGCTGCCGGTCGACGACCCGCTCGACGCGCACGACATCGGCGACATCGAAGTCCTGGTCACCGAACCCGGCATCGCCAGTTGGCACGAGCTGATCTTCTTTCGCGTCGTCACGCCCGGCCCGGCCACACCCGGCACCACCGGCACGCAACCCATCAACAGCAATCATCGCCAGCTCGTGATCCTGCTCGCCAGCCAGTGGTGGCTCGGCACCCTGGAGGCCACACAATGAACGACCCCGTCAAATCCGCGATCATTCGCGACCTCAACGACCAGCTGCGCAACTCGCTCGCCACCGGCAAAATCGCCGGCGGCAAGATCATGGTCACGCCCGGCATCAATGCCATGCCGCTCGAACGGCAGGCTCGCGTGTTCGCGGCGGTGCAGGCTTTCAACGACTTCACCGACGAGAACGACCCGTGGAAAGAACATGACCTCGGCGTGGTCGTGATCGACGGCGAGCGCATCTTTTTCAAATTCGATTACATGGATCCGACGATGTCCTACGCGTCTGACGATCCCTCCGACACGACGATCACGGTGTGCGTGCTCACCATCATGCTGGCCGACGAGTATTGAGGCCGGCATGAAACAGCAAAAATCGACGATCAAAATCCTGCCCTCGGCGGAAGCCGGGGGCGGGGGCATGCCGGTTGCTGGTGGGCAACGAAACGCCATCAACGTGCCGGATGCTGCTCGGCAACTGGACGCCGAACCAGTATCGCTCGCTGCCGGGCGGCCGAAAGCCAAAGCACGATTGCGCAAACCCTATCTGCAAGGCGACCTTGACGGCTTGTGTGGGGTCTACAGCGCGGTGAATGCCGCCCGCGCCCTGTGCCCCGAGGTCGACCACGACGCAGCCGAATGGCTGTTCGACGAGCTGATGCGGGCGCTGCCGAAGGTCGAGGCCGATGCCTCGGTGGCGGTAGCGTCGGGCCTCGGCAAGCGGCACCTCGTGCGCCTGCTGAAGCGCGCCGTCACCTACCTCGGCGGCGAGCATGACATCAAGCTCGGGCTCACCCGGCCGCCCGAGCAGCTGCTGGCAGGGCCGGCCAACCTCGATGCGTTGTGGGCTTGGCTCGAACGGCGTGTGTCGGCGCGGTGCATGGCGGTGCTCGGGCTCGAGGGGCGTTATCATCACTGGACCGTCGCGATCGGGGTAACGCCGGCTCAGATCCGCCTGTTCGACAGCGACAACATGAGCGTGCTCAACCGCGGCCACTGCACGTTTCGCCGCACGGCCAAGCTCACCCGGCTGCTGCCATCGAACACGTTCCTCATCACGCGGCACGATGTGACGTGAGGCGGCCCTGATGCGCTGGCCCGGTGCGAGCCGGGCTGGCGTGTTAGGACGGTCCGAATAATAACCGCTACGAGTTCGGCAGCGGCCGTGGGCGGATGGTGTAGTTCCATTCCGGATGAAAGTCGT
>JANXRM010000259.1 GCA_025353015.1 Hyphomicrobiales bacterium
TGTTGGAGGACTATTCGAGGGAGAACCGCGTGACGAAAGTCGATCGACGCAAACTATTGAAGGGCACCGCTGCCGGTGGCATTGCAACGGCCGCTGTCGGGGGGCTGGCGGCGCCAGCGCTGGCGCAAACGATGCCGGAATTGAAATGGCGATGCACGTCGAGTTTTCCGAAGTCACTCGACACGCTGTTCGGCTCACTCGAATTTTTCTGCAAGCGCGTCTCGGATCTCACCGACGGCAAGTTCCAGATTACGCCGTTCGCCTCGAACGAAATCGTTCCCGGGCTGCAGGCGCAGGACGCCGTGAGCAACGGCACCGTCGAGATGTGCCAGACGGCTTCGTATTACTACTGGGGCAAGGATCCGACCTTCACGTTCGGCACGGCGCTGCCGTTCGGTATGAATCCGCGCGGTGTGCATGCCTGGTGGTACCAGGGCGGCGGCGATGCGCTGATGAACGAGTTCTTCAAGAAGTACAACATGTACGGCTTGATGTTCGGCAACACCGGCACGCAGATGGGCGGCTTCTTCCGCAACGAGTTGAAGGACGTCGAGGCGCTGAAAGGCGTCAAGATGCGGATCGGCGGCTTCGCGGGCTCGATCGTGTCGCGGCTCGGCATGATCCCGCAACAGTTGGCGGCGGGCGAGATCTACCAAGCACTCGAAAAGGGCACCATCGACGCGACGGAATGGGTCGGCCCCTACGACGACGAGAAGCTCGGCTTCCACAAGGTGGCCAAGTACTATTACTACCCCGGCTGGTGGGAAGGCAGCGCCACGGGCCACTTGTTCATCGGCCAGAAGCTTTGGGATGATCTGCCGAAGCTCTACAAGGCCGCTGTCACCGCCGCGGCTGTCGAAGGCCATATGTGGCAACACACGCGCTACGACCACGTCAATCCGCCGGCCATGAAGCGGCTGATTGGTGCCGGTGTGGAGCTGCGGCGCTTTCCGGATTCGATCCTCGACGCATCGTTCAAGACGGCCAACGAGATCTACGGCGAGCTGGCGGCCAAGAACGCGGACTTCAAGAAGGTCTACGATCACATGCGGGCGTACCGGAAGGACTGGTTCGACTGGTATCAGGTCGCCGACTACACCTACGACACGTACATGCTGATCCAGAACCAGAAGAAGTTGCTGTAGTCTCGGGGCGTGGGGACGTGTTGCGATAAATGAAAATGGCGGGGCCTGGGCTCCGCCATTTTTGTGTTCGGTGTGCGCGCCGGGCGGTGGGAAGCGCTTAATCCTTCTCGCGCTTGGCCTTCAGGATTTCAACCATGCGCATATCGACGTAGTCGCCGGCGAGTTTTTTCAGGTACTCGTTCTGGTCCGCAAAGAAGTGGTTGGCGCCCTCGACGATGGTGTGCTCGATCTTGATGCCCTTTTGGGTCTTGGTCTTGGCGGCAAGCTCGGCAACGGACGCGCTCGGCACGACCTTGTCTTTCTCGCCCGAAATCACGAGGCCGGACGAGGGGCACGGTGCCAGGAACGAGAAATCATAGAGGTTGGCGGGTGGCGCCACGCAGATGAAGCCGTCGATCTCGGGCCGGCGCATCAGGAGCTGCATGGAGATCCAGGTGCCGAACGAGACGCCGGCGATCCAGCAGGAGCGGGCGTCCGGATTTTGCAGCTGCAGCCAGTCGAGCGCGCAGGCCGCATCCGCCAACTCGCCGGGGCCGTTGTCGAAATGGCCCTGGCTGCGGCCGACGCCGCGGAAATTGAAGCGCAACACGGAGAAGCCCCGTTCCGTGAAGGCGTAATAGAGATGGTAGACGATCTGGTTGTTCATGGTGCCCCCGAACTGGGGGTGCGGATGCAGGATCAGCGCAACCGGGCTATCGATGCGGCCGACGTGGTGGTAGCGGGCTTCCAGACGGCCGATAGGGCCGTTGATGATGATCTCTGGCATCGGGGTAAAAAGCTCTCCAGTTGAATGACCATGCGGTGGCCCTGCGAGGACCGTGATCGACGGTTCGTGGATCGGCTCGCCGCCCGGCGCCACCCACCTCTGCGGCGGACGGCTGGCGCGCCGTTAAAATACTTGACTTCCGCGCTCGGAATTTTCATATAGCGGTCAAGCACTATAGAACGGTTCCAAAGAGCGCGCGTTGGAAGAGGTTGGGCCCAGCGGCTTGACCTGATGCGCATGGGTCCGACGTGTGGTTTTTCGGTTGCGGTTCATAACACGTGCCTGGGCGAGGAGCGCAAGCCTAATCGTGCTCGCTCCGCCCGCCGTGGTTTAGGCGCGGTCCCTTGAAGTGTTTAGGCACGGTCCCTTGAAGTGTTGGAGTGTGCAGGCGTGGAATTGAATACCAAAGGCCGGTACGCCGTTATGGCGATGGCGGATATCGCCAAGCACGCGCTGGCGCAGGGCCATGTTGCGCACGACAGCGCCAACGCCATCCCCCTCTCGCAGATCGCCGAGCGCCAGAACATTTCGCTGGCCTACCTGGAGCAGCTTTTCCTCCGCTTGCGCCGCGCCGGGCTGGTCGAGAGCGCACGCGGCCGGGCGGGTGGTTATCGCCTTGGCCGGGCCGCCAACGAAATCACCGTTGCCGACGTCATGCTCGCGGTCGAGGAAGACCATCGCATGACACGGTGTACGGGCGATGCCAGCGTGCCATGCCACGGTGCTGAGCGGTGCCTGACGCATGGTCTTTGGGATGCGCTGGGCGATGAGATCGGCGCGTTTTTCGCTCGTGTCACGTTGCAGGATGTGGTCTGCGGCAAGCTTGGCCGCCAGGCAGGATTTTCTGGGCCAGCGAAACTTCCGGAGGCCGCACAAGCTGCGGATCGAGCCTGAAACAATGGATACGCGGCGCACATATCTGGATTGGAACGCGACGGCGCCGCTCAGGCCCGAGGCGCGGGAGGCGATGCTGTGCGCGCTGGATCGGACCGGCAATCCATCGTCCGTGCATCGCGAGGGACGCGTGGCGCGGCGGTTGATTGAAGATGCGCGCGAGCAGGTGGCGCGGCTGGTTGGTGCGAAGCCCGCCGAGGTGATTTTCACGTCGGGCGCGACGGAGGCGAACAATGCGGTCGTCCGGTCCGGCTGGAACACGGTTTTCGCCGCCGGCATCGAGCATGACAGCGTGCTGGCGCCATCAGGCGATGGCGGTGCCCGGCGTGCCGCGATTCAAGTTGCTGCAAATGGCGTGGTGGGCCTCTCGGGGCTGGACACGGATTTCGGCGCGCATTCGGCCAACGCATCGGCCATGTGTCTCGTCACGCTGCAGGCCGCCAACAACGAGACCGGTGTGCTCCAGCCGGTTGCTGAAATCGCCGAATTGGCGCGCAAACACGGCATTTGCGTGCATTCGGACGCGACGCAGGCGATTGGCCGGGTGCCGGTCAGCTTCGCGCGACTCGACATCGATTACTTGACGTTGTCGTCGCACAAGATCGGCGGCCCGAAGGGCGCGGGCGCCTTGATTGTTCGCGACGGTGCGCCGCTGGCGCGCTGGCAGACAGGCGGGGGCCAAGAACGCGGCCGGCGCGCGGGTACGGAGAACGTCGCGGCGATTGCGGGCTTTGGAGCCGCGGCAGCAGCGGTGCATGCAGAACTGCCGGAGTTCGGCCGGGTGGCGCTCTTGCGCGATCGCCTGGAACACGAAGTGCTGCGGATGTCGCCTGAAACCCAGATCATCGGGCGGAACGCGCCGCGGCTCGCCAATACCTCGTGCATCGCGATTCCAGGCCGGGCGGCGGAAACGCTGGTAACCGCGTTCGATCTGGCCGGCATTGCGGTGAGTGCGGGTTCGGCGTGTTCCTCGGGAAAGGTGGCCCAGAGCCACGTGCTGGTCGCCATGGGGCTGCCGGCCAACGTCACACGCGCGGCGATCCGGGTCAGCATCGGACCGGCGACGACGGAACAGGATATCGCCGCATTCACAGCGGCTTGGACTGACATCACGCGGGCGGTCGCAAAGGCGGCCTGACGCACTTGGAGGTATGCGCTGATGCGAACGGTGCATCGGCGCAGAAGGAGTTGAAATGGCAGCGGTTCAACAGACGATCGATCAGGTCAAGTCGCTCGACGTCGAAAAGTACAAGTACGGCTTCGAGACCGTCATCGAGAGCGACACGATCGCTAAGGGTCTCTCGGAAGACGTCGTCCGCTTCATCTCGGCTAAGAAGAACGAGCCATCGTGGATGCTGGACTGGCGGCTCGAGGCCTATCGCCGCTGGATTTCGCTGATCGAGCCGGTGTGGGCGAAAGTCAGCTATCCGAAGATCGATTTCCAGGATCTCTCGTACTATTCGGCGCCGAAGAGCACCGCGGGGCCGACGTCGCTCGCCGACGTCGATCCGGATATCCTGAAGACCTACGCCAAGCTCGGGATTCCGCTGAAAGAGCAGGAGATCCTGGCGGGCGTCAGAAAGCAGTCGCAGCCGAGCCAACTGGATGAGGCCGGCGACGGCTATGCCAACATGGCCGGCAAAGTGGCGATCGATGCGGTGTTCGATAGCGTGTCCGTCGTCACCACGTTCAAGAAGGAGCTGGCCAAGGCCGGCGTCATCTTCTGCTCGATCTCGGAGGCGATGCGCGAACATCCCGAGCTGGTGCGGAAGTACTTAGGGACCGTCGTGCCGCAGTCCGACAACTACTACGCGGCGTTGAATGCGGCTGTGTTCTCCGACGGGTCGTTCGTCTACATCCCGCCGGGCGTGCGCTGCCCGATGGAACTTTCGACCTATTTCCGCATCAACGAGAAGAATACCGGCCAGTTCGAGCGAACGCTGATCATCGCCGACAAGGGCAGTTACGTGTCATACCTCGAAGGCTGCACGGCGCCGATGCGCGACGAGAATCAGTTGCACGCGGCCGTCGTCGAGCTGGTCGCGCATGACGACGCGGAGATCAAGTATTCGACGGTGCAGAACTGGTATCCCGGCGACAAGAACGGCAAGGGCGGCATCTACAACTTCGTGACGAAGCGCGGCGATTGCCGTGGCAAGAACTCGAAGATCTCGTGGACGCAAGTGGAGACCGGCTCGGCCATCACCTGGAAATATCCGAGCTGCATCCTGCGCGGTGACGGCAGCCGCGGCGAGTTTTATTCGATCGCCATCTCGAACGGGATGCAGCAGGTCGATAGCGGCACCAAGATGCTGCATCTGGGCAAAAACACGTCGAGCCGCATCATCTCGAAAGGCATCGCGGCGGGGCGTTCGCAGAACACCTACCGCGGTTTGGTTTCAGCACATCGCAAGGCCACGAATGCGCGCAACTTCACGCAATGCGATAGCCTGCTGATCGGCAATCAATGCGGCGCGCATACGGTGCCCTACATCGAGGCGAAGAATTCGTCGGCGCATTTCGAGCATGAGGCGACGACCTCGAAGATCTCCGAGGACAAGCTGTTCTATTGCCTGCAGCGCGGCTTGTCCGCCGAAGAGGCGGTGGCGCTGATCGTCAACGGCTTCGTGCGCGATGTGCTCCAGCAACTGCCTATGGAGTTCATGGCCGAGACGCAAAAACTCATAGGAATCAGCCTAGAAGGCAGCGTCGGCTAAGTGAGAGATACAATTACAAGGGGAAAATTTCATCAGTCATCGAAGTCCGGACGATGCAAAGACGGAAAAGTAGGTATAGGATTTCGTCCGCCAACCGGGTCTGCCGAAAAGTGACCGGCAGTTGTCCCAAAAACGAAGGGTGAAGGCTGAGGGGCCTGACACCCCTGGGAAATCGGTAAAACCAACGGGGTGAATCCCGTCACGGTCAAACCGATGTCCGAATCAGGATGGAAGCAGTGGGCCATCGTCCATGGGACGAGGTCCAATCGAGGAGACGGCGATGAGTGATGCGGCACGAGTGGTTCAGATGTCGAAGACGGCGCGTATGGTTCGCGAACTCGACGTGGGCGAATGCCTGCGCCGAAACGCGCTGACGAATAAGCGTCCGGGTATGAAGATCAAGCAAGGCGCCGTCGTCACTGTTGTCGAGACCCTGGAGGCGGGCAATGCCTTCCTCGTCGAGTTCGGCGAGAAGATGCCGGAGAAATGCGATTGGCTGGGCGTGCTCTACCCGGCCGAACTGGAATTCGTGAAGGCGGCCGCGCGCTGATTTCAACCGCGTTGGCCAGCCTTCATAGGAACGCGTGACGTGGAGGGTGAGGGGGCTTGTAAAAGGGCCACCCCCACCCTTTGTGCTGAGTTGAATGGTTGCGGCGTCGACGTCTCAGTCGCGGACGCCTGAATCGTCTGAGTTGAGGAAGTGCCTGATATGCTCGAGATCAAGAACCTGCATGCCCGGATCGCCGACGACGGCACCGAGATCCTGAAAGGCATCAATCTGCAGGTGCCAGCGGGCGAAGTGCACGCGATCATGGGGCCGAACGGTTCGGGCAAGTCGACGCTGGCCTATGTGCTCGCCGGGCGCGACGACTATGAGGTGACAGCGGGCGATATTCTGTGGAACGGCGAGTCGATCCTGGCCCTTGGCCCCGACGACCGCGCGGCCAAGGGCGTGTTCCTCGCATTCCAATATCCGATGGAGATTCCGGGCGTCGCCACGATGACGTTTCTGCGGGCCTCGGTGAATGCCGTGCGCAAAAAGCGCGGCGTGAAAGAATTGACGACGCCTGAATTCCTAAAGGTCGTACGCGCCAAGGCCGCCGAACTCGGCGTCAAGGACGAGATGCTGAAGCGGCCGCTCAACGTCGGTTTTTCGGGCGGCGAAAAGAAGCGCATGGAAATCCTGCAGATGTCGATGCTGGAGCCGTCGCTGTGCGTGCTCGACGAGACCGATTCAGGCCTCGATATCGACGCTATCCAGATCGTTGCGGAAGGGGCGAACAAGTTGCGCTCGAAGGATCGCGCCATGCTGGTCATTACGCATTACCAGCGGCTCCTGAATTATATCCAGCCGGACAAGGTGCATGTGCTGGCGCACGGCCGCATCCAGAAAACGGGCGGCAAAGAGCTGGCGCTGGAATTGGAAAAGACCGGCTACGCCGAGTTCAAATTGAAAGCTGCGTAAGCCGCGCGCGTCCCCACTCCCCGCCGTCTGCGCTTTTACGGGGAGAGGGTTAGGGTGAGGGGCAGCCGCTTGCTCTGAGCCCAGTACCTGCCCCTCACCCCAACCCTCTCCCCATTGAGTGCAAAAATGGGGAGAGGGGGAAGATTGCAAAATGACCATCACCACGATGAAAACCAAAGCTGAGGAACAGCTCGCCGAGCAGTTCGCGCGCACGGCGCCGTTGCTGCCGGGCGGGGCTTGGGTGCCGGCGGCGCGCCGGGCGGCATTCCAGGCGTTCGCGGCTAACGGCTTGCCGCACAGGCGCATCGAGGCGTGGAAATACACGGATTTGCGCGCTGGCCTGAAAGAGGCATTTTCACCCGCGCAATGCTCGACGCGCACGTTCGATGCGGCGGCGCTGGCCACAGTGCTGGGGCCAGACCTTGCGCAGTTGCCCTGCATCCGCGTCGTCATCGTCAACGGCCGCTGGCAGGCGAAAATGATCCCAGCGGGCCAAGAGCCCGGCGCCACGTATCACATGGGTTCGCTCGCGGCGGTGCTGGGCCAACCGGACTATGACTGGATGGAGCTGTGCTTTGGCGTGTCCACCATCTCGGACGCCGACACATTGGGCGGCGGTGCCGTCGTTGATCCCGTTATGGCGCTGAATTCCGCGTTTGCGAGCGACGGTGTGGTACTGAGCATCGTCGAAGGCGCCCGCTTGGGCCTACCGATCCATATCGTTTCGATCGTCGATGCGGACGCGCCGATGGCGACCGCCACGCGGTGCCTCATCAAGGTTGGAGCTGGTGCCAAGGCCGAGATCATCGAGAGCCACGTGCGGCTTGGGGAGAGCCCGGCGCAGGCGACGGCCGTCACCCAGATCAGCCTTGAAGCAGGCGCTGAAGCGCATCATGTGCAGCATCTGGCGGCCAACGGCAGCTCCGCCCATCTCGGACGCTGGGATGTCGAACTGGCTGAGCGTGCGATTTATCGCGGCTTCCAGTTCACGGCTGGCGGCGGACTGGTGCGCAACGAAACGCACGTCTCCTTCACCGGGCCTGACGCAAAATTCGATTTCTCGGGCGCTTTCCTCGGCCGCGATCGCGACCACATCGACACGACGCTCGTGGTCGACCATTCGACGACAGGCTGCGAAAGCCGCGAGCTGTTCAAGGGCGTACTCGACGGTCATGCCCGCGGCATCTTCCAGGGCAAAGTGATCGTGCAGCCGGTCGCACAGAAGACCGATGGCAAGCAGATGGCGCAAGTGTTGATGCTATCGGAGGATGCCGAATTCGACAGCAAGCCCGAACTTGAGATCTATGCCGACGACGTGGCGTGCGGGCATGGCAGCACGGCGGCCGAGATCGATGGCGATATGATGTTCTACCTGCGCTCGCGCGGCATCCCCGAGGATCAGGCCCGCGCGCTGCTGATCGAAAGTTTCGTCGGCGAAGCGATCGACAAGATCCAATCCGAGGCGATCCGCACAAGCGTGATGAATATCGCGCTCGCCTGGTTGCGTGATCTGCCGGCCCAAGCTGCGCCGTTAAAGGCAGCAAAGGCTGCAACGCCGAACAAGGCCCGCGAATAGGGGATACGACCGATGGACACATTGCGCACACCGAGCCTTGAGCCGTTCGACGTCGAGCGCATTCGCGCCGATTTCCCGATCCTGTTCCGTGAGATCTACGGCAAGCCGCTGGTCTATCTCGACAACGGCGCATCGGCGCAGAAGCCGCGCTCAGTGCTCGATGCGATTTCGCATGCCTACGAGTTCGAGTATGCGAACGTGCATCGCGGGCTGCATTATCTGTCGAACACCGCGACCGCCAAGTTCGAGGAGGCGCGGCAGATCACGCGGCGGTTCTTGAACGCTGCCTCCGAGGACGAAATTATTTTCACGCGCAACGCGACGGAGGCGATCAACCTGGTTGCCGCGTCCTATGGCGCGAGCTTCAAGGAGGGCGACGAGATCGTCCTCTCCATCATGGAGCACCATTCCAATATCGTGCCGTGGCACTTCCATCGCGAGCGCAAGGGCTGCGTGTTGAAGTGGGCGCCGATTTCGGATTCGGGCGAATTCCTGCTCGATGAGTTCGAGAAGCTGCTCACCCCGCGCACCAAGATGGTGGCGCTGACGCACATGTCGAACGTGCTCGGCACGGTCGTACCCGTTAAGGAGTGCATTCGCCTCGCCCACGCGCGCGGCATTCCGGTGCTGGTCGATGGTAGCCAGGCAGCCGTGCACATGACGGTCGATGTGCAGGATCTCGACGCCGATTTCTATTGCTTCACCGGTCACAAGGTTTATGGGCCAACGGGCATCGGCGTGCTCTATGCCAAGAAGAAGCATCTCGACGCCATGCCGCCGTTCCTGGGGGGCGGCGAAATGATCGAGAGCGTGGCGATGGACCGCATCACCTACGGCCACGCGCCGCACAAGTTCGAGGCGGGCACGCCGCCGATCGTGCAGGCCATCGGGCTGGGTGCGGCGCTCAACTACATGATGCAGGTCGGCCGCGAGGAGATCGCCGCGCACGAAGCCAAGCTCAAGGTCTATGCGCACCGGCGCCTGAAGGAGCTCAATTGGCTCCGCGTCTACGGCAACGCGAAGGACAAGGGCGCCATCGTCTCGTTCAACATCAACGGGCTGCACCCGCACGATATCTCGACCATCATCGACCGGTCGGGCGTCGCCGTCCGGGCCGGGCACCACTGCGCACAGCCGCTGATGGACCGGCTTGGCGTCACAGGCACGTGCAGGGCGTCGTTTGCCATGTATAATACCGAGGCCGAGGTGGATGTGCTGGCGTCCGCGCTCATCAAGGCGCATGAGTTCTTCGCGTGAGACAAGGTGTAAACATGGACGGCATTCCCATGGAACGAGCCCCCTTCGATCAAGCAGCGGACACGGCGACGCTCGGCCCGGAGGCGGCGGCCGACTTGGCAAGCCCCCGTGGAGAGGCGCGTGGCCTGGCACCGGCACTCGCGCCGGCACTCGCAGATGGCGGCACGCCGGTCGAGGGCTCGAAGCTGTCGGCGGAAGAGCTGGAACAGCTGACCGCCGATATCGTGGCGGCATTGAAGACCGTCTACGATCCGGAGATACCGTCGGACATTTATGAGCTGGGATTGATCTACAAGATCGACATCTCCGATGAGCGCCACGTCACGGTGGACATGACGCTGACAGCGCCGGGCTGCCCGGTGGCCGGCGAAATGCCGGTCTGGGTGGAGAACGCGGTCTGTTCCGTCGCGGGCATCCAGGGCGCGACCGTCAACCTCACCTTCGATCCACCCTGGGACCAGAGCCGCATGTCGGACGAAGCGCGGCTGGCGCTGAACATGTTTTGATGGGTGGTGGGGCACGAGGCAGAGCCGTTGTGCCGTGATGGGGCAGGCGTTGGCGGCCCGGTATGGGGACTAACGCATGGGGACTAACGCATGGGGTCAGCCCCATGGGTCAGCCTCCTTACTCATCGCTTTTCCGACCAGTCGTCCGCCCTCACATTCGAAATCTGTTCCCTCGATGAGCATGCGCCGTACCCATCCACGTAGTGTGAGAGC
>JANXRM010000308.1 GCA_025353015.1 Hyphomicrobiales bacterium
GGCGTCGAGGACGTCGAGGGCAACGCCACCATGGTGCGCAACCTGGTCGATGGCGGCGAGGCAGCCTGCAAGGGCTTGCAGCACGTGCATCTGGTCGAGGGCACGAAATGGTACGGCATGCACCTCGGCGCCTTCCCGACACCAGCGCGCGAAGACGATCCGCGCCACATGCCGCCGAACTTTTATTACGCGCAGGAGGATTTGCTTATCGAGCGGCAGAAAGGGCGCACGTGGACGTGGTCGTCGTCGCGCCCGGGCTTCCTTTACGATTTCGCGCCCGAGCGTCCGCGTAATTTGATCGCCATTATCGGCGCCTGGGCGGCCCTGTGCCAGGAAGCCGGCATGCCGCTCGATTTTCCAGGCAAGCCGAAGTGCTACGACGCCATGTTCGAAGCGACCGACGCGACGCAGCTGGCGCGCGGCATCAAATGGATGGTGACGTCAGAAAACGCGCACAATCAGGCTTATAATCTCGTCGATGGCACGACGTTCCGCTGGAACCGGCTGTGGCCGCGCATCGCGAAGCTTTATGGGCTGCAAACCGGCAGTGTGCGCCCCGTGCAGCTCGCCCGCTGGATGGCTGACAAGGAGCCGATGTGGCAGCGCATCGTCAAGCGCCGGGGCTTGCAGGCGAGCTGCATCGAGGACGTCGCCGTCTGGGGTTTCGGTGATTTCTGCTGGGGCCTCGAACACGACGTGGTGTCGAGCGTGGCCAAGATCCGCGGCCATGGTTTTCACGACACGGTCGACACGGAGGCGCAGATCCTCGCGCATCTGACGCGTTATCGCGAGGCGAAGATCCTGCCGTAACAGGCCGAAACGGGCCGGCAACGCGAGGGGCAGGTATGGACCGAAAAAAGCTCGATGACCTGCGTGCCAAATACGCAACGGCGAAAGGCGGGGACGTCCATAATCCGGCATTTGCCGCGATCGCGGCCGCGGTGTTCACGTCGCCCGACAAGCGCAAGTGGCCGTTTTCGGGCGTGCCGACGTTGCTTGGCGCTGCGCATCAGCCGGATGCGGCCGCCAACGGCTTTGCCGGGCTCGATGTGGCATTGGTCGGCATTCCCATGGATCTCGGCGTCACCAACCGCGCCGGCGCGCGGCTCGGACCGCGGGCCGTGCGTAACGTCGAGCGCATCGGCCCTTACGAGCACGCGCTGCGCATCGCACCCACAACGAAACTGCGGGTGGCCGACGTCGGTGATGTGCCGATGCAGAGCCGGTTCAGCCTCGACCGATGTCACGCCGATATCGAGGCCTATTTCATGGGCCTGGTTGCGGCCAACGTCATTCCGCTCGCGGTTGGTGGTGATCATTCCGTGTCGTTGCCGATCTTGAAAGCGCTCGGCGCGCAACGGCCTGTCGGCATGGTGCACATCGATGCCCATTGCGACACATCAGGCGAATACGAAGGTGCCAAGTTTCATCACGGCGGGCCATTCCGGCAGGCGGTGCTCGACGGTGTGCTCGATCCCGAACGTGTCGTCCAGATCGGCATCCGCGGCAGTGCCGAATGGCTGTGGGAATTCTCCGCCGACAGCGGCATGACCGTGATCCATGCCGAGGACATCGACGGCCTGGGTCTTGCGGCCGTCATCGCCAAGGCCCGCGCTGTTGTCGGCAATGGCCCGACCTATGTCTCGTTCGACATCGACAGCATCGACCCGAGTTTCGCGCCGGGCACGGGAACGCCTGAAGTCGGCGGCCTGACGCCACGCGAAGCGCTGGCCATCCTGCGCGGGATGGCCGGCATCGCTATCGTCGGCGGTGACGTCGTGGAGGTGGCACCCCAGTACGACGCCAACACGGCGACGGCGCAGATCGGAGCGCAAATGCTGTTCGAGCAGCTCTGCCTCGTCGCGCTGCGTCCGCGTTCCGGTTAGGTGCGTGGTCGCGGTTGCATCACAACTGCGTGTTCGAACGAGAGACTGCTGGAAGCGCGCAGCCGCTGGCCTACAGTGCACGACGAGATTGTTTGGCACCGTAATCCCAGATGGAGCGATGGAATGCTGCGTGAGTTGGTGATGGCTGCCGGAATGGCGTTCGCAGTCTCAGGGTCAGCCGGGGCGCAAAGCCTGTTGCTGAGCCAGGAGAGCAAGTTTCCAGTGAAGGAAACCGCTGACCGGCTCGCCAAGGCAATCGAGGAAAAGGGTCTGAAGGTTGCAGCCCGCGTCGATCATGCGGCCGGCGCCAAAGCCGCCGGCATGGAGATGCCGCCGACCGAAGTCGTGATGTTCGGCAACCCGACGCTCGGCACGCCGTTGATGCTCTCGAACCCGGACGCCGCCATCGACCTGCCCATGAAAATGCTGATCTGGCAGGACAAGGCGGGTAAGGTCTGGGTCGGCTATGTGGCGCCTGATGCGCTGAAGGTCCGCTATGGCATCAAGGACCGCGACGAGGTCTTCAAGTCGATGACCGGTGCGCTTGCCGGGTTGGCCAAGGCCGCGTCGGGCGCGAATTGAGGATCGGGCGGTTGTTCGCAATCGCGTGGCTTGCCCACAGCCCGGCCCTGCCATAAAGCTTCGGGTACCTCAATGCTCCGGAGCCGCAACCATGTCCGTTTACCGCTCGTTTCTATTCGCGCCCGGCAACCATCCGCGCCGCGTCGAAAAAGCCATGTCGCTCGATGCCGACGCGACCATCCTCGACCTCGAGGACGCCTGTCCGATCGCGGAGAAAAAAGCGACGCGCGCGGTCGTGGTCGCGGCCTACCAGAAGCCGAAGACGTGCCTGGGCTACGTCCGCGTCAACGCCATGTCGACCGAGTTCGGCTATGGCGACATCGTTGCCGTGGTGCAGAAGGGTATCGACGGCATCATCCTGCCGAAGCTCGAAAGCGTCGACGAAATCCGCGCCGCCGAATGGATGATTGTGAACCTAGAACGCGAGCGCGGTTTAAAACCCGGTGGTATCGACGTCATCCCGATCATCGAGACGGCGAAGGGTCTGGCGAATATCCGTGCGATTTGTGCGGCGGGTACGCGCGTCAAACGGATCGCGTTCGGCGCCGGCGATTTCACGCTCGATCTCAACATCACCTGGACCCGCTCGGAGGCGGAGCTGTTGCCCTACCGCAGCGAGTGCGTGCTGGCGTCCCGCGCCGCCGGCATCGAACCGCCCATCGACACGGTCTGGGTCGACTTGAAGGACGGCGAAGGGTTCCGGAATTCGGTGGCGGCCATCAAGGGCCTGGGCTTCCAAGGCAAGATGTGCATCTACCCTGATCAGGTGCCCGTGGTGAATGAAATGCTGGCACCGACGGCGGCTGAAACGGCCTGGTGCCGGCGTGTGGTCGAAGCCTTCAAGGACGCGGAAAAAGCGGGCTCGGCGTCGATCCAGCTCGATGGCAAGTTCATCGACTACCCGATCGTCTACCGCGCCGAACGTGTCATCGCCATGGCCGAGCGCATCGCCGCGAAGGGGTAGGCCGGCCAGCATCGACATTGGCAGCGTGTATCTGCCCATGTAAACCTGTCCGGACATGATCCATCAGCCGGAGACGCCGCCATGCCCGGAAATGCCAACGATCTGACACCGCACCCGACTGTGAAGGCACTGCAAGGCATTCGCGTCATAGACGTCTCGAGTTTTCTGGCGGGGCCGTTCTGCTCGACGCAGCTCGCTGAATTCGGGGCCGAGGTGATCAAGCTGGAGTTGCCCGTCGTCGGCGATGCCTTGCGCAAGTTCGGCACCATGACGCCCTCGGGCGACTCGCTGCCGTGGCTGCAAGAAACGCGCAACAAGAAGTCGGTGACGCTGGATCTGCGCAAGCCCGAGGGCGCGGAGCTCCTGAAAAAGTTCGTGCGCCAGGCCGACGTGCTGGTGGAGAATTTCCAACCGGGCACGCTGGAGAAATGGGGCCTGGGCTGGGAGACGCTGAAGGCTGAAAACCACAAGCTGATCATGGTGCGGATTTCAGGCTTCGGCCAGACCGGGCCCTACTCGCCTCGTCCGGGCTTCGGGCGCATCGGCAATGCCTTCGGTGGCTTGTCGTACCTCGCGGGCTTCCCCGACCGGCCGCCGACGACGCCGGGATCGGCCACCATTCCCGACTATATGGCCGGCCTCTATGGTGCGCTCGGCGTCATGTATGCCTTGCGCGCCCGCGACATGACGGGCCGTGGCCAGTATATCGACATCGCGCTTTACGAGCCGATCTTCCGTATCCTCGATGAGTTGGCGGCGTCCTACCAGTACAAGGGTTTCGTGCGCGAACGCATGGGACCCGGCACGGTCAACGTCTGCCCGCACAGCCACTACCCGACCAAGGATGGCAAGTGGATCGCCATCGCCTGCACGTCCGACAAGATTTTCACGCGCCTCGCCGAAGCGCAGGGCGAGCCGGAACTCGGCGGCGTCGGCAAGTGGGGCAAGATCGTCGATCGTGACCGGGAACGGATCGAAGTGGACGCCTGGGTGACGCGCTGGACGGAGAAATTCACGCTGACTGACTGCATCGCCGAATGCGACAAGTTCGAGGTGCCGTGCGGGCCGGTCAACTCCATCGCCGATATTTTCGCCGACCCGCACTACGCGGCGCGTGAGAACATCCTGCGCATGAAAGACCCGCGCGTCGGCGAAATCGCAATGCCCAACGTCGTGCCACGCCTGTCGGATACTCCGGGCAAGGTCGAATGGCTTGGCCCCACGCTCGGCCAGCACAACGACGAGGTCTACAAGGAATTGCTGGGGCTGACGGACGCCGAGATCGGTAAGTTGAAGGACAAGGGCGTTGTTTAGTTGCGCATCCGGCGCGTGGATCCGGTTGACGTTGCTGTCTCAATTCAAGAGAGTTCACAGATGAAATTCGGTTTGAGCACGGTGACGCGCGGCGTTTTTTCGACAGCCGACAATTATACCGCGATCGGAAAGGCGGCCGAGAAAGCCGGCTTCGATTTCCTGGCCGTCAGCGATCATCTCGTCGTGCCGGGACAATTCAAATCGGAATACCCGTATGTCCCCGGCGGCGCCTTCATGGTGGCGCAGGAGGGGCACTGCCTCGATCAGCTTTCCACCATCGCCTATCTCGCGGGCGTGACGACGAAGCTCCGGTTCCTGACGTCCGTGATGGTCGTGCCGCATCGCCAGCACATGTTGACGGCCAAGATGCTGGCCACCATCGACGTGCTGTCCAAAGGGCGGCTGATCGTCGGTGCCGGTGCCGGCTGGATGAAGGAGGAGATGGAGCTGCTCGGCGGCACTTTCGCGACCCGCGGGCGCTACACCGACGAAACACTGGCCGCTTGCATCGAGCTGTGGACCAAGGACCGGGCGTCCTACAACGGTGAACTTGTGAAGTTCACGGACGTCGTGTTCGAGCCAAAGCCGCTGCAGAAGCCCTATCCGCCGCTCTGGATCGGCGGCGAAAGCAAGGGCGCGATCAATCGTGCGATCACCATCGGCACGACCTGGTACCCCGGCAACAACAGTCAGACAATGCCGCTCGACACACCGGCGCGGCTGGCGGCTGGCTATGCCGTGGTCAAGCGGCGCGCAGCGGCAGCCAAGCGCGATCCGGCGACGTTGGGGCTGACGCTGCTCGTGCAGGACGTGTTCGAATGGAAAGAGCTGAAAATCCACGACGGCAGCGCACGCCGCCTGTTCAATGGCACGTCGGCGCAGATGCGCGAGGATGCGGACGCGCTGGCGCAGGTCGGCGTCAGCCACGCGGCGTTGCGACTTGGCGGCGCCACACTTGCTGAAACGCTCGAGCGGATCGAACGCTTCGGCGCCGAGGTGATCGCGAAACGTTGATCGCGAAACGGGCGGCGTAACGATCGCCGCCCGGCTGTTGAGCGGGCCAAGTTGGCCCGTTCCTAGCTCAGCGCTTACTCAACTCAAAAAGTCCTTGGCCCATTTGTCGTAGTCGGCGGCGCGCGTGACTTTCTTCATCAGGTCCTCGGACGCGATGCCTTTGAGATCCGACGCCTTGCCGCCGTCGCGCAGGTGTTTCAGCGTCGTGTAGATGCCCTGCACGGCGGCGGCGAATTGCTGATGGCCCTGCAGCGCGACGCGAACGCCTTTCGAGGAGAGATAGGCTTTGTCCGAGAGCTCGCCGGGCACGCCGCCGAGAATGAGCGGCTTGCCGATATTGGCGGCGGCCACCGCGTCGAGTTCGGCGCGCGATTTCATGCCGACCAGGAAAATCGCATCGACGCCCGCGGCGGCATATGCCTTGGCGCGCTTGATGGTCTCGTCGATGCCGGCGATCTGCGGTGCGCTGGTGCGGCCGGCGATGACGAGATCGGGATCGCGGCGACCGGCGAGCGCAGCCTTCATTTTGCCGACGCCTTCCTCGATCGAGAGCATGCGCTGCTTCTCGCCGATGCCGAAGGGCTGTGGCAGGTCGGTGTCCTCGATCGACAATCCGGAGACGCCGGCGGTTTCCAGCTCCTCGACCGTGCGCATGACCGACAGCGCGTTACCATAGCCGTGGTCGGCGTCGCACATCAACGACAGATCGGCCGCACGCATGATGCGGTGCGCCTGGGCCGCGAACTCGGTCAAGGTCAGCGTGATGAGATCGGGCGAGCCGAGTACCGTCAGTGAGGCGGTGGAGCCGGCGAACATGCCGACCTCGAAACCCAGATCCTGCGCGATGCGCCCGCCGATCGGGTCATGCACGGAGGCGGGGTGAACGCATTGCGTACCGTTGATGACGTTGCGGAACCGCGCGCGGCGGCCGCTCCAGCGTGAAGGCATTGGCTATCCTTTCGGTTGTCGGTTGTCGGATGGAGGGCTGAGGCCATGGGCCAAGTCATGTCGTTCGTCTGCGAGTTCGCGGCGCACACCGTAGAAGCGCCGTTCTGATATGCCTGCTTCGGTTTCGCCAACCAGGAGAATGCCGCGCCCTCGCCCCTTATTCCAGCTTGATGTTCGCGGCCTTGATGATGTCGAGTGTGACCTTGGAGTCTTCGGCCAGAAACGCCGCGATCTCGGGAAGGGTCTGCGGTGTCAGGGTGGCGCTGGCCGCGGCAATCCGGGCCTGCATGACCGGCGTGCGGCCTATTTCGACGAGCGCGGCATTGAACCGTTCCAGAATCTCGCGTGGGATGCCCGACAGTCCATAGATGCCGAACCACGAGCCGCCGTCGATGCCGGGATAGCCGAGTTCGGTCAGCGTCGGCACGCCTGGGAACATGTCGACGCGCCTGTTGTAATTGAGATTGAGAAGCGTCAACTTGCCGGCGCGGATATGCGGCGTGCTCGAGGACTCGCACATCATCTGCACGGCGCCGGCGAGGATGTCGTTGAGCGTGTCGGCGCCGCCGCGATAGGGGATGTGCAGGATGTCGATGCCGGTCGCGAGCTTCAACATCTCCAGGCGAAGATGCGGCGCGGTCGCGGTTCCCGAGGAGCCGAACGCCAACTTGCCCGGATTTTTGCGCGCGTAGTCCAGTAATTCGGCGAAGGTCTTAGGGCCAACCGAGGGATGGATGGCAAAGCCCGTCACCGCGTCGCCGACCCGGCCGACCGGCACGAAGGCGCTGGCGTCGTAGGCGACTTTGCGCAGGACCGGGAGCGAGACGATCGATGTACTAGTGCCGAGCAGATACGTGTAGCCGTCGGCAGGCGCCTTTGCGACCGCCTCGGCGCCGATCATGCCGGACGCGCCGCCGCGGTTCTCGATGATGAATTGCTGACCGAAAGCCTCGGTGAGTTTTTCCGCCCAGGGCCTGGCGACGAGATCGGTTGAACCGCCCGGCGCGAACGGCACCACCAGCTTGACCGGCCGTTCTGGCCATTTCGCCTGCGCCCGCAGGATCGAGGGCGCGGCGACCAGCGCACCGGCTGTTGATACGAGAAAAGCGCGGCGGCGCATGGGGGACCTTTCGTTGGCGGTCGATGCGGGATGAAAACCAATGTTCGAGCATCATTGGCGGGTTGGCTCGGGGGCTGTCAATCGGCTGGCCATCGCTGCTGAGTGTCGATAGCTTGGCGCCAGTACCTTCGAGTGCAAGGCGATCCCTCCATGACCAGTACGACCACCCGAATCTCCGCCGGTGTTTCAAACCTTGCCGGCATCAAGCCGGGCTATTTCACCGTCCAGCCGATCGAGCAGATCATCTTTGGGGTGCCCTTGGAGGAGGCGATCGTCGCGGAAGCGGACCGTTACGGCGCCAAACGCGTGTTCGTGACCTCGACCCGATCGCTGTCGCAGCTCGAGAACGGTCCGTTGCAGCGGGCGATCAAGGCGCTCGGGCACCGGCATGTGGGAACCTACTCGCGCATCTCGGCGCATAGCCCACGCGAGGATGTGATCGCGGGTGCGGCGGCCGGGCGGGCGGCGAAAGCGGACATCATCCTGGCCATCGGCGGCGGTTCGGTTATTGATGCGACCAAGGCCATGCTGCTCTGCCTCTGGCTCGGACTTGAAACCATCGAGTCCCTGGAGCCCTATCGCGCGGGCATCGATGGCGGCAAGTCCGCGCCGATCGTGCCCCCCGAAAACGCCATCCGCATGATGGCGCTGACCACCACGCTGTCGGCCTCGGAGTTCAAGGGCACTGCCGGCGTGACGCTGTCGGCCACCAACTCGAAGCAGTCATTCAATCACCGCCTGATGACGCCGGTTACGGTTATTCTCGATCCCTCAGCGACGCTGAACACGCCGGCTTGGCTGCTCTTTTGCACGGGCATTCGCGCGGTCGATCATGCGTGCGAGGGCTATTGCAATCCGAAAGCCAATCCAGCGACGGAGCCGCTGTCGCTGCAGGGCTTGAAGCTGCTACACCGCGCCTTGCCGCGCATCAAGGCTGACCCAACAAGTCTGGACGCGCGGCTCGAAGCCCAGTTTGGCATGTGGCAGGCGATTGCGCCGTCGCAAGCGGGCGTCGCGATGGGGGCGAGCCACGGCATCGGCTACGCGCTCGGCGCCACGTTCGGCGTGCCGCACGGGCACACATCCTGCGTCATGCTGCCAGCCGTGCTGACCTGGAACTCCGTCGTCAATGGCGACCGCCAGAAGGCACTCTCCGAGGCTATGGGCCATCCGGACCGTCCGGCCGGCGAACTGGTGAAGGAGTTGATCGCCGGTCTCGATCAGCCGGTGACGTTGCGCGACGTCGGCATCAAGCGTGAAAACCTGGATGAGATTGCTCGCCGCTCGCTTGGCTACAAGCCCGTGCAGATCAATCCGCGCAAGATCTCGAGCGAGGCCGACGTGCGCGAAATTCTCGAGCTTGCGTGGTGAGCCGCGGATTGCGCCAGTATCTCGTGACGATGCTGGTCGCCAGCAGCAGCCTTGTGCCGGTTTCGCATCAGGCTGCCGCGGCGCCGGAAATCCTGCAGCACGAGGGCTACATGTGCGCCGACATCGAGGGTGCGCATGCGGTCGTCGCTGAGATGCTGAATGAAAATCAGGGCTACGACACGGTTTGGGACGTGGTGGATGCGGTGCGTGCCGAAGGTCACGATTGCACGCACACGCGCGGTGGCCCCGTCCGAATGAAAGTGGTTGCCGACGTCGAGACAATAGCCGGCACCAAGGACCCGCCACTCCACATCGTCGAGGCCACAAATCTGCGAACCAAGGCTGTAGTATTCGTCATCACGGCTTTTGATTAGGCGAAGCAAGCGGTTCGGCTTCCGTTTGACGGGCCGCGGCGGGGCGTGCGAGCCTGATCGCGAAGCTTCATGACACACACTTCGAGGGAGATGCGCCGATGGCTGGTTGTCTGGACGGCAAAGTTTTGATCGTGACGGGCGCGGGACGCGGCATTGGTCGCGAGATGGCGCTGCTTGGGGCGCGGGAAGGCGCTAAAGTCGTCGTCAACGATCTCGGCGCCACCGTCGATGGCGAGGGGGCGGCCACGCAGCAACCGGCCGAAGAGGTCGTCGAGTTGATCCGCAAGGCCGGCGGCAAGGCTGTCGCCAACTTCGAAAGCGTCGCCGAGCCGAAAAGTGCCGAAAACATCGTCAAGGCGGCGATCGACAATTTCGGCCGCGTCGATGCCGTCATCAACAATGCCGGCATCCTGCGCGACCGCATTTTCCACCGCATGTCGTTCCAGGATTTCGACCAAGTCATCAAGGTGCATCTCTATGGCGCCTTCCTGGTCAGCCGGGCCGCTGCCAATTATTTCAAGGAGCAGGAATCCGGCTCGTTCGTCCATTTCACGTCCACCTCTGGCCTCGTCGGCAATTTCGGTCAGGCGAACTATGCGGCGGCAAAACTTGGCATTGTCGGCTTGTCGAAATCGATCGCGCTCGACATGGCGCGCTTCAACGTGCGCTCCAACTGCGTTTCGCCGTTCGCCTGGAGCCGCATGATCGGCACCATTCCGACCGATACGCCGGAGCAGAAGGCGCGCGTCGCCAAAATCCAGAAAATGACGCCGGACAAGATTGCGCCACTGGCGATATTCTTGGCGTCCGATCTCGCGAAGGACGTCACCGGCCAGATTCTCGCGTCGCGCATGCACGAGATCTTCCTGTTCAACCAGAACCGGCCTATCCGGTCGGTGCATTCGGGCGATGGTTGGACGCCGCAGAAAATCGCGGAAATAGCGCTGCCGGCCATGAAGAGCCACTTCACGCCGAACGAGCGCTCGGCCGACGTGTTCAGCTGGGATCCGACGTGAGGATTGCCGTGCGAACCGGGGTCGCGTTACTGCTGGTGTCATTGATCGCCGGCATGACCGCGTCCGCGGACGCCCAGAAATCGACTGTCGATGTCGGCGCTATCGTCGATGGATTGCGTATCCAACTTGGCTCCGACGAGGCGGCGATCCGCAATGCGTATGGGATGACGGGGCCGCTGCAGCCTGTGAAGCCGGGTGTCACCAGTTTGCGATCACCCGCAGACGGCATCTGGTTCTTTTTCAATAGTGACGGGCTTAACAACAACATCCGCCTCGAAGCGCCATTTGGCGGCCTTGTGCGCGGCATACGCATCGACGATACGCGGGACGTTCTCGTCGCAAAGCTCGGTTCGCCACTGCGACCGACGTGGAAATTCGGCCAGGACACGGCCTACATCTACGATCTCAACGACATCGCGCAAATCCGGTTCGATGTATCGCCCGATCAGAAAGTGGTGCGCATGTTCGTGCTCTTGCGCAAGTTGCTGAGCGAAAATGTAGGTTTGGTTCGCGTGGCCTTTGGGCAGACGGTTATACCGAAGCCCCGGCGCCAAGCGTAACCCAACACCCAGGGCGCGACATTGCTGGGTTACGCGCGGATTATGCGCACTGCATAGACCATGATCGTTTTACCGGCGCTCACCACACCTACAGGCCAAGCCCGAGGTCGATAACCGAAAGCGTTTGTGATGCAAAAAATGCCCCCTTCCACTTCCCTCAATGTCCTCTTCGCGCACGTTGCCTATGAGTTCGCCGAGCCGTTCACGGCGCGCAAGACGGGTATGACGTTCGAGGTCGCGCGTAACTTCGCGGAGCTCGAAGCGAAGATTGCAAATGCCGACGTGCTCTCGGTGTCGATGATGTGGAAGAACGAGCTGGCGCCGAAAGCGAAGCGCCTTAAGCTTATTCAATCGATCAGCGCTGGCACCGACCAGTACGACCGCGCCGTGCTCAAGGCGCACGGCATCCGCTTGGCGAGCGGCCAGGGTGTCAACGCCAATGCCGTCGCCGAACACGCCATTGCGCTGATGCTGTCGCTGTCGCGGCAATTGCATTTCTTGCGCGATCACCAGCACGGAAAACATTGGCGGCCAATGCAGGGCGACCGGCGCATCCGCGAGGACGAGATCGAGGGCAAGACGGTGCTGATCGTCGGCATGGGCCGCATCGGGCAGCGGCTGGCGGAGCTGTGCAAGGCGTTCCGGATGAAAGTCATCGGCACACGCCGAGATTCAAAGTCCGGCGGTGGAGTGGCGGACGAGGTTCACGCCGACAGCGCCCTGCTGTCGCTCATCCCACGCGCGGATTTCGTGGTGCTGACCACGGCGCTGACGCCGGAGACCACGGGATTGATCGGGGCCAAGCAACTGGCCGCCATGAAGCCGGCGGCGTTTCTGGTTAACGTGGCGCGCGGCAAAGTCTGCGACGAGGCCGCGCTGATCTCGACTTTGACTTTGAAAAAAATCGCAGGCGCCGCGCTTGATGTCACCGTTGATGAGCCGTTGCCGGCGACATCACCGTTGTGGACGATGCCGCAGGTGATCGTCACGCCGCATTCGGCTGGGGAGACGGTGCGTTACGAGGACCGCGTCATCGACCTGTTGATCGAGAACGTCGGCCGCCTGCAGCGCGGCGAAACAAAACTCGCCAACGATATCGTGTGACGCAAAAAGCCATGGCGCACAGAGCCCAACCCATCCTGTGTTTGAGCGGCGCCGATGTTGCAAGGCTGGTTAGCCCCGCGCGTGCGATCGAGGTGCTGGCGGAAGGCTTCAAGGCGCTCAGCCGCGGCGACGTGCAGGCCCCGCCCCGCCCCATGGTCAACGTTCCAGGCAAGGGGATAGCGCTGGCGATGCTGGCCTATGCGCCGGGCCAGATGATCACGCTCAAAAACGTCGGCGTATTTCATGGCAACCACGCCCAGGGCATCGCCAGCCATCAGGCGCTGGTCACGCTCTACGATGCCGAAACAGGCGTTCCGGTCGCGATCGTCGACGGGGCGAGCGTGACGGCGATCCGGACAGCCGCCGCTGCCGTTTTGACCATCCGCGAACTGGCGCGAGCCGATGCCCGGATCGTCACCGTCGTCGGCGCCGGTGTCGTGGCCCTCGAGCAGGTGCGAATGTTGGGTCATGCGCGGCCGTTTACCGAGATCCGGGTGTTCGCCCGCTCGGCGACAGCTGCACAGCGCGTGGCCGCCTTGTCGTCCATTGCCTCCGTTGCCGGCGATCTCGAAGCGGCCATCCGCATGTCCGACGTGGTTTGCCTCACCACGTCCGCCGATAAACCTGTGATCGCGTCGGACTGGGTGCGGCCTGGAACGCACATCACTTCGGTTGGTTATGCGCCACCCGGCAGCGAGGTGCCGCTGGACCTGATCGACCGGGCCGCATTGTTCGTCGAGGCGATGAACGCCTTCCAGCCGGCGCCGGTCGGCTGCGCAGAGCTGGCGGGGCGGCCGCCCGTCGGCGCCGAAATCGGCGAGGTTTTGCTCGGCCGGAAGCCCGGACGGACCTCGGCGGCGCAGATCACGCTCTACAAGTCCATGGGCAACGCCATGGAAGACATGGTGGTCGCGAACTTGGCGTTTGCCGAGGCCAAACGCCTTGGCCTCGGCCAGACCGTGCAGCTTTAAGGGCCAGCTTGACGGCGATGCTCTGGCCACCATTTTTGGTACAATCCCTTGCCGCTGAGCCTGCGAACGCTTAACTCCCGAGGCTTACAGTCCTTTAGCGTCCCCGAAAGTCTACGGCCATGCTTCGCTCTATCGCCATCGTCGGGCGTCCCAACGTCGGTAAATCAACGCTTTTCAACCGCTTAACCGGGCGGCGCACGGCACTGGTTTCCGACCTGCCCGGGCTAACGCGGGACCGGCGTGAGGAAGAGGCGGAGTTCGGCGGCCACAAGGTGATGCTGGTAGATACGGCCGGCCTCGAGGAAGCCAATAGCGGCTCGATCCCGGCCCGCATGCGCGCACAATCGGAAACCGCCATATCAAACGCCGACATGGTGCTGTTCGTGATCGACGCCCGGGCCGGCGTGACACCCGCCGACAAGAATTTTGCTCGGATCGCGCGCAACTCCGGTAAACCCGTCGTGCTGGTCGCCAACAAATGCGAAGGCCGCGCCAGCGACGAAGGCTTCTACGAGGCCTATGGCATGGGCTTTGGCGATCCGCTGGCCATCTCGGCGGAGCACGGCGAAGGCATCGGCGATCTAGAAGACAGGATTCTAAGCATCCTCGGGCTGGAACCAAAACGGGTCAGCAAGCGCCGGCGCCGCCGCGATGCAGCACCGTCCGAGGCCGAGGTGGATGCCGCAGCCGCCGCCGCCGATCCGGAAGCCATCGAGCCCGAGGACGACCCGGACCGGCCCATCCGGATCTCGGTCGTCGGCCGCCCGAATGCCGGCAAATCGACGCTCGTCAACGCTATCCTCGGCCAGGACCGGATGATTACGGGACCGGAGCCGGGCCTGACGCGCGACAGCGTTTCCACCGATTTCGTCTGGCAAGGCCGCGCCATCAAACTGTTTGATACGGCCGGCCTCCGGCGCAAGGCCCGCATCACCGACATTGCCGAAAAGCTCTCGGCCAGCGATGCCGTCCGCGCTATCAATTTCGCTGAGGTCGTAATCCTGCTGATTGATGCCGAACGGGCCCTGGAGCAGCAGGACCTGACAATCGGCAACATCGTGCTGGAGGAAGGCCGCGCCCTCGTCATCGCCATCAACAAGTGGGATGCGGTCGAGGAAAAGGAAAAAGTGCTGAAGGATATTCGCGAGACCGCCAAGGAAAAGTTTGCCGATGCGCATGGCATAACGGTATTGCCGATATCCGCACTGTCAGGGCGCGGCATCGACAAGCTGCTGGCCGCAACGCTCGAAGCGCATCGCATCTGGAACAAGCGGGTCTCGACGGCGGCGCTCAACCGCTGGCTGCAGGAAGCCGTATCGCGCCATTCGCCGCCCGCCTCCAAGGGCCGGCGCATCCGCCTGCGCTTCATGACGCAGCCCTCGATCCGGCCGCCGACTTTCGTTGCGTTTTGCTCGCAACCGGGGGATCTGCCCAAATCCTATACCCGTTACCTGATCAACAGCCTGCGCGAGACCTTCGATATGCCGGGAACGCCGATCCGGTTCAATTTGCGCAAGGGTGAGAACCCCTATGCGGAGCGGGATTGAGCTATCGGCCGGAGCGTTCGCTTGCTGCTGATGTCGCACCCGTTCCGCCACCGTTGTTGCAAACACGCCTCATCCACCAAAAACTCTGAAGCCCGGCTGGCGCGGTCAACAGGAGTCCAGCTAAGTTTCGCCCCAATTCCTGCCTAGTGCTGACCAATCAATTGGGGACCTCCGATGGACCGAGTCATGGCACGTCGTAGACGCGTGCGTATCGCTGCTATTGTTGTCGCCGCGTCCGGTTTGCTGGCGAGTGGTGCTGTGATGGCCTACAGCCCGCAGGTCGAGCGCGCCTGCAAGGCTGACTACAATCGGTTTTGCCCGGGCTATCCGCTGAACAGCGCGCCGCTTCGGCAGTGTATGGAGGCAAAGGCGCAGCAGCTGTCGCCCGTCTGCGTGACAGCGCTGATCGATTCCGGTGAAGTCGCCAAGAGCCGCCTGAACAAAGCCAAGTAAGGCGGTCAAAGCGTGGTAAAATGGGCGCGGCTTCGATTTCAATCCATCATGATGAGATTCGGCGGGGCTTGTGAGCACATCGGCCGAAACGACTGACGGGGCTGCCGCAAAGCCCGCCGAGCTGCTGTTCTATCATCTTGAGCACCAGCCCCTCGATCGCATCCTGCCAAGCCTGGTTGAACGGACGGTCGAGCGCGGCTGGCGCGCTGTCGTCCAGGCCGGCACGCAGGAACGGCTCGATGCCATCGACACGCTGCTCTGGACGTTCAAGGACGACAGCTTCGTGCCCCACGGCACCTCCAAAGACGGCCCCCCGGCCGAGCAGCCCGTGTTCCTGACGACGACGGACGAAAATCCCAACAACGCAGCCGTGCGCTTTCTGGTCGATGGGGCCATGATCCAGTCCTTTGCCGGCTACCTACGCGTGGTGCTGATTTTCGACGGCCAGGACAGGGCCGCCCTCGACGCCGCCCGCGCGCAATGGAAGGCCGCCAAGGCCCAAGGCTGCGCGGTCACTTACTGGCAACAGGCGCAAGGCGGGCGCTGGGAAAAGAAGGCGTGAGGCGATGCCGCTTAGGCAAGCGCAAGCGACGTTTGTCCGGCTGATCAGACGAGGCCGTCGACAAAGGCCTTGGTGTGATGCGACACGAACGCGTATTCGCGCGTGCCTGGCGGTTGGGCTGTGGCCAGATGCCCCTTGTCGGACGGTACTTCGGCCCAGACAGCACCCCGCAAACCTTCATACAGCTCGCGCGTCAGGTAAGCGGGTATCGTGCGGTCGTCCTGGCCGGCAACGATCAGGGCCCGCGCCGTCACGCGCGCAAGTGTGGCGGTCATATCGCCCCCATAGGGCTTGGCGACGTCGTGTTGACGGGAGGCGTTGTAGCGCCACAGAATAGAATTGGCGTCCCAACTCGTGGCGCGCGGTCCCGCAAAGGCCGCACGCGCCTCAGCGTAGGCTTCTGGTGTGGTTAGGGTGCGCAGATAGGCATCGGTTGTCACCCAAGGGAAATAGACCAGGATGGCCCGGCGAATGCCCTCGACCGGGTTTTGGACATAGGCACCCTCGCGGTAGCCGGGATCGAGTGTGAGGGTGCCCGCCATGGCGTCTGCGATCGATTTGAAGTGGGCATCTGATCGGGCGGCGGGAACCCAAAGGATCAGCCCGCGCATGAAGCCCGGATGCGTCACGCCCCATTCGATCGTCTGGAACGCACCCATCGAGTTACCGCCGACCGCATGCAGCCGGGTCAGGCCGAGGCCGCGCGTGAGGAGATCGTGCTGGGCTGCGACCATGTCGCGGATCGTGTATTTCGGGAACGCTGTCGCCAAGCCGTCCTTGGGCGACGACGAGCCGCCACCGCCGATGGCATCGACGGTCACGACGAAATACCGGTCGGTGTCAAAGGTCTTGCCCGGCCCGATATGTGGCACGGCATACTGGCGGATCTGGCTCGTGCCTGGCAGCAGCAGAATGGTGTTGTCGCGTGCCGCATTGAGCGCGCCGAAGGTCGAATAGGCGACCTTCATGTGATCGATCGCACCGCCCGCCTCGAAGGCAAACCGGTCGACGATATGAATGCCATCCTGGCCGCTCATGCTGGTCTCCTGTCGCTTGAACTCGCGCAAGCACACTGTGCCGGGATGATCCTAGACGGAGAAGGTCCTGGAAGGACAAGCGCGCGTCAAAGATCGTGCGTCGTCGAGCCAGCGAATGTCGAGTACGGGAACCACCGATTAAACCAGATCGTCGTCGCGCATGAGCAACAGCCGGCCGCATGCCTGCTGGCAAAACAGGCGCCAGGCCCATGGCGCATGTGTTGACGTTGCCCGGCTGGGCCGTCGGTGGCCGCACGCACGAAATTGCAAATGGCCGCTCCCGGCAGGTAAGCTGCCAGCGATACAAGGACCCCGTTTTGGTTCGTAACGGGTGGCAGGTGACCCGGAGCTGCCAGTCCATAAAGCTTATTCTTCGAACTACTTGTGCCCGATTTGCACCGCCGCCAGGTTGAAGGATGCCAAATAAGGCACTGGATTTAGCCACTTACCTTCCATATTCGCCGTGGCTGTTTGCAAAAGAACAAATAACAACAGCAGATTGCCGTCAATCGTATCGGCATAAACCCATTTTTGCTTTGGATCACCCGCCCTATTCCCTGAAGCGAAACCGATTGGCACATTGTCAAAGTATACGAAACCTTTCTTCAGAACAAAAATTCCATCGATTGACGGAGATGGCGTACCAAGCCGAGCTTGCTCATCTATTGGAAGGTCCGGACATGCGACGCCGAGCTTGGTATGTATTCGTGGTATCCATCCGTAAACGGTCGCCATTTGGGCCGGACCATCGTAGGCGACAACATAGTTTAAGACTCGAGGCGGGATATAACCAGACTGAAAGCTCATCTGGACGTTCGGAGTCAACGCTTTGCTATTGCGGGCAGCCTTAATTGCCGGTTCAAGTTCCGCTTCTGTGATAGTCGACTTTACCTCTATCGTGGCAATCACCGACTCGATGAGAAATCCGCTAACCCCGCCACCGAAATCTAGCTTCGGGTAATTATTTCTGTAAATTACGATGTCGAATTGATTGCGCTGAGCGCCGGGCAATGAATTCGCATCGATTATCTCGCCGGTGCCGATGGAAACGTTCTCAGGAAGATGCGACTGCAAGAACTCACGAATAAACGCCTCGCGCGGAGTGCCTTTGTGAAGGCTATGACCTGAGTTGGCTGGAATCTGAGAAATCACCACAAGCGCATTTTCTCGCGCGTTCATATGTGCCTTAAGCATTAGATACCGGCGTTGTTTGGTTTGCGACGAGGCGAGAATTTGAACAATCTAGAGTGTGGTATTGGTTGCGGCAATGTCTCTTGTTGGCCCATCACGACGCCACGCGTTTCACGCCATCAACGCGCGAGGCTGGTGGAATAACGGACGTGCGGTCAACCTTGAGATTGCGCCCACGGCGGCTCTTCTGTCGAACGTCTCTGTCCTATGTGACCCAGGCCGCTCGAACTGACGCTGGCAACTAATCCGCGCGCTTCGGGTCGCATGGCTGCTGCATCTGTGCTAAGCGCTTGTTCTGGCGAGGCGTGGACTGCACGCTGGCGCAGCAGGGAGCATGGGCATGGACAAGAACCAGCTGTTTGGCGGCAATCCGTTGGCCGTGATCCTGAGGCTGGTGGTGCTGTCCATCGTGGTCGGGATCGTCCTTTCGGCGTTGAATATCCAACCGACCGAGATTTTGCAGTACATCCGGCTTCTGGCGCACCGAATCTACGATCTCGGGTTCGGCGCGATTTCGAGCGTTTTCAGCTATCTGGCCCTCGGTGCCGCCGTGGTTGTCCCGGTCTGGCTGATCAGCCGGCTGTTCGGCACGTTCAAGGGCCGCGACGATCGCCGGCAGCCGTGAGGCGCGTTTGCGGAGGTGAGGCGGCCGCGGCATAAGCGACCCAATCAGGCTCTGCTACTCGATGGCCCAACTCATATTGACCTGAACTGTGACCGCATGGACGCCCAGCTCGATTGGCACGGGAGCAGAGGATGTAGTAAAGCCCTGTAAGGCGTTTGATTGATGCAAGGCATTCCAATCGAATGAATAGCTATTGAAACTCAGAAGCTTGCCAAGTTTGACACCAGCCTCGGTCGCTGACTGGGAAGCGACGTCTTTCGCTTTCTGAATCGCTTGTGCGCGCAGCCGCTGAACAAGTGCGTCATCCCGCTTGAGTATCGGGCGAACGCCGACGACGCGGTTCGCTCCCGCTGAAATCAAGGCCGCAACGAGTTCAACGGCTTTGTCGACGTCTCGCAGGATCACACTGACAAGGTTCGCTGCAATGTATTCAACTTTGTTGGCGATGTGGCTGTTGTTCGCGTTCAATTCGATACGGGCTGTGAAGAGGTCAGCCGGTTGGATGCCAAGTTCCTTGGCTTTCTCATTCACTAGTTTCGTTCGACGGCTATTCTCATTCATCGCTTCTATATGTGTAGTGCCTGTATTCTGAACCCCCATGATAAATCTCAGTGCTTCAGGTTTGACCAGTTCCTGAGCACTCCCATTCACCGAAATACTGGGTGTTTGCATATTAAACTGCGCATCAGCTTTGCTGTTCGCAGCCAATAGCGCCAATCCGGCTACCAGCATTCGCAGTCGACGCATGTGTGTACTCCATAGGTTAAGCCCTCATGGATAGTCCCAGAAGCAATGCATCCACTTTTTGATCGATCCGCGACAAGGCATTGAAATAAAACAATCATGACGGGATTGTCACAGATTGCATCAATCTCGGCATTCTTCTCGAACACCAAGGCCCGCGCAGTTACCCGCGCGGGCCTTGGTGTCTCTCGAACAACATCAGTCGAACGTCAGGCTTTCTTGCCGGCCTTCGCGTCCTTCATGGCCTTGAGCACCTTCGGCGGCGACATCGGCAGCTCGAACATGCGCACGCCGGTTGCCTTGCAGGCGGCCGCCGCGATAGCTGCCATCGGTGGGATTATCGGCGTTTCGCCAATGCCGCGCACGCCGTAGGGGTGGCGAGGGTTCGGCACTTCAATGATGATCGTGTCCAGCATCGGCAAATCCGAAGCGACGGGTATCCGGTAGTCGAGGAAGCCCGCGTTCTGCAACTTGCCGTCGGCACCGTAGATGTACTCTTCGCTCAGTGCCCAGCCGATGCCTTGGGCGGCACCACCTTGGAACTGGCCTTCGACGTACGACGGATGGATCGCCTTGCCGGCATCCTGGATCGCGGTATAGCGCGTCACCGTCAGCTTGCCGGTTTCGGGATCGACCTCGGTGTCGGCGATGTGAACGCCGAAGCTTGGCGCCGCTCCCTGGGCGGAAATGGCCGCATAGCCGACGATCGAGCCGCCCGTCTTGCCGGCAACCTTGGCGATATCCGCCAATGTCATCGGCTTGTGCTTGCCGGCATTGTCGCCAGCCGGGCGGAACTCGCCGTTTTCAAACGACACCGCGTCTTCCGGGATCTCCCAGAGCTTGGCTGCACGGCCGCTGGCCTGCTTGATGATCGACCGGGCCGCCTCGACCGTTGCCATGCCACTCGAGAAAGTGGCGCGGCTGCCGCCGGTGAGGAAGTTGTAGCCTAGCGACGACGTGTCAGCGATGATCGGGCGCACCTTGGCGTAGGGCACCTTCAGCTCCTCGGCCGCCATCATGGCGAGCGAGGCCCGAAGACCGCCGATATCAGGCGTGCCAACCATCAGCGTCAGCGTGCCGTCCTCATTCAACTGCAGCGAGACCGTCGTTTCGCCGCCGATATTGAACCAGAAACCGGACGCCATGCCGCGACCCTGGTTCTTGCCCAAGGGCGCCTTCCAGTGCGGGCTGTTTTTGGCAGCTTCCAGGCACTCGACCAGACCGACCGGCCCGAACTTCGGACCGTAGGCGGCCTTGGTGCCTTCCTTGGCCGCATTTTTCAGCCGCAGTTCGATCGGGTCAATCTTGAGCGTTGCCGCGAGTTCGTCGACGACGCTCTCGACCGCGTACTCGGAGATCGGGCCGCCCGGTGCGCGGTAGGCCGCCACCTTCGGCCGGTTCGAGAGGACATCGTAGCCGACGACCTTGACGTTCTCGAGGTCGTAGGGAGCAAAGGCGCACATGCAGCCGGGCTGCACGGGGCTGCCTTGGAAGCAGCCGGCCTGATATTTCAGGATAGCCTCGCCGGCGACGATCCGGCCGTCCTTCTTGGCGCCGATCTTGACCCAGATGTTGGCGCCCGACGTTGGCCCCGAGGCGCGGAAGACTTCCTCGCGGCTCATGACCATTTTAACCGGCCGGTGCGACTTCTGCGACAGCGCCAGTGCCAGTGGCTCCATGTAGACGACCGTCTTGCCGCCAAAGCCGCCGCCGATTTCCGACGACGTGACGCGCAGCTTGGTGATGTCCCAGCCGAGCAGCTTGGCGCAATGGGCACGGGCGATCCAATGGCCTTGGGTCGTGGTCCAGAGTTCCGCGGTACCATCCTCGGACACGCTCGCGACGCAGGCGTGCGGTTCGATATAGCCCTGGTGCACCGGCTTGGTGTTGAACTCGCGTTCGATGATGACGTCGGCGTCCTTGAACCCCTTGGCCACGTCGCCGAGCGTGAACTCGACGCGCTTTGCGACGTTCGAGGGCGTCGTCGGCGGCGGCGTGACGCCAGCCGTGATCATACCGTCCTCGACGATCGGCGCGCCGGGCTTCATCGCCTCGACCTCGTTGATCACGTGCGGCAGCACCTCGTAGGCGACCTCGATCAACTTCAGCGCCTGCCGGGCAATGGTCTCGCTGGTGGCGGCGACAGCCGCGACGGCGTGGCCTTCATACAAGACCTTTTCGCGCGCCAGCACGTTGCGCAGAACGTCCCGGTAGTTGACGAGCATTTCGCCGGCCGGGATGAACTCCGGCGACTGTTCCTTGAAATCCTCTCGCGTTACGACGGCCTTGACGCCCGCGAGCGCCAAGGCCTTCGCAATGTTGATGGACTTGATGCGAGCGTGCGGGTGCGGCGAACGCAGCACCTTGCCGACAAGCTGACCGGCGATCTTGTGGTCGGCGCCGAACTTGGCGCGGCCCGTTACCTTGTCGGCACCGTCAGGACGAATGGGGCGGGTGCCGATGATATCGAACTTGGGGCTTTTGACACGCTCTTGCATGATTTAGGCTCCTTTTCTCATTTCCGACGCCGCATCCATGACAGCGCGAATGATCTTGTCGTAGCCTGTGCAACGGCAGAGATTTCCGGCGAGCCAGTACCGCGTCTCGGTCTCGGTCGGGTTCGGGTTCTTGGCGAGCAAAGCCTTGGCGGCGATGAGCACGCCCGGTGTGCAGATGCCGCATTGCAGTGCCGCGTGCTCCAGGAACTTCTGCTGCAGCGGGTGCAGCTTATCGCCCTGGGCCATGCCTTCGATCGTCTCGATCTTCATGCCGTTGGCCTCGACTCCGAGGACAAGGCACGAACAAACGAGACGGCCATTGATCGTGACGCTGCAGGCGCCACAGTCGCCTGACGAGCAGCCTTCCTTGGCGCCGGTCAGGTTCAACTCGTCACGCAGGCAGTCGAGCAGGGTCTGGTCGGTCTCGCACAGGAATTCGACCGGATCGTTGTTGACGGTCGCAGATACGTGATGCTTTGCCATTTACTTCTTCCTCGCACGCTCGAGCGCAATCAGCGCTGTCCGTTTGGCGAGCACGCCCGCCACATCGATGCGGAACTCTTTTGTTCCACGCTTATCGTCGATCGGGGTGCAGGCCGCCCGGGCCGCTGCCTCGAGTTTGGTCAGGGCCGCATCGTCGATCTTGGATCCGATCAGCGCCTTGGCAGCGTCAGCCACCAGCAGCGGACGTGCCGCTACCGCACCGAGGCTCATGCGAGCCGCGGTGCAGGTGCCGGATGCGTCGAGCGCCAGGCTCACGGCACAACCGACGACCGCGATGTCCATTTCGGTCCGCGGGATGAAGCGCAGATAGGCGTCCGAAGCATGCGCACCGCGCGCTGGAAGGAAGAACGAGGCGATGATTTCGCCCTTGGTCAGGGCCAGCTTGCGAGGGGCAAGCATTACATCCTCGACCTTGATGTCGCGCCGGCCGTTCGGGCCGACCACAGTTGCAACAGCACCAGCCGCGATCAAGGCAGGAACGCTGTCTGCCGCGGGCGACCCGTTGCAGAGGTTGCCGCCCATCGTGCAACGGCCCTGCACCTGGGTCGAGCCGATGAGATTGGCAGCCTCGACCAAGCCCGGCCATACCGACCTGAGCTTCGGGTGCTCCTTCAACTCGGCACCCGTTACGGCCGCACCAATGCGGAAACCGCCGTTTTCTTCCTTGATGGTCCGCGTCTCGGTAACCTTCTTGATATCGATGACGAGAGAAGGCGACAGCACCTCCGCGCGCATCTGCACCAAAAGATCGGTTCCGCCAGCCAGAATTCGCGCGTCAGTTGCCGACGCTAGCAGTTTTGCTGCTGCTTCGAGCGTATCCGGGGACTCATATTGCATGCGTCGTTGCCTCTTGCGGTTGTTCGCCTGAGTTGCCTGAATTCGGTTGAGTACGCTCAAGCTTTGCATACCCGGTGCGCTGCCTGCAAGCCTTGTTCCTGGCCTTGGTCGTAGCCCTGTTGCGGGTCCTGCTGCCGGACGTCGCTGCCGTATCGCGACGCCGAGCTGACGAAACCCGCAATTTCAAAAGCATTTCCTGTGCTTGGCGGCGGTTTGGTTGCTGGCCCAGAGAATTGTTCGATGCGAGCCGGCGCATGCCAGGCCCGGCAGGATTGACGACGTATCAAGGCTGATTTCAACCGATCATGACCTGTGATCGGACCATCATTAAGCTTCTGGTAGCCTTGACCTGCCAAAGTTGAGGTTAGGACACCATGCAGCAATGCGATCCGCGCACGAACATTTGACGTTGCCAACCCGAGCGCTGGGGTGGCGCATCAACGGCGGACAGCCTGTTGTTGTTGTGGTCCGGCAAGGGGCCCGAGTTGAGAAAAACGGCAGTCATAGGCGCGGGGTTGGCGGGATTGGCCTGTGCGCGAATTATGCGCCGGGCCGGTTGTTACGTCGAAATCTTCGAGCAGGACCGCATCATCGGTGGCCGGATGGCAACCACCCGGCTGGGCTTGACGCCGTTCGATCACGGCGCGCAATACATTACGGCGCGTGGCGACTCGTTTCGCACCTACGTGGAAGAACTGGTCAGCGCCGCCTACGCCAAACGCTGGGTCCCCAAGACGGCGCAAGGTGAAGACGCACGGCAAATGCTGCCCTGGTACGTCGGCACGCCCGGCATGAGTTCGCTGGTGCGGCCGCTGGCGGAAGGCGTGCGTATCCACACGGAACGCCGGGTTCATGCGCTGAAACGGACCGAGAAGGGCTGGTACCTCTGGTTCGAGGACGAATCGAGTGTTGGCCCCTTTCATGCGGTGGCCATTGCCATCCCAGCGCCTGAAGCCAAGCTGCTCGTTGGCCGGATGGATGAGCTGGCGGCACCGCTCGAACGCGTGCGCCTGCAACCCTGCTGGGCAGTGCTGGCGCGCACGGAAGAACGCATCTTGCCGACGCAGGACGTGTTTTCCGACATGAACGAGATCGTTCGCTGGGTTGCCCGCAATAACGGCAAGCCCTCACGCCCGACGCGCGGCGACCACGTGGTCATCCACGCGTCGCCGGGCTGGAGCCGGGAGACGGAGGAGGTCGAGCCGGAAGTTGTCGCCTCCGAAATGTGGAACGAGGTCTGCAACACGCTCAACCTGCCGCCGACCCGGCCAGCGCAGCTTTCGGCGCATTTATGGAAACATGGCCTCGTCGACGTGTCGCTCGGCGAGACGTTCCTGTTCTCGTCGAAACATATGGTCGGCATCGCCGGCGACTGGTGCCTCGGCCGCATGGCCGAGCATGCCTTCGAAAGTGGCACCCGGCTCGGTCGAACGATGATGGATGCCATGGATTGAGGCGCCGCCGACTAGCCTAAATCAGCACGCCTACTCAGCTTGCCGGCACATCGAGCTTGCGGGTCAGGTTCTCGAACTCGCGGCGGAGTTCCTCGTTGCGGAAGATCTGCTCGAACGTCGGCGCCTCGAGCTTCTGGATGGCCTCGAACGAGGTCGCTGAATCCTTCATCAGAGCCCGGAGCTGGAAGCTCGCCTCCACCGTCTCGTAGGTGTTGTCGGCGATGCGCAGGTCGTGCGTCGCCTTCTGGCGCGCCTTCGCGATCTGCTCGCGTTGTTGCAGCAGATAGCGACGATAGGCACGTGTGGCCTCGTCGGCGAGTTTCTGGCTCTCGCGGTTGGCTTCGAGCGCGCGCCGCTGGTCGGCACGGTTCTCGGCCTTCAACAGATCAGCCGTCTTGGTACGGGCCGCATTCACGTCTTTCGTGATGGCCTCGAGCTTCGGCAGGTACTGCTTGTCGATTTTCGCAATGAGGCCGTCCTGGGCATGCACCAGCATCGCGAAAAGTGCGGCGTGCATGGCGAAATACTTGCGCGCAGCCCCGACATTCTCGCCGGACTGGGCCATCAGCTTGGCAAGCTGGCCGTCAATGGCCTTGGCCGAATTGAAGACGGCCACGAGCCGCACGAGATCGCCCGACAGCACGCCATCGAGCAGCAGATCGACCTGTTCGGGGGCCAGCTGAATGCCGCTTTTCGAGAGCGCGGCCATGATCTCGCCCTTGGCTTTGGCGATCTCGCCCTTGTTGCCCTCGATCCGCTTTTTCGAATCCTCGATATCTTTGCCAAGGCTATCGACCGTATCGGTGACGTAGCCCGGCAGCATGCCATCCTTCGGCGCGATCAACTGCTTTTCACGCAGTTTGACGATGCGTTCGTCGAGCTCGCGCATATTTTTGCGCAGCGTCTCGACCTTCTTCTGCACGTCAACCACGGGCACATCCGTGACGATGCCGAGCACCGCGTCGAGCAATTCGCCGATCTTCTTCTCGCGGTCCTCCTTCGTCTCCGTCCACAATGGTTTCAGCAGGAAGTCGTTCTCGGAGGGCAGCTTTCTGAGGTCGCCGCGGCTCTTCGCCGTGTCCTGCAGGATGGTGTCGATCGCCTTCATCAGGCGCTGCGCCTGCTCGAAGGCGGCGTCGCCCTCGCGCGGGTCCCTGGCGGCCTCCGGGGCTGGCGCGGCCTGAGGTTTGGCTGCAGGTGCCTGGGCTTGTGATTTCGGCGTGACTTGGGCCAATCGCGGATTGACACTGCCCGATGTAACGCCCGGCGAGCTCGGATCCGGCCGCGACAGCAGGTCGGCGATTTGGTCGCGCGCAGCCGTTTGAGCCAGAGCCGTTTGAGCCAGAGCCGATGGCGTCCAAGCCGGTGTGGCCGTCAGAACGAGCGCAGCCGTCACCGCCTGAACAGCGCCAGCCACCAAACGTTGTTTGCCATTTTGAGGAAAAATCGAGCGCATGTGCCACCTCTACCGCAACTTCTGCCGGTGAAATGGGGCGGGATAAAGATTTTGTTAAGGGCTTCGTGCAGGAAGGTTAGCGTGCCGTGGCGGCTACAGCCAGCGCCCCGCTCGCTGACAATATTGCTCGTAGGCGTCGCCGAACCGGCGGGCAAGGTGGGCTTCCTCGCCGCGAACCGCCAAAATCGTCACGGAAACGATGAAGGCTGCCGCCGCGACGACGAGGCTCAATCGGTTGAACAAAAGGCCAGCGCCAATCAGCAATGCCGCCTCACCCAGGTAAATGGGATTGCGAGAGAGGGCAAAAGGTCCTGAAGTCATCAGGACCTTGGCCGCCCGGTCCGGACGGATGGACGTCCTGTGGTGGTAGAAGGCGAGGACCGCCCAGACGACGAGGCCGAGCCCCGACCCGAGCAACAACAGCCCTAATACCTTAGCCGCCGCCGTCTCGGCGAAGGGGATTGGGCATGCGACAACCCAATGATCGAAAGCGAGCGCCAGGGTCGTCGCACCAGCGAGCAGCACGGGAGGCCAAGGCAACCGGTTCGGCCGGTCGTCGGGCACAGCCCTGTCGCGAACCGGATCAGTCATTTGGCGTTGCCCCCGTTCGACCTAAAGCACCACCTTATAGCGCAAATTCCCCGCTAAAGCGAAGATGGACAAAAGCCGCCGACGATCGGCCGCTTAGCTTTCCTTTGTGCCTCAGGCACCCATTTGCGGACGGCGCTGTGCGTGACACTTTGCGTTACCGCCGCCGCCACTTATGGTGCGAGCCAACTCGGGTCCGATCGTGAGGCGCCGTCAGCTGCTGGCCTCGATCCGTCCGACCGGACCACTGCGCATGAAAGGCTGAAAAAATATGTCCATACCCAATGAATATCCGACCCTCAATTTCGGCCTGGGTGAAACCGCCGACCAATTGCGCCAGACCGTACGCGCCTTCGCCAACAAAGAGGTGGCGCCGATCGCGGCCGAAATCGACAAGACGGATGAATTTCCACGCCATCTCTGGCCGAAAATGGGCGCACTCGGGTTGCACGGCATCACCGTCGAGGAAGAGTACGGCGGCTCGGGCCTCGGTTATCTTGAGCATTGCATCGCCGTCGAGGAATTATCGCGCAGCTCCGCCGCCGTCGGCTTGAGCTATGGCGCGCATTCGAACTTGTGCGTCAATCAGATCCGGCGCAACGGCACCGATGCCCAGAAGCGCAAATACCTGCCCAAGCTGATCTCGGGCGAGGATGTGGGCAGCCTTGCCATGAGCGAAGCGGGTGCCGGCTCGGATGTCGTTTCAATGCAGCTCCGCGCCGACAAGAAGGGCGACCGCTACGTCCTCAACGGCACCAAGATGTGGATCACGAACTCCCCCGACGCCCAAGTCATCGTCGTTTACGCCAAGACCGATCCGGCCGCTGGCTCGCGCGGCATTACGGCCTTCCTGGTCGAGACCAGCTTCAAGGGCTTCACGGTGGCGCAGAAGCTGGACAAGATGGGTATGCGCGGTTCCTCGACCGGCGAACTCGTATTCACGGACTGCGAGGTGCCCGCCGAAAACGTGCTGGGCCAGGTGGGCAAGGGCGTCAACGTACTGATGTCGGGCCTCGACTACGAGCGCGCGGTGCTGGCCGCCGGTCCCATCGGCATCATGCAGGCGGCGATGGACGTCGTTGTCCCCTACGTCCACGAACGCCGCCAGTTCGGCCAGCCGATCGGCACCTTCCAGCTGATCCAGGCCAAGCTTGCCGACATGTATACGGAGATGAACGCGGCCAAGGCCTACGTCTATGCCGTGGCGCGCTCCTGCGACCGGGGCGAAACCACGCGCAAGGACTCGGCTGGCGCGATCCTGTTTGCCGCCGAAAAGGCGACCAAGATCGCCCTGGACGCCATCCAGATTCTCGGCGGTAACGGCTACATCAACGACTACCCGACGGGCCGGCTGTTGCGCGATGCCAAGCTTTACGAGATTGGCGCGGGCACATCGGAAATCCGGCGCATGCTCATTGGCCGCGAGCTGTTCGAAGAAACGAAGTGATGGGCGACGCCTCTCGCGAGCGTCGCAGCCCTTGTCACGCGGCCGTATCGACCAGCCGGTGCCGTTCGTAGAGGAACCGCAGCACCGCCTCGCGGCAGCGCAGATATTCCGGGTTCGTGGCCATTTCCAGCCGGTGCCTGGGACGCGGCAGATTAACCTCCAGCACCTCGCCGATGTGCGCGGCCGGACCATTCGTCATCATGACGATGCGATCCGACAACAGCACCGCCTCGTCGACATCGTGCGTGATCATGATCGCCGTGTTGCCGAGGCGGGCGTGAATCTGCATGACAGAGTCCTGCAAATGTGCCCGCGTCAGCGCGTCGAGCGCACCAAACGGTTCGTCGAGCAGCAGCACTTTTGGTTCCATGGCCAGCGCCCGGGCAATACCGACGCGCTGCTTCATGCCGCCTGAGATTTCCGACGGCCGCTTGTCCCGGGCGTGCGCCATCTGCACGAGGTCGAGTTTCTCCATGGTCCAGGCATGTCGCTCGACCTTGGACTTCATCCGGCCGAAAACCTTGTCCACGGCGAGCCGTACGTTGTCGTAAACGGTCAGCCATGGCAGCAGCGAGTGGTTCTGGAAGACGACGGCACGATCCGGCCCCGGCGCGTTCACTTCCTGATTTTCGAGCAGCACGGCGCCTCGCGTCACGGTCGTCAGGCCGGCAATCAGGTTCAGCAGCGTGGACTTGCCGCAGCCCGAGTGGCCGATGATCGAGATGTACTCGCCGCGCTCGATGGCAAGGTTGACGTCGCTCAAGACTTCCGTCGTGGCGGAGCCGCGCACGAAGGTCTTGTCGACATGGTCGATCTTCAGGAACGACTTGTCGCCGATCATCGGCACTAGGCGGGTGTGAGACTTCGGTTCTAGCGGCGCAATCATGGTGAAACTCCTCGATGTGTTGCCGGTCAGCCCGAAGCCGTGCCGCGCGTTGCGATCTGCCCGATCAGCGCCACCAGACGGTCGAGAACGAAGCCGACGACACCGATGTAGATCAGCGCGACGACGATGTCGGAGAGTTTCGAGGAGTTCCAGGCGTCCCAGATGAAGAAGCCGATGCCGACGCCGCCGGTCAGCATCTCGGCGGCAACAATGGCGAGCCAGGAGAGGCCGATGCCGATCCGCAACCCCGTGAAGATGTAGGGCGCCGCCGAGGGGATCATGATGCGCCAGAAATACTCGATGTGGTTGAGGCGTAGGACCTTCGCCACGTTCTGGTAATCCTGTGGGATATTGCGGATGCCGACCGCGGTGTTGATGATCACGGGCCAGATCGCCGTGATGAAAATCACGAAGATCGCCGAGGGCGCGCTATCGCGGAAAGCCGCGAGTGAAATTGGCAGCCAGGCGAGCGGCGGCACGGTCCGCAACACCTGGAATACCGGATCAAGCCCGCGCGTTGCCCACACGCTCTGGCCGACCAGTGCGCCGAGCAGAACGCCGACGACCGAGGCCAGGCCGAAACCGATCACGACGCGCTCGAGGCTTGTGGCCACGCGCCAGCCGAGACCCACATCCTGCGGACCATTGACGAAGAACGGCTGCAGGATGAGATCTTGCGACTCGGCCCAGATCCGCGTCGGCGCTGGCAGGCTGGACTTGGGCCCAGAGCAGGCGAATTCCCAAACCAGCAACATCATGGCGACCACCACCAACGGCGGCACGACCGTCGCGAAAAACGCGGCGATCTTCTGCTTGATGCGGCTGTCGCGACGTGCCGGCTTGCGGGCAATAGTCACGACGTTCGAGGCACCCCTCGCGACTGGCGCCACTGCTGCTGGCTGCGGCTCGGATCTCAATGCGGCAACGGACATGAATTGGTCTCCACGGGGAATGGGTCCAGACTGGGCCCAGCCGATGTTCAGACTTGCGATTTCAGACTTCCGAATTCAGACTGGGATCAGATCAGACCGCAGCCCGCTTGATGGCGAGAGACGCGAGGTAGGCCTTCGGATCGGCTGGGTCGAAGATCTTGCCATCGAAGAATTTTTCGACGCCACGGCTGTCGCCAGAAGGCGCGTTGGACACGCCGAGCGTCTTGGCCGCTTCGATCCACAGATCTGAGCGGTTGGTCTTGTTGACCAAGGCCTTGATGTCCATCGCGGGATCGAACTTGCCCCAGCGAATGTTTTCGGTGACGAACCAGGTATCGAGGCTCTTCCAGGGATAGGAGACCGAGCCGTTGTCGCCCCAGAACTTCATTGCCAGTTTCGGATCGTTGACCTTGCGGCCACGGCCATAATTGATCTCGCCTTTGATGCGGCCGATGATGTCGGGCACGGGTACGTTGAACCACTGGCGGCGGCCGATGATTTCGGCCAGTTCGGCCTTGTTCTCGGCTTTCTCGCACCACTGCTGCGCTTCCATCGTTGCCATCATGATGGCAAGCGTGGCTTTTGGGTTGGCATCTACCCAATCGGCGCGCATGCCGAGCACTTTTTCCGGATGCTTGGTCCAGATCTCTCCCGTAGTGGCGGCGGTGAAACCGATATCCTGGTTGACGAGCTGCTCGTTCCACGGCTCGCCGACGCAGAACGCGTCCATGGTGCCGACCTTCATGTTCGCCACCATCTGCAGTGGCGGCACGGTGATGGTCGCAACGTCCTTGTCGGGATCAATGCCGCCCGCGGCCAGCCAATAGCGGATCCACAGATCGTGGGTGCCACCGGGGAAAGTCATGGCGACTTTGACATCCTTGCCGGCGGCTCGCTTTTGCGCGAAAGCCTCCTTCAAGGCGGAGCTGTCGGTGCCGACTTTGAGATCCTTGTACTCGTTGG